>JBGTGB010000138.1:0-1774 GCA_041746975.1 Haliea sp. | reverse complement strand
GCGGATGACCTGCTCAGGGGGCAGGGACTCGAGCAGAGCTGCGGGGAGGCCGCGGGTTTCGGGGCCCAGCAGGATGGCGTCGTCGGGGCGGTATTCAATTTTGTGGTAGGGCGTGCGGCCGCGGGTGCTGACCGCGAGCAGCCTGGATCCGGGAAGGGCCGCCAACAGGCTTGTCATGTCCGGGTGCACCCGTACCGCGGCGAATTCACGGTAGTCCAGGCCGGCGCGGCGCAGGCGCTTGTCGTCCAGGGTGAATCCCAGGGGTTCTATAAGGTGCAGCTGGCAGCCGGTATTGGCGCACAGGCGGATGATATTGCCGGTGTTGGGGGGAATCTCCGGCTGGTAGAGGACGATGTTCAGCATGGGCGGATTATCGGGGCATCCGCTCCCCGGGGGAAGCGCTCCTCACCCTCGATTCCGGGCTCGACAGTATTGATGCCGGCGACCTGCAGGTTAAAGTTGGTTGACTTTTTTTGGAAAAGCAGATATTCAAGTTGACAGGGGGCTCCGAAGCATGATTCCGCCAGGACTGTCTGGGCCTCATTGTGTCTAGTCCGGAGAGCGTAACGATGACAACAATAAGATCCATGCTTACACTCGTGGTTGCGGCGTGGTTTGCTGCGCTGGCGCCACTGGCGGTTCAGGCCCAGACTCTGCAACCCCCCTTCGACGCTGATTATACGCTGCTCGACCTCGGTTCCGCGCCGGGTGTCCCGCCATCGTACGGCGGCGTCTTCATACTCGCCAGCCAGCCGAACACGCTGTACATCGGCGGCGACGCAAATGACTCACCAGGTGCGCTTTATGCGATCAACCTGCTACGCGACGGCGCTGGCCTGATAACCGGGTTCAGCGGCTCCGCAACGCGAGTGGCCGATGCCCCCTTCAATGACGGCGGGATCGTGCCTGATCCGGGGGGGCTGATTTCTTACGCACAGTGGCCCGAAAACCGGTATGCCCAGATCAATCTCGCCACGGGCCTGGTGGTCAATGATATCGACCTGACTCCGCTCGGTGTCGCCGATTCCTCGGCCTCGGTGGCGTTTATTCCCGCAGGCTATCCTGGCGCCGGGGGCATGCGTATTGCGTCGTGGAGCGGCGGGCAGTTCTATGTCGTCAACTATTCGGTCGGTGGCGGCGGAATCATTTCTATTAATGGGGTCACCCAGGTGGCGGGGTCGACCCTGCCGGGTGGTCCCGAGGGCTGGGCCTACGTTCCCCTGGGCTCGGCACAGTTTCCCAGCCCGAGTATGATCGTTTCCGAATTCTCCTCTGGAAACGTGGCCGCCTTTAACATGGATGCCCAGGGCAACCCCGTCATTTCCAGCCGCAGGGTTGTCGTCAGTGGCCTCAGCGGTGCAGAGGGCGCGGCCATCGACCCGGTCACCGGGGCCTTCGTGTTTTCCACCTTCGGTGGCGGCGACCGTGTCGTCGTGCTGAGCGGTTTCGAGGTGCCGGATGGCCAGCCGCCTCCGCCACCACCTGTGGTATCACCACCGGCGGAAGCAGTTCCCGTGCCTCTCATGAGCGGGTGGGGCATCCTGCTGATGGTTCTGGTTCTGGCAATGTTGGGTGTGCGCTACCTGCGTCGGAGTGTCGCCTGAGATAGAGTCAGTCCTGCATATCCAGGTCTTTCATCTTGCGGGTCAGGGTGTTGCGTCCCCAGCCGAGCAATTCCGCCGCATCCCGCTTGCGGCCCTGGGTGTGCTGCAGAGCCACTTCAATCATCGCCCGCTCAAACATGGGCACCGCCTGGCGCAGGATGTGGTGCTTG
>JBGTGB010000137.1:0-6540 GCA_041746975.1 Haliea sp. | reverse complement strand
CGGGCACTCCCGGGAGGTCCGCTAGAGTAGGCGACTGTTGCAGAGCAGCGACACAGGCCTGCCGATTGCGTTCGAGATATAGACGCCAGTCCTCCGCAAGAGTCGACGAATCCCGGAAACGCTCCTCCAGAGTCTGCATATGAGCGGCCTGCAGCCCGGCCAGATTGGCGCGGAAACTGGCCGTAAGGCCGGCATCCGAGAGCTGGCCCAGTTCATCGAAACGACAGCTCAGCAAGGCCATGCGCGTCGCCAGCCCCACTCCCGGATCCTGCGGCTGCGCCGCGTCGAGAAATCCTGCGAGCTGGCTCAAGCCTCCCCTGGGAACCGTTGCATCGCCAGCGGGGTTGCCCAGGCGCTCTTCCAGGGGCAGATGCGGAACAGCCCAGTCATATTCCAGGGTCAGCGAGTCCGGATGCAGGAAATCCAGCATGCTGCCGAACAGCTGGTCTTCCCCGCGCAGGGCGGGAAAGTACGGGGGCAACAGCGCGCGGTTGTCCAACCCGGTTACCTGGGAAATCACCGGACGCACGGTAAAGGTGGGCCGCGTCTGACCCAGCCAGTTCTGACGCAGGGAGAGGGCACTGCCGAGTCCCCCTGGCCTGGCCAGCATGCGCCGCAGAGAATCAGGCTCCAGGTTGGCAAGCCAACCGTTGCTGCTGGTTCCCGGATCGCCCAGGGATCCGCTCTGGGTGACCAGCACCGGCGAACTGGCCGTCATTCCCCCGCACCAGTCTGCGCTCACCGCAGCCAGGTGCTCCTCCTGCAAGCTGTCATATCCAAGCGTGCGCAGCGCCCGGGAAAGACCCATACCGAGGCAGTGACCGTGGCCCACCAGCGGATCGAAATCCTGTTGCACCGCACGCTGTTGCCAGTCCTTTGTATCGCGGAAAAAATCTGCCTGCCGGCCACCATCGTTGAATGCTACACCTGACTCCTGATAGGGCAGCTTATAGGCTGCACAGATAACGTCGTCATCAAGAATGATGCAGCGCTCGCCCACCGTCAGCAGCAGCGCCAGGTTCCGGGCGCGACCGTAGGTCGCCATACCCGGCCAGGAGTCCCACTGCAAGAGAAAACGGATGGCGTTTTCATGCCGGGGCAGCTCGGCTATTGCGTACTGCACCAACTGCTCCTGCTCCTGCGGACCGAAATACGTCATTGATGTCGGGCTCGCCAGGTTGAAGCGTTCCACCGCCGCAGCGTTCACGGCGCAGTTTGCAGCCTCGCGGGAGTCATCGATCAGAATCAGCCGTTTCTGCCGCGCCAACCGGGCGCCGCGCAGCAGGGATTCCAGCAGGCGCTCGACTGCCGCGGGGCGATCGCAGGTGATCACGCAGGCTATGGTGCGGTCGAGGTCGGTAGCGTCGCCCTCGGGCGTATTGATCTGCGCGCAGATGCGCGCGGCGGGCTGCAGCAATCCGGTATCCCTGACCTGCTGCAGCACCCGGGTGACGTCGGCCACATCGCCACCCAGCTGGGGGAACTGTTGTACCAGGTAGCTGGCGTGGCCCGGCAGGGTACGGAAGGCCGTGCACTGTTGCAGCGCCGTGGCCACGTCCGCGGTCACGCTGAGTCGGGCACCGGTGGCTCTCGCCATCAGCAGCACGGCGCCGCCGGCAACCGGCACGCTGTCATGATCTTCCACGGCATAAAGCGGCTCTGCGGTAGCACCGGGCGATGTGGGCTGTTCGGTCAGCGGGTCGCTCATGGCAAGGCTCCGTTATTTTGCTGCAGCCATGCCAGCAGCTCATGCTCCGGTAGCGGGCGAGAAATCAGATAACCCTGTGCGATATCGCAGTTCAATTCGCGTAGACACTGGAGTGTCTGTTCGTCTTCCACCCCTTCGGCCACCACAGAAAAGCCGAACAGGTGGGCGATCTCAATGATGATACCCACCAGAGCGCGATCCTGAGGGTCATCGAGAATCCGACGCACAAATGACTGGTCGATTTTGATCTCCGTTGCAGGAATATGCTTGAAATAGGAAAGGGACGAGTAGCCAGTGCCGAAATCGTCGATGGAAAGCCCTATCCCCAGCTCCCGCAGGTGCAGGAGATTTTCAAAGCCAGCTTCCTTGTCCTCGATCACGGCACCCTCAGTGACTTCCACCGTCAGCTGGGAAGGCTCCACTCCCCAGATGTTGAGTGCCCCATGCAACATGTTGGCCAGATCCGGACTGTCTACCAGATCGGCAGGGATATTCACGGCCACGGGCAAGGCCACGGTGTCGCGCCACTCACGCATGGCGCGCAAAGCCCGATTGACCACCCAGCGCGTCAGTTCATAGGTCTGTCCGGCGGCTTCCGCCAATTGCACCACCCGTTCCGGGGATACCGCGCCGTAGCCCGGCAGATGCCAGCGGATCAGGGCCTCGGCACTGCATATAGAGCCGGTTCGCAGGTCGACCTTGGGCTGAAAGTGCAGATCAAAGGCGTTGTCGTACAGGGCCTCGGAAAAATGCTGTTCCAGGGCAGTGTCCTCCTGGGCACCGTCCTCCTCACCAATAAGGGCGTCGATTTCCAGGGTGGCGCCCTGTTTGACCCGGGTCAGACTTGCCTCGGCACGGGCCAGGGTCAGCATGGGCGAATGTTTACTTTCGAGATTGACCGAGAGGCCAATTCGCAGCCGCACCGGCAGGATCTCATCATCGATGTGCAGCGTCTCGCCCAAGAGACGTTGGACCCGGTTCAGCGCCAGGGCGATAAACGCCGGAGTGTCCAACTGTGGCAGGATGAATGCAAAAGTATGACCGCCGATGCGGAAGACTGTATTCGGCAGCTTGCTGGTAGCCAACAGCTGTCGGCCCGCTTCCGCCAACAGACGATCACCTATCTCGTAACCGTGCCGGTGGTTGATGAGCCTCATGTTGCTGAGGTCGATGAGCAACAGCCCCAGGTGATCGCCCGCCGGACGAGCCTCGCTGACAAAAAATCCCAGCGCGGCAAGAAATCCCGAGCGATCCAGATCCATGTCTGTTTCTGCCACCTTACGAGCCCACTCAGAGACGGATGCTGGTCATATCGATGCCGTAGGCGTCGGGTTCCAGCGACCGGGCAATATCCAGTGGTTGACCGCTGGCGTCGTGGGTTTCCTGTAGGAGGTCAACAGTTCTCGCGTTGCCAAGGGGCCGCTTGTCCGCATCCAGCAGCACCATGACCCTGGGGCGCAGACGCCGGGTTCGGTACTCTGCCACCACTACCGCAACTTCCCCGGATGACAGCTCCACCAGCGTCCCGGCGGGATATATCCCTACCGCCTGGATAAACTCTTCCACCAGCTCCGCCTGAAAGTCGACGTCTTTGGCGTCATAGAGCATCTTGATCGCCGTGGACGGGGCGATTGCCCGGGCATAGGCCCGGTGGCTGGTGATGGCGTCATAGCAGTCCACGATGGCTGCGATCCTGGCGAATATCGGGATCTGGTCACCCTGCAGACCCTGGGGATAGCCGGACCCGTTGTGCCGCTCATGGTGGTGCGTGACCATCGCAATCACATCGGTATTCATGAGCCCTGTCTCACCAATCATCTCCGCGCCGTAGATAACATGCTTGTGCAACTCCGCGAATTCTTCGGGTGTCAGCTGGCGGTCGGTGTTCAGGAGTTCAGGCTCGACCCGCAGCTTGCCGACGTCGAACAACAGTCCACCAATTGCCAGGGAGCGCAGGTCCGAGCGTGGCAGCCCCAACTGGCGACCCAGGGCAACGGCCCAGATCGAGGCACCCAGTGAGTGCTGGTAAGTGTAGTGATCCTGCTGCTTTAAGCGCGCCAGCCAGATGCAGGCGTCCGGATTGCGGGAAATGCTGTCGATCATCGGTTCGACCGAGCGCTTGACCCGCACCACATCCAGTGCGGCACCGCCTGTTGCCTGCTGAAATATTTCTTCTATGCCGGAGGAGAGCTCCCTGACCGCGGTTTCAGCCCGGGGAAACTCCTCGGTCCAATCCGAACTGTCAGCATAGGTCTTCAGTTGCCGCGTGGGAAACATGGCTTGCTTGGGAACGCGCGGCCGCTGGATGCGGACCTTTCGCTGCAGCGTGTACTCTTCCTGCGAGCTCTTTTCAGTATCGATAAAAACAAACTGACAGAACTTGCGCAGGGTGCGCAAATCCTCTTCGGTCTCAATGCGAAACCCCTGCAGCACGAAGGGAGTCTCCAGCCAGGGCCTGTCCAGCGCGGAGACGTGCATGCCCAACTCAAGGTCGGACGTGTACATTTTGATGATTTCAATCATGTGTCCACCGCGTCAGCACAAGGTCCAGAGCCTCTGGCAAAGAGAGGTTCGGGGCTTACCTGTCGAATGATAGCGCGTTAGGGAGACGCCGGGGAACCCAGCCAGCCCAACTCACCGGCGGACAGCGCCAGCGCTGGCGCCTCAGCAGACTCGGCAAGCGAGCGCAACCAGGGCAGAACACGCGGCAACAGCCCGGGTGTTCCAAACAAAAGGGGAACCGCAAGCAACAGGCTGTCCCCGGCGTCATTGAGCCGAATGCTGTGTTCTGGCCGGTGCGGGGTGGCGCTGATGGTGAGCGCACTCCAGTCCGGCACTACGCCTTGCCGCTGCTGCCGGCGTAATTCAGCCACCAGCGATTGCAGCTCTGCGAAGAGTTGCTGACAGAGTGAGCGGTAAGCAGCAAGATTGCCCGCACCCCGACCCTCTGCCGCGGGAAACTGTACTTGCAGCCCACGCTGCTCACATACAGGCCCTGAACGGGTGAAACTCCAGCTTGGCGGTCTGTGAGATGGGCTTTCAGGAATGGGCTGGGGCGCCAGCTCGGCCTCGGCGACCAGCAACTGTACGCAATCTTCCCGAGCGCAGAAAGCCTGCAGTATCGCTTGTTCCAGTGCCTGCTGCTGGTCCCTGCGTGGATGACTGATGATGGTGCTGTGCTCGCCCACCACGATACCGGTTTCCGCCAGCAGAGCGGGCAGCAGCACAACTTCGGCCCCCCGCTCGACCTGGTCATGCAGTCCCAGCAATTGGCGGGCGTAAGCCTCTACCGAACGCGACCAGCCGAGCAGTCGATCGGGCTGTGGGTCCTGCGCTGACTGATTGCGCGCCAGCCCGGCTTCGGCAAGATGGATCTCGGCCATTTCCAGCAACGCGACCCGAGCAAAGCGACTGCGGCTTGATGGCTCAGCCTGTACCAGGCTGACCACCAGGCGCTGGAACCGTGACAAGTCGTCCGCCGTAGCCGGTTGCGGCGGCAGCAGGACCAGCAGGGCAAGAGCAGCTACCCACAACACATGCCACGAACAGCGGCGACTGCCCGCAATCTGTCCGTGATGACCGGAGTGACGACTTTCCTCCTGCGGTGACAATGCTCTAGACTTGGGTCCTATCAATAATAAGGAATGTCCCATGTACACCAGAATGCTCCTGCCTATACTTTGCGCGGCCCTGTTCCTCAGCGGTTGCGAGAACAGAAGCGTTGACGGTGATACCCCCGCAGACGCAGCCACAGCGCAGCCGGCTGTGGCCGCCCCCCCGGTCGCTGCCGATGTCGAATGGCGGCAGCATGGTCTGGATGCGGCGGAGACCCGTTTCAGTGAGCTCCAGGCTATCAACAGCGACAATGTCGCAGACCTGGGGCTGGACTGGTACTTCGATTACCCCACAGCACGCGGCATGGAAGCGACACCGCTGGTCGTTGAAGGTGTCATTTATACCACGGCATCCTGGAGCATGGTGTTTGCCCACGATGCGCGCAGCGGCAAGTTGCTGTGGTTCCACGACCCGCAGGTACCCCGGGAGTGGGCCGTGCACCTGTGCTGCGACGTGGTCAACCGGGGCGTCGCCTACGCGGATGGCAAGATCATCTCCGGAACCCTGGACGGCCGCCTGATCGCCCTCGACGCCACTAGCGGCGAGCTTGTCTGGACGGTCCAGACCACCGATCGCACCCGGCCCTACTCCATCACCGGTACCCCGAGAATCGTCAAGGGGATGGCAATAATCGGCAACGGCGGCAGCGAACTCGGCGTGCGAGGCTACGTCTCCGCCTACGACCTGGACAGCGGCGAACTGGCCTGGCGATTCTACACGGTCCCGGGCAACCCGGAAGCGGGATTCGAGAATGAGGCCATGCAGGCCGCTGCCGAGACCTGGGGCGGCGGCCCCTGGTGGGAAATCGGTGGCGGCGGCACGGTCTGGGACTCCATGGCCTATGACCCGGACCTGGACCTGTTGTATATCGGGGTCGGCAACGGTGCCCCCTGGAACCGACAGATTCGCAGCCCCGAGGGTGGCGATAACCTGTACCTGTCGTCGATTGTCGCCCTGAATCCCGATGACGGCAGCTATGTCTGGCACTACCAGACTACTCCCGGCGACAGCTGGGACTACACCGCCACCCAGCATATGATCCTGGCCGACATTGAACTCGAGGGGCGCCAGCGCAAGGTCATCATGCAAGCGCCCAAGAACGGCTTCTTCTACGTTCTGGACCGCAGCAGCGGAGAACTGCTGTCCGCGGAACCCTATGCCGGGGTCACCTGGGCGACCCACGTCGACATGGAATCGGGCAGACCGGTGGAAAACCC
>JBGTGB010000136.1:0-23956 GCA_041746975.1 Haliea sp. | reverse complement strand
CGCCGGCGCTCTGGCCCATGATACCAAGGCGGCGTGCGTCAATGCCAAGGCTGTCGCGCTGGGCGTGGGTCCAGCTGAGGGCGGCGTAGCAGTCCTCCAGAGGGCCGGGGAACGCGGTTTCTGGCGACAGCCGATAGTCCACGGATACCACCACAATGCCGAGGTTGCGGCACAGGGCGAGGCAGCTCGCGTGCTCGCTCTCAAGATTTCCGAATACGAATCCGCCGCCATGCATGTAGACCAGCCCGGGCAGCGCGCCGCTGGCATTTGCTGGCTGGTATACGCGCACCGGTACTTCGGGGTCTCCGTGCGCGCCGGGAACCTTACGATCGCTGATGGTGATGCCGCTGGTATCCAACTGCGCATTGCCCGGCGCCACCATCGCGTCCATGGTGGCGCGCATCACCTGTGGCTCCTTCAGGTCGAAGGGCGGCAAGAGGTCGAGGATGGGGCGCAATTCGGGGTCGATGTTGTATTTCATTCGCTGGGCTCCGCACTTATGAGTATTAGTGTACCCATTGTCGGATGTCAGGCGCGGGGTGTCACTCCCCCGCGTGACCGCGAGGTCCAAATATAAATACTGACTGTGTATTTGGCGGGCCGCGCAGGCCGGGCCGCGCAGGCCGGGCCGCGCAGGTCACCTGAGCTGAGCCCACTATCGCGAGGTCCTCTCGTCAGGAAGCGATAGCCTATTTATCGAGGAAAATATACAGAAGCCGGGTCTCTTCAATCACGGTTGTTCGCTGATTCTCGCCTTCCGGGATCGATACAATATCGCCGGCCCTGAGCGTGACCTCACGGCCCCCCGCGATGGTATGAATCTCGCCATCGAGAATCAGTGTTACTTCGTGTCGCGGGTGTGCCGAGGTGCCGTGCACTGGCATGCTGCTGCCTTTGGGAAGCAGTCCGGTCCCGATTTCGTGACACCTGCCGCCCGATTTGTGTATCTCGAGCAGGGTTTTAAGGCGGTCCTCGGATGGATACTGCAGATGTATTACTTCCATGCTCTTGCGATCACTTTTGCAGATGGCTAGCGAAAAATACTCGGTGTGCCGACATACAGCAGCACGACCTCCTGATCTGTTTCATTGCGGGCTGTGTGTGGCAGTCGCGAGTCAAAGTGCATGGCATCACCTTTTTTCAGGGTTGCCTCTACATCGCCCACGATGGAGATGATCTCTCCTTCCAGCACATATAAAAAATCCTCTCCATCCCTCCTGTCTATGGGAAACGTGTGTCCGGGGGGTATCTTCATCAGCAGAGCGTCCATTTGCTGATTATCCAGATCCGAACTCATGCTGAGGTAGGTGACGGGAGATCCCAGGTCTATGACCGGCAGGCCGTCTGCACGATGAACGATCGAATCATCATGCGGCACTTCCATGAAGTACTTGAGTTCAACGTTTAGCGCCTTCGACAACTTCATCAGCGAGACCATTGATGGGACGGTCAGGCTGCGCTCGGCTTGGGAAATGAAGGGGGCGGACACACCGGACCGGTCGGACAGTTCCTTGAGAGTTAACCCCAACTCCTTGCGCCGACGCTTCAGCATCGCTCCTATGGGTAAAGCACTCTGTTCCTTGGCCCCAAGCATGTTAACTTCCTCTCACACAACAACTTTCATGGGAAAAGACGAGCTGTTATCTGCCTGCATACAGCTCGCCCATTGGGTGCTAAACCCGAGGAATAGCTTACCTTAGAACTCATAGGAGAGGTCTATACCGTAGGTCCTGGGGGTCGCCAGCTGGGCGATGCCGCCTGACACGAACTCGGCGTTATATTCTTCATCGGTCAGGTTCTTTGCCCAGAGCGTTACGTCCCAGCCATTGCTCAAAGACGAGATGCCGACACGCAGGTTGACAAGATCAACGGCACTTCTCGGCGTGGAGTTCGAGGTGTCCCAGTACTGCTTGCCACTGCGGTTCCAGTCAAGGCGAAGCAAGCCTTGCAGATCACCCGCCAATATTGGAGTGTATTGAAAGCCCGCATTGATGGTGTTGCGCGCCACATACGGTGCCCAGTTCCCCACTGCCGATGGATCAACCGTGTAGTCTGTGATTTCGCTATCGGTTCTGCCGTAGGCTGCATTGATACTCAAGTCTTCAGTAATGAAATATTTGCTCCCGAGTTCGAAGCCATATAGTTCAACCTCATCAATGTTGTTCAGCAGTTGCGCGTTGATTGCACCGAGAAATTGAAAATAATGCTGGTCTTCAAGCTCCGTGTAGAACACAGCTGCATCTACCCGCAGTTTCCCTTCCATGAATGAACTCTTGTAGCCAATTTCGGCATTGGTGGAGACTTCCTTTGTGTATTCATCACTGATGCCGGCAATTCCAGCAAGCTCCGCCGCCTGGCCTACGCCATTCTGATTGAAACCGCCGCTTCTAAAGCCCTTGCTCGCTACAGCAAAGAGGCTGGAGTCGTCGGAGAGTGCATAAGTCGCCGTGAACTTTGGCTGTGTTTCTGAGAACTCCCGCTTTCTTTTCTTGCCGAATGTAGCTGATATCGGCGAGGTATCTACCTGCTCTCGCTCATCCTTGTCATAACGGACAGCGAACGCCAGTTCCAGCTTTTCTGTCACATCGTATTCAAACTGTCCGAACACAGCATAGGCGGTATTGTCGTTGTCATCGGCAAAGGCAAAGAGCGTATTGTCGTTTATCAGCCGTTTATCGTAAGGCTGCCCGACATCAACCTCTGTCGGCAGGCCTCGCTGCCGGTCCGTGCTGAGCCAATATGCCCCAGTAATCCACCTGAAATCCTGATCATCGGGAGATGTGATGCGAAATTCCTGACTCACGGTTTCGACGCTGGTATTCACTTTCACGACCTGCACCGGTACGAAAGAACCTGGCTCCCCGAAGGGCGGTGAACCGAACAGGTCGACAAAGGCCTGGCTGAAAGGGGAGTTCTCGATTGACGAGACACAATCCGGAACGCACTCATAGGGATAGGCGGAGGCGGCATAAAACTCGGATTGATCGGTCCAGGAGGTGATCGAAGTTAACGTCGCCCAATTCAGATCCCAATCCAGCTTCATAGAGGCTGAGTCAATATCGCGCTCGTTGGTACCCAGGCGGTTGGCCGTGTAGGGCCTGCTGGTATCATTGGCATCGCCGACGAAATCACCCGCATACCAGTCCGCATTTACCACAAAGTTCAGTGCTCCGCCCTCGGTTCTGACACGAGCGAGGCGCAGGTCCGCATTGAAGCTCTCGGAAGCGTCCCACACCAGGCGGCCGCGTAAAGCAGTATCTTCGTAGAAATCGACGTCCTTGTTGAGGAAGGTATTCTTGATGTAGCCATCATGTTCGACATGGCTGCCAGAAACGCGAACCGCAACCGAATCACTCAAAGGGGTACTCAGGGCAAACGCCCCCCTTCTTCTGTTGCCATTGCCACCACCGATGACAACTTTGCCTTCCAGACTGTCTGATGGAGCCACAGTGGTGATATTGATGGCCCCGCCTATCGCGTTTCTCCCGTAGAGGGCGCCTTGAGGGCCCTTCATGACTTCAATCTGCTGGATGTCAAAAAGTTCCTGGTCGAACTGCCCGGGGTCAGTCATCAAGACGCCGTCGACGACGACTGCCACTGGCGACTCGCCGTTTCTGACCTGCGAGACACCGCGGATGGTCATGAAGTTGACGCCGGCACTTTCGGAGCTGGCGAAGGTGACGTTCGGAGTTAATAGCAGGAAATCAGAGGGCCGCTCGATGCCAGCTCTGCCGATTTCCGCCTCTGAGAAAGCAGTCACCGTAACCGGCACTTCCAGCAAGCTCTCTGCACGTTTGCGGGCGGTGACAACCACCTCTTCCAGCATTTGCGCGTGCACATCCACCGAGACAAGACCGATCGATAATGCAGCGGCTGTTACTGCAACGGATAGTGGCGCCTTGCTGTGGCTTCGGTTTGCTCTCATGTGGAATTCCTCTTATTACCGAAAAATCATTGGGTTGCCGCTGGATACCTTGCGGTATTTCTGTCTACGAAGAGCAAATTAGCAAAACAATTTGATTCTGTCAAAATATTTGATAGTATCAAATACATTGATATGGCAGCCGCCCTCCCCGGGTAGTTATGGAGGCGTCGCTGTCTGCTGATAAAATGAATGCGGTGATAACGGAGAATGTGATGCGAATAGCGACAGATGTCGGCGGAACGTTTACGGACCTGGTTTGTGTGAGCGAATCCGGAATTACCACGGTCAAGTCGGATACGACGCCGCCCAACTTTGATGAGGGTGTTATTAATTGCATAGAGAAGTCTGGTCTGGACCCCAGGCAGTTCAGCTACTTTGCCCATGGCACCACCGTGGTAATCAATGCGCTTCTTGCGAGAAAGGGCGCCAAAACGGCGCTCATCACCACCCGCGGATTTCGCGATGTGCTGGAGATTGCCCGGGGCAATCGTCCGGATCTCTTCAATATCGCCTTCAATAAGCCGGCTCCGTTTGTCCCAAGATATCTCCGTGCAGAGGTTTCCGAGCGAATTGATTACCGGGGCGGTGTAGAGCAAGACGTCAGGCTGGAGGAGCTGGCTCCCATCGTGGATCAGTTCAAGGCAGAAGGGGTTGAAGCAATCGCCATCTGTCTGCTGCACGGCTACGTGAACCCGGAGCATGAAAAGCTGGTAAAAAACAAGATAGCCGAGCTCTGGAGTGAGGTTGCAATCATTGCATCGCATGAAGTGTGCAGGGAGTGGCGAGAGTATGAGCGGACCAGCACAGCGGTATTGTCCGCCTATGTACTCCCTGCGGCCAGGCGTTATCTTTCCCGGCTGGAAAGCCGCCTCGCCGAGAGAGGCCTTGAGTCCTCGCCATTCATCATGCAATCAAACGGGGGCGTGGCAACCGTAAAGAGCACATTGGCTGATCCGATAACACTGGTGGAATCTGGCCCTGCGAGCGGCATGCTTGGCGCCGCGGCAATCGGTGATGTCATTGGTGAGCCGAACCTGATTGCGCTGGATATCGGGGGCACCACGGCGAAATGTGCCTTGATTCACGAAGGCAAGGCCCGAATAACGACCGAATACCGCATTGAGTGGAACAGGGAGAGCCCCGGTTATCCCATTCGCACACCGGTAGTTGACCTGGTGGAGATCGGCAATGGCGGGGGCAGTATTGCCTGGATGGACAGTGGCGGCAGAATGCACGTTGGTCCCCAATCGGCAGGTTCCACGCCAGGTCCCGCTGCCTACGGTCGAGGCGGTGAGAATATTACCGCTACCGACGCAAACCTCGTACTTGGCCGGATCAACCCGGAGCTGTTCCTCGGCGGGGAGCACAAGCCAGATTGGGATGCAATGAACTCGGCGTTTGATTCATTGAGGACGGAGCTCAACGGCAGCAATGAGGATATAGCACGGGGTGTTATTCGAATAGCTAATGCCAATATGGTCAACGCTCTGAAGCTGGTCTCTTTGAACCGGGGATATGATCCCAGAGACTTTTCGCTGATAGCCTTCGGTGGCGGCGGGGCAATGCATGCTGTTTCTCTCGCCGAGGAGCTTAAAGTCAAAAAAGTGATCGTGCCTGTCAATGCTTCAGTATTCTCTGCCTGGGGAATGTTGATGAGCGATCTGAGAAGGGACTTTCTGCAGACAAGCGTGGAGAATCTGAGCACGGCTTCCTTTGAGTCTATTGCCAAAAGATTCGGCGAGATCGCTTCGGGTGCCTCCCGTCAGTGTGAGGAGGAGGGAATTTCCGCCGCACAAATGTATCTCGAACGTTACGCGGATATGCGCTACCTGGGGCAGGAGCACACTATAAAAGTTGAGCTGCCGGCCGACGATATTACTGAAAAATCCATTCAGGAGCTCATAGAAAGCTTCCATGACGCCCACCAGCGTGAGTATGCATTCCGCCTCGACAATGAAGTGGAGCTGGTCAACTACCATGTGGTGGTATTCGGCAAGATTGACAAGCAACCCCTCAAGGAGCGGGAAGGTTCCGGCGCCTTGATCGAGGACGCATTGAAGGGGACGCGGAAAGTTGACTACGACGAACACGGCATTCATGAGGCAACGATCTACGATCTGGGCAAGCTCGAACCGGGAATGAGTTTTGTCGGGCCATCCATTATCGAGGATGCGACCAATACCATTGTGATTACTCCGGGAAAGCGCGTGAACATGGACGCCTACGGAAATATTCACATCGAAATCGAGGGCTAAGCACATGTCAAAGCGAGACAACGATAATCCGTACACCCTGGAGATCATCAAGAGCACTCTCATCGCCATCGGTGACGAAATGTTCTCGGCCATGAGTCGCACCAGTATGAGCCCAATTATCTATGAGGCTCTGGACTACTCTGTGGGTATCACCAACGCCAGAGGGGACCTGATTGCCCAGGGCAATGGCACGACCGTTTTCCTGGGAATGATCGACTCCCTGGTGCGGGACATTCTTACCAAGTTTGATGGTCGTATCCGCGACGGTGATGTTTTCATTTCCAACGATCCGTATCACGGCGGTGGCACCCACCTGTGTGATGTGGCAATTGCCAAGCCCGTATTCTTCAATGAGGCTCTGATCGCATTTGCAGTGAACAAGGCGCATTGGGTTGATGTGGGGGGTATGGCGCCGGGCAGTTTTACCACCGATGCCGAGGAAATCTACCAGGAAGGCCTGCAGATACCGACGGTCAAGATATTCGATCGTGGCGAAGTCGTTGAGTCAGTCATGGATATCCTGCAAGCCAATATCCGCATGCCGAAATCCTCCATGGGCGACTTCTGGGCGGGTATGGCGGCCAATAACGTCGGCGAGAGCAGGCTCAAGGATCTGTTTACGAAATATGGCGAAAGTGTCGTCTACAGGGCAATGGAGGAGCTGCTGGATTATGGCGAAAAAATGATCGCCGCCGAAATCCGCAACCTGCCGAAGGGGACTTTTTACGCAGAAGACTGGATTGATGACGATGGCCTGGGTTCCGACCCACTGAAAGTCTGCGTTGAAATCACCATCACGGATGACAAGTTCAAGGCTGATTTTTCCGGCTCGGCGCCGCAGGCCCGGGGGCCAATCAACAATTCGAGAACAGGGCTTGTTTCTGCGGTTCGGACCATCTTCAAAGCGCTTACCAATCCGGGAATTCCGGCAAATAGTGGATGTTTCAGGGCGCTGGAGGTTGTCTGCCCTGACCGGACTGTCTTTACCGCTGAAAGGCCCGCGCCCGTATCAACCTACTGGGAGACGATGCTCTATGCGGAAGATCTCATATGGAAGGCCCTGGCAGAGGAGGTGCCCGAGAGGCTGACCGCCGGGCACGTACTCTCAGTGTGTGCTTTTGTTCTCGCAGGTACCCACCCGGATACGGAGGAGCCAACGATTCTGGTGGGTCCACTGGTTGGCGGTTGGGGAGCCATGAACAACCGCGACGGACTGAACGGCCAGTTCTCCATTGCTGACGGCGAAACGTATAACTTCCCGGTGGAGATTACCGAAGCGCGCTATGGCGTTCGAGTGAGACAGTACTCACTGCACTCCGAGGACGGTGGCTTTGGGCAGTATCGCGGCGGCAAGGGCAACTACCTGGAATATGAGATCCTGTGCGACCAGGCTTACTTTACCGGAAGTTTTGGCAGGTTCAAGTTCCCGCCCTGGGGTGTCGATGGCGGACATAAGGGGTCATCGAACTACGTGGAGATCCTCAGAGGTGGCGAGCGTAGCGATCCTCCTGAGATTCACGGCAAACCAGCCAGGCTTGCGCTGAAGAAAGGTGATGTTGTGCGCATGGTAACGGCATGCGGCGGTGGCTGGGGTGCTCCCGAAAATCGCGAGGTCGCTGCGATTCAGTCAGACCTCAAGAACGACTTTATAACCCGTGAGCAGGTGGAGAAGCACTATCCGTTTGCGCTCTGAGGCTACCTGAAAGAGCCAAGGCGCAGCCACCGCGAGGTGGTTGTCGAAACCGGTATCCGCTGACTGGGCAGGTCGGGCCGCGCAGGTCGGGCCGCGCAGGCTCAGGCTTGGCAATCCAGCACGATTTTGCCTGCCACCGCACCCGCGTCAATCAGGCGGTGTACCTCCGCCGCGTCTGCCAGCGGCCGCAGCTCCGCCACGGCCGGGTGCAGCCGCCCTTGCTGTAGCCATTGCATTAGCGTCACCACATCCTCGCGGAATTCTTCCGGGTGCTTCTCGCGGCGGGATTGGATGTTGTAGAAGCTCGTCTGACGCCCATCCGGCAGGCAGCGCCAGAGGCCCAGGAGTTTGGCGAAACCCCACAGCAAGCCAGGAATAGACTCCTCCCCGGTGGACACCTGCAAGGCGCCGAAGCCCACCAGCTTGCCGCCTTTGGCGACGCAGCGGTAGGAGCGGGACCAGTTGCCGCCGCCGATGGTGTCGAATACTGCCTGCACGCCCTGGCCCCCGGTTAGCCGCTTGATCTCTGCTTCGAAATCCGCATTGCGGTAATCGATGGGGGTGGCGCCAAAGCTGCGCACCAGTTCGTGCTTGCCAGCGGAGGCCGTGCCGTAGGCTGTGAGCCCCATTTCCCCCGCCAACTCCAGCAGGGCCGTACCCACCGCGCCGCCGGCCGCGTGGACCAGGACGCTGTCGCCGGGCTTGAGCGCGCACTCGCGGGTCAGCATTTGGTAAGCGGTGGTATAGGACAGGATCATGCACACGGCCTGGGCCGGGTCGAGGCCCGGTGGGCAGGGAATTACCCGTCTGGCGCTCGCCAGCAGGTACTGGGCGTAGCCGCCGATCACCGGCATGTCTGCTACACAATCGCCGACCCGGAGCGTGTTCACGCCGCTGCCGATGGCATCCACCACCCCGAACCAGTCGTAGCCCGGGGTGAAGGGCGGCTTCTGCTTGACCCCCGGGTACTGGCCCTGTCGGATGATGGTGTCAGTAAAGCCGGTGCCGGCGGTCAGCACCTTCACTCGCAGCTGGCCGGGGCCGGGCTCGGGCAGGGTGCTTTCGGTTACCAGCTGCAGCTTGTCCGGGCCGCCGAAGGCGGTGAGCTGGATGTGCTGCCAGGGGGTTGAATTCATGGATGCTGCGCCCTAACGGTTGTTAGTTTTCTGTGCGGCGGGAGTATCGCCCGCGATGGTGGCTGTTGTCCAATTTTGGGAGGAGGCTGCAGGGCTTCTGGCATCGCTCGGTTTGATCTGTCCGCAAGCCCTGCTAGATTAGACCAATTAAGGTGACAGGAACTGGTATGGAAATTTTCAACACGTGACGACACTGCGCCAGACCAATCTCGCCAGGCTCGCCGGCCAGGAATTCGACGTGCTCGTCATCGGCGGTGGCATCAACGGCGCCGTCTCCGCCGCGGCCCTGGCCGGGCGCGGGGTGAAGGTGGCACTGATCGAACGGGACGACTTCGCCAGCGGCGTGAGCTCCCAGTCCTCCAACCTGGCCTGGGGCGGTATCAAGTACCTGGAGAGCTGGGAGTTCCTGCTGGTCAACAAACTCTGCCGCTCTCGCAACGAACTGATGCGCGCCTATCCCTCTACCGTGAAGGAGATCCGTTTCTTCACCACTATCCAGAAGGGCTTTCGCTGGCCGCCATTCTTCATTTTCCTGGGCAGTGTGCTGTACTGGATCATGGGGCGTTTCAAGACAAGGCCGCCCCGGTATGTTAGCGCCCGCCAACTCGAAGCTACCGAGCCCGTAATCAACACTGAAAACGCGGCCGGCGGGCTGGAATACTCCGACTGCTATCTCTACGACAACGATGCCCGCTTCGTTTTCGGCTTCGTGCGCAAGGCCCTGGACTACGGCTGCGTGGCCGCCAACTATGTTGCTGCCAAGGCCATGCGTCGGGACCAGGGGCGCTGGCTGGTCGAGGCGCGGGATGCTATGAGTGGCGACACCTTTACCGTGGCGGCGAAAGCACTGGTGAACGCCGCCGGTCCCTGGCTGGACGACATCAATCGCGATGCCAAGGTACAGACCACGCATCACCACCTGTTTTCGAAAGGCATTCATCTGATTGTCGACCGCGTCACCGACAATAAGCGGGTACTTACCTTCTTCGCCAGCGACGGCCGCCTGTTTTTCCTCATCCCCATGGGCCCCTGTACCTGCGTCGGCACCACCGATACCCAGGTCGAATCGCCTGAGGTGGGCGTCACAGATGAGGACCGCGGTTTCGTTCTGCGTAATATCAACACCCTGCTGGATATGGACCCGCCCCTCACCCGCGACAGCGTTATAGCAGAGCGCTGCGGTGTACGTCCCCTGGCTGTGACCGGCAGTGGCGGCGTGGCGGACTGGGTACAGCTATCGCGTAAGCATGTGGTCGAGGTGGACCGTGAACACCAGCACCTGAGCATCCTCGGCGGCAAGCTTACCGACTGCCTGAATGTGGGCGATGAGGTGGTGTCCGAACTCGCGAGGATGGACATTGCGGTGCCGGAACCCGAAGCCTGCTGGTACGGCGAGCCCCCGGCGGCCGTGCGCGACGAATACCTGCGCCAGGCGCGATTGATGAACCTGGATGAGCTGACCGATCCTTCGTCCTCCGAGCCCCTGAGCGAGCGCTTCTGGCGCCGCTACGGCCAGTCCGCTTTCCACCTGCTGGAGCGCATCCGTGAAGACCGCAGCTGCGCGCGCCTGTTGATTGCCCGCGCGGAATACACCCGCTGCGAGATGGAGCTGACCGCGCAGCGGGAAATGGTGGTGAAACTAGAGGACTTCATGCGCCGCCGTTCCAAGATCGAACTGGTTTTACGGCCGGAGGAAATTGCCGGGGCGCCGGGACTGCGGCGGGCGGCAGAAATTCTGTTTGGGGCAGAAGCGGAAGAGAAGGTTGGAGAGTATCTGGCGGGGTTGGGAGGGTGATGAGCCCGTTTAATGGAAATGTGTTCTCTAGAATCCCCGTATATCATAGCTGGTGACAACCTACTGAGGCCCTCGCTCTAAAACCTGTATATATGATTTGTAAGTATGACAAGAGCTACGAACCTGAGCTGATCTCGCTGCTCACCGCCGAGCCAGACTGGACCTCGTTTACCAGGGAAGAATCAATCGAGACATTCAGGGGTGCACTGCTGAGTAGTGAAACCTACATTTGCAAAAGCGATGGCGAGGTTTGTGGATATCTCCGCGCTCTGGTTGACGGGTTCGGCGTTTATGTAAGCGAGCTCTATGTTGCGCCGCACCAGAGAAAAAAAGGCAACGGTAAAGCGCTATTGAGCAAGTTGAAACGGGTGCATCCGGATCGGGACGTTTACGTCCTTTCCGATGAAGACCTTTATTATGAAAAGCTGGGTTTTAAGCATGTAGGTTCGGTGTTTCAGCTATAGGCACCTCATGCGGCATGGCATGGGTCTCAGCCGGCAGGCAGCCAAGGTGGGGGTGATGGATAATGTACGTTCCTGACCATTTCAAAATCGACGAAGCATCCGTGCTCAAGCAGTATATTGGCGAGTATGGTTTTGGCTTGCTTATCACCGCCTATGACAGCGGTATTGATGCGCATCACGTGCCCTTTCTTCTCGATTGTGGAGATGATGAATCGCTGGGTATCCTGCAGTGCCATGTCGCGCGCAAGAATGGCGTATGGCAGCGCCTGGTTGACGGTGGGCGAGTGCTTGCTGTGTTCCAGGGGTCCGATGCCTACATTTCACCTTCGTGGTATCCGACCAAGGCGGAACATGGCCGGGTTGTACCTACCTGGAACTATTTGGCCGTTCACGCAGAAGGAAGTGCTCGCACTGTCGAGGATCCTGCATGGCTTCATCGGCATCTTCACCAACTCGTAGACCGACATGAGTCAGGAATGAAAGAGCCCTGGTCAATGGATGACGCGCCCTCGGACTACACCGGCCGTCTGATGCAGGCTATTGTGGGAATAGAGATTACAATCGAAGTTCTGACTGGCAAGTTGAAAGCGAGCCAGAACCAGCCGGAGCGTAACCGGAAGGGCGTGAAGGCAGGCCTTGAGGCGGGAGATGGCGCACATAGCCTTGCCATGTCCAGGTTCATCGATTAGCCCGCGCGTCTACGGTCGCCTTATTTGGTTCCGGAATGAAGACAGAACTTATCGATCTTGATGCGGACATCGAAGCCCTGCTCCTTGAGGCGGGCCTTCCCGTATCAGATATGTCAGGCAAAGCCAGTCTCAGCTTATTGGGCACGCGCAAAAATGGCCATCTGCTGGGTGTAGTTGGCATTGAAACTTACGACACAGAAGGATTGCTGCGCTCTCTGGCTGTCACGCCGGCCGCTCGTGGGACCGGTTTGGGGCTGCGTTTAGTATCTGAGGCGGAGTCGTGGGCAGCAGTGCATGGGATCAAGGTGCTGTACCTGCTCACGACAACGGCGGATGAGTTTTTTATCCGGCTGGGTTATGAATCCATTGCAAGGGACCTCGCGCCGACCTCCATCGCTGCAACGACGGAGTTCGATAAGCTTTGCCCCGCAGCCTCCGTATTTATGCGTAAAGTATTGGTAGAACCAACGGGAGAACTTGAATGAATGCGATGTCACTACTGAACCAGATCATGCAGCAGGCTTCGGGCGGGCAGTCGACGAACCCGGATGGCAGTTCTGGCGGGGGCGACCTGATGAGCCAGCTTGGCTCGCAATTCAAGGGGGGGCAGGGCTCTGGCGGTGGGGGAATCGATATGAAGAGCCTGCTCGGTGGTGGCGCTCTCGGCTTGCTGTTGGGCTCCAAGCGGGGTCGCAAAATGGGCGGAAAGGCGCTCAAGTACGGCGCCCTGGCCGGCGTTGGTGCGCTGGCCTGGAAGGCCTACCAGAACCACCAGGCGAACGCTCAGCAGGGTATGCAAGTGCAGGGGGCCGCGGCGCGGCAGGGCCAGCCTCTGGAGCAGTTGCAGGGGCAGGCCCAGGAGCAACGCGGCCTGGAAATTCTCCAGGCCATGATCATGGCGGCGCGTGCCGATGGTCACGTTGATGGCAGCGAGCGTGCCCTGCTGACGCAGGAAATTGAAAAACTCGGCCCGGACGATGAGATGCACGCCTGGATCCAGCAGCAGTTCGACGCGCCACTGGATGCCTCAGTACTGGCACGCGCCGCCGATTCCCCTCAGGCCCGCCGGGAGATGTACCTGGTGAGTGCGGCCATCATTGATGATCAAAATCCCATGGAGCGTGCCTGGCTGGATCAACTCGCGACGGCTCTGGAATTCGAGCCCAACATGGCCAGGGAGCTTGATCGCCAACTTATCGCCGATGGCTGAACCCTGCCAAATTGAACTAGACTGATCTCCGGTATCCACAACCGAGGGGAAGTCAATGGAACTGCTCGCCATCGCCGCACTCGCCTTTCTGGCGACCCATCTCGGCGTCTCCGCCACCCCGCTACGTGGCGTCCTGGTAAACTCCCTGGGCGAAGGGCCCTACCAGGGGCTCTATTCCCTGGTGGCCGTGGTGACGCTGGGGTTGATGATCTATGCTTACGGCTCGGTACCCCATCACGACTATCTTTGGCTTCCCTCGCAGGGGTTGCACCTGCTCGCCATGGCTCTGATGCTGCTGTCGTCGGTGCTACTGGCAATGGGGCTGCTGTCGAAGAATCCCACCTCGGTGGGGATGGCTTCGGCGGTCAAACATGAGATTGCCGGCATCTTCCGCATCACCCGGCATCCGGTGCAGTGGGCTTTCCTGCTGTGGGCCATCTCGCACGTGCTGGCCAATGGCGATGTCGCGACGATTATCCTCGCCGGTACCATCGGCTTGGTCAGCGGGCTGGGCATGCTGGCCATTGATGCGCGGCGGCGCCGCGAGGTTGATGCGGACTGGCAGGCCTTCTACCAGAGCACCTCAACGATGCCCTTCGCGGCGCTTATCGCAGGCCGGACCCGGCTTGCGCTTGGTGATCTCAACTGGGTCGCCTTCGCCGCTGGCTTGGCGCTTTATGCCGTTTTCTACTGGCTGCACGGGACTATTGCCGGGGTGCCGCTGCGCTGAACCGGCGGAGCTGACCGTCCAGTGGGAAATGGTAGTAAAACTTGAAGATTTCATGCGCCGCCGCTCGAAAAACGAGTTAGGGCTGCGGCCTTAAATCATGCACAGACATGGTGTCTCTCGCTATAATAACGCTTGACGTTATTGATGAGTAGCGTTACTATTCGGCCATGATTGTTTCCTTCAAATGCAGGGATACTGAGAAACTCGCCAACGGAGTGAGAGTCAAGCGGTTCGTGAACTTCGAGCGCATCGCGCTACGGAAGATCCGCCAGCTTCAATCCGCGAGTCGTCTTGATGACTTGAGGGTCCCGCCAGGAAACATGCTTGAAGCCCTATCACGTGATCGTAAGGGACAGCACAGTGTACGAATCAACAAGCAGTTTCGGATCTGCTTTCGCTGGACTAAGGTCGGCGCGGAAGATGTTGAAATTGTTGATTACCATTAGGGAGATATTTCATGCGTAACCTTGATCCCGTAACGCCTGGCGAACTGCTGAAGGAGGAATTCCTTGAGCCGATGGGAATTACCAAGTACCGGCTCGCCAAGGAAATTGCGGTTCCTGCGCAGCGAATTGGAGAAATTGTTGCTGGAAATCGCTCGATTACAGCGGATACTGATCTGCGGCTTTGCCGCTTTTTTGGCTTGTCCAACGGCTATTGGTTGCGCGCTCAGGCGGCTTATGACACGGAAGTGGCTGAAACTGCCCTGGCAGATCAGCTTGAAAATATTCGTCCCTGGTGTGAGACCAGAGAGCTTGATCGGCAACTTGCGCGCAATGGCTGAGACCCCGGGGTTGATGATCTACGCTTACGCGTCGGTGTTTTCTATTGGCTGCACGGGACGATCGCCGGGGTACCGCTGCGCTGAACTGCTGTTCAGCCCTGGGCGTACCGCTCCCGGAGCTGGTTCTTCAGAACCTTGCCGCTGGGGTTTTTCGGCAGCTCGGATAACAGCGTAACCGCTTTCGGAACCTTGTAGGACGACAACTCCTGACGACAGGCGGCAACGACGTTGGCCTCTGATACATTGGCCGCGTCGTCGAGGACCACGAACGCGTGCAACGCCTCCCCCCATTCCGGACTGGGCAGGCCGACTACTGCCGACTCGATGACGCCAGGAATGCGGGAGATCACCGTTTCGATCTCCCCGGGGTAGATGTTCACCCCGCCGGAGATGACCATGTCCTTTTTCCTGCCGAGAATGGTGAGATAACCGTTTTCGTCCCGGCTCGCCAGGTCCCCAACCGTGACCCAATTGTCATGTAGCGTATTCGCCGTGTCCTCGGGGCGATTGAGGTAGCCAATAAACGAATACGGGCTGCGCGAAAAGAGTTCGCCGATTTCACCTGGGATACAGAGTTCTCCGCCCTCGCCGCGGACCTCGACCTCCGTGGCGATGAACGGAGTGCCGACACTGCCCGGGTATCTGAGGATATGGTCCGGGCGCATATTGGTGACTACGCCGGCCTCGGTAGAGCCGTAGGTCTCATGCAGGATGCCCTCGCCAAAGCACGATATTGAGGCCTCCTTCATCGCGGCGGGCAACGCTGCTGCGTTGGAAATGACAGTCCGCAATCGGTGTGAGGCGCTCAGCCGGTCGAGCTGCGCTCCGGGCAGGGCAAACAGCCGGCTGAAGTGTGTTGGGACCATGAAAACACCGGTAATATCTGCGGCAAGCAGTTGTTCTGGCAACGCTGCGGCGTCAAAACTTTCCTGCAGGAAGCATGTGCCGCCAAAGGAAATTGCGGCCAGGGCAAAGGCGAAGCCTGCACCATGGAACAGCGGAGCGACAGCCAGGAAGCGATCATTCATGCCGAAGCAGGCGTACTCAACGCCCATGGCGAGTACGGTGAGAACACGACTGCGATGGGGGAGTTGCACCCCTTTCGGACGTCCCGTGGTCCCCGAGGTATAGCAGATGCAAAAGCTGGCCCACTCCGGCACCGGCGTAGCTACCTGTACTGCGCTCGATTGCGAGATCCAGTCTTCGTATTCGCTGCCGAACGTAATGCAGGGAAGGCCCGCTGCGGCAACGGCTTCACAGAGCGTTTTCAGCGCCGGATCGATAACGACCAGGCGCGCTGAACAATCGGCGAGAATCCCGTTCAATTCCGCTACCGAGCTGCCAGGGTTGACGGTTACCGCCACGGCACCAATATCGGCAAGCCCGAGCACCAGCTCGAAATACTCGAGGCGATTGGCGGTTACCAGCGCTACACGCTGCCCTGGTTCAATTTGCAAGCTTCCCCGTACCGCATTGGCGACCCGGTTGCTGCGTGCAATGAGCTGCCGATAACTGAGTTTGCGCTTACCGCAGACCAGGGCGTCCTTGTCCGGCACCCGCGTCGCGGCGTTCCTCACCAGGCGGCTTAGCTCCAGGTGGGTGAAGCCAGGAGGTAAGGTCACGCTCGTGCTCACTAGAATTGGTAGCCAATTTCGATTCCATAGGCCTGCCGGCCTCCCGGCGAGACAAATGAGCCGCCGAACTCCGGAGCCGGTATAACCTCGGCAATGTAGTCCTCTTTTGTTGCGTTGTTCACAAAGCCTGTCACCGACCAGTTTTCTGCGCGCAAGCCAAATCGCAGGTTGATCAAGCCATAGTCATCGCGCTCTGACAGCGCATAGTTGCCTACACCGAGCTCCGGTCCGAACAGCAGGTTGAAGAAGGTGGGTCGCTCGCCGCCCTGGGCCGTGGAGAACCAGGTCGGGCCAACATGTTGGTAGTCGATGCGGGTGAAGAAATCCATACCCTGCCCCACCGGCCAGCTCATGGAGGTGCCGATGTTCCCCGTATAGTCGGGAGTGTGGGGAGACTTGCCTCCCTCCGTTCCCGGGCGGGCACTGTTGGTTTTGATCTCGCTGTCGTTGATGTTGAGGCCGGCATAGATACGCCATCTTTCGGTAACGCTGAACGCGCTGCCCAATTCGAAGCCGGTGACTTCCACATCGTCGATGTTGGAAACCACCCGGAGAATGCCAAAGGGCCCGGCATAGAATTCAAAGAACTGCAGGTCTGACACCTCGGTATGATAAGCGGCGCCCTCGAGTCGCAGGCGATTGTCCAGCAGGCTTGCCTTGAAGCCCAGCTCGAATGCGTTCGAGGTTTCCTCGTCGAAGGAGTCCTGGATAGACAGGCCGGCCCCGACCGCGGGGCTGTTGAAAATGCTTTCGATGGTGGCCTGGCTACCCTGGTTGTTGAAGCCGCCAGACTTGAAGCCGACGCCCCAGGCGCCATACAGCGTCCAGTTTTCCGCGGGGTTGTAGCTCAGGCTCAGACGAGGCTGCCATTCGTCGAAGGTTTCCGACTGTGGCAGCAGGGGGCCGAAATCAAGCCCGACATTGAGGGGCTGGTTGCCGCCACGGGCGAACTGGCTGCGCGCATCTGGATCTACCAGATTGCGTACCTTCCGTTCCTCGCGGTCATAGCGCAGGGCGGCAGATAGCGCCAGCCGGTCGGAGACATCGTAGTCCAGGGAGCCGAACACGGCATACACGTCGGTGGTGAAATTGTCGTGGGCGAGCTGTTCGGTGGGATTATCGGTGTCTGGCCCGTTGAACAGGTTTTCAATGATTCCGCGGCCGCGATCGTAACCCAGGGCGACCCCGACCTCGCGATCGATGCGGAGGTAGTAGGCGCCGACCGACCAGCCAACTGGCGCATCGGCGTTGGAGGCTAGCCGAGCTTCCACGCTGAAATCCTCCTGGTTACGCAGCTGGTACTGCGTGCCGTCGCAGGCAGCAGGGCTGAAACCGCCCAGAAGGGACTGCTCGGGAGTCGGAGCAATAAACAGGGGAGGAGGCACGGCAGTTCCAGCCGCGAACAGCTCACTTATGCTCTCACGACACTCGGGAGCAGCGTTAAAAAATCCGAACGCGGCCACCGCGGCATCGGCGATCAAATCTTGCTTAACATCCGAGTAGAGTGTCCACGCCGTCAGCGTGGCCCAGCCCAGATCCAGATTCGCCCGGGCGGAGAGTTCCAGGGTCTCCTGATTGCCGTCGGAAGCGATGTTGGAGAGATACTCGAAGTCGCGTTCATTGACGTCTTCATTGAATGCGGGAGCACCAAAGGCGCCGGCGACTGCGGGCAGATTGAAAACTACGTTGTAGTTGATGGAGCCTGATTCCACCTTGCCGTAGCGCGCCTTGAGGTCGAGATCGAACCTGTCCGAGGGCTCGTAGACAAAGCGCCCGTTGAGGTTGTAGCCATCGTACTGGTCCACAGTAGCACCCCGGGCCGAAGCGACCGGGCCGCTGTTGCGATAGAACCCCGAGGTAGTGAGGTAGTCCGCTGACAGAAGCAGGCCTGCGGTTTCCCCCAGCGGGCCGCTGAAGGTCAGCTCCGCCGCCTGGGTATCATTGTTGCCGGCTGAGACAAACACATCGAACTCGGCCTCCTGGGAGGGCTTGCGTGTGGAGATGACAATGGCGCCCGCTGCCGCGTTGCGCCCGTAGTATGCCCCCTGGGGACCTTTCAGGATCTCCATCTGGGTGGCGTTGCGCTGGATCTGGCTGAGCGCTGACACGTTGGTCTTGAGAATGCCATCGACCACCAGGGCAACGCTGCTTTCCGCATCCCGGGCGCCGTTGATGCCGCGGATATTGATCTGTGTATCACCTACCTCGGCGGTGTTGGTGATGATCGAGACTCCCGGAGTCAACTCGATGGCATCCGCGATGCTGGTGATGCCCGCATCCTCGATGTCTGCCTGTGTGTACACAGCGACGGAGGCCGGCGTGTCCAGCAGGCTTTCCTGGGCGCGCCGGGCGGTGACAACGATTTCCTCCAGCCCCGCACCCTGGGCCCAGCCGGCCGCGGATGCGCCCAGCAAACCCGGAACCGTTATGACGGCGGCGAAGCCGCAGGATGTGCCGGTCAGGCACAGATTTCCGAGTTTGCGCATAGCTACCCCCAGGCCGGTGACGGCATCGACAGTTTCCCACCATCTGAAGGGTAGTAATCAAATACGAATGTGTCAATAGCAAATACGAATGTGTCTAGGTGGGTGTGCGCATGGCAGCCAGAGCCCTCCGCAAGTGCCTCTCGATCTCGGCCTCGTTGCGCTTCACCCGGAACATGGGGCCGCCGACAGCGAGCGCGACCGGCTCCTTGTAGGTGGCGTCATTGAGTATCCCCACCACCGCGCCGGCATCAGGCAGCCACTTGCCATAGCCAATACCGAGACCGCGACCGCGGGTAACCCGGATGTCGCTCATGACCTCCTCGAGTTCGATCTGGTCTGCCGCGTCCCGCGCCTGGTTGAAGCGCTCAAGGCGATCGGCGATTTCATCGTCACTCATGGCGGCGAGAAAGGTGCGCCCGACAATGGATTTCAACAGGGAGGCCGATTCTCCTTCCCGAAGTGTCAGGGAAATCGCCTGTGGGCTGGGCATTACCCGAAGTATGCGCACACTTTCACCTATGATCACCCACAGGCAGACCGTCTCTCCGGTATCCCTCACCAGGCCCTGCATGACCTCATCAATCACCGGATCGGTCAGAAATCCTTCGATCAGCCAGCTCCCCAACTGGAACAATTTCAACGTTGGAAAGTAGGTCAGGTTCTGCTCGTTGTAACGCAGATATCCCACCTGGATCTGGCTTCGCAACAGCACATTGACGCTGGAACGGGGAATATCCAGAGCGGAGGCAATTTCTCTTGCGGTCGCCGGTCGACGCCGTTCGCGGAAAAACTCCATGATGGCCATGGCGCGATCAGCGGACTTGACGCCGGTGCTGCCTTTGGAGGGAGTTGGTTTTTTCATTATGGAGACTCCGGATGTCAATGCAGTTGGTATTGTAGACATGTTAACTAGATATGTATTTAATGGATTGATCGATGCAGGCCACGAGGAGCGCGCCATGAACGCCACTGTCCAGGTAACCGCAGCACATGTCGCACCTGTGTTCATGGACCCACAGGCGAGCGCTGAAAAAGCGGCTGGCCTCATCGCGGAGGCCGCGGAGGCGGGATCCAAATTGATTGTGTTCCCCGAGGTCTTCCTGCCCGGGTTTCCCTACTGGATCAACTGCTATGCCCCCTTGCTCCAGGTAGAACTTAACACCCGCTACCAGGACTGCTCGGTCGAAGTTGATGGCCCGGAGTTGGCCGTCATCCGCGAAGCCGCCGCAGCGCACGGCATTGCCGTGGTCATTGGGGCAAGCGAACGCCAACGTGGCGGGCGCACCTGCTACAACACCAGCTTCATCATCGACACCGACGGCCAGCTCCTTGCCGCCCACCGCAAGCTGCAGCCGACGTATGCTGAGCGATACATCTGGGGCCAGGGCGATGGCTCGACCCTGGATGTGGTGGACACGGCCGTTGGCAGGGTCGGTGCGCTCGCCTGTTGGGAGCACACCATGAACCTCGCCCGCCAGGCGCTGATCGAGCAGCAGATGCAGATCCACGCCGCGCTATGGCCATCCCTCTCCACACTGGCGGGTTTTACCGACATGGCCAATGTCCAGATTGAAGCCATGATGAAAAACCACGCGCTGACGGGGCAGTGCTTTGTGGTGTGTGCCTCCAGCCCGGTGACCGCGGAAATGCTCGATTACCTTGCCAGCCACCTGGGCCCTCAGGATCTGCTGACTACCGGCGGCGGTTGGACTACGGTGATTCACCCGTTCGGCGCCCCGCTTGTGGCGCCGGTCAGTGGCGAAGAGGAACAGCTGGTGAATGTGGAGATATGCCTCGCGGACATCAATGGCGTCAAACTCTGGGTGGATTCGACCGGCCACTACTCGCGCCCGGAGGTACTGTCCCTGAATCACAACCGCCAGGCTTTCCGGCCCGACGACTCTCCACTCAAAACCTGAACACCTTGTGGGCGTTGGTGGCCATTACCCGTTCGAAGGATTCGGGCCGCAGGTCATGTTCGCGCATTTCCTGCACCGCGCGCACCGGGTGAATTACCGGCCAGTCGGTGCCAAACAGGACCTTGTCGCGGCCGTAGGTATTCATGTAGTGCAGCAGGTTGGCCGGCAGATGCTTGGGCGCGTAGGCGTCGATCCCGATGTAGACGTTCTTGTGTTTCCAGGCCATCGCGATCATTTCGTCGGTCCAGGGCACGCCGATGTGGATCCCGAGCAGCTTGAGGTCGGGCCAGTCGATGGCAATCTGATCCAGCAGAATGGGACGCGCCACTGAAGGCAGGCGCACGTTCTCCTGATAGATCAGGTTCTGCCCCACCTGCATCATGATCGGAATATCGAGTTCTACGCAGCGGGCGTAGTAGGGATAGTAGAGAGCTTCGTTGGGCGCCAGCTTGAACCAGTGCGGATACAGGTGTGCGCCGACAAAGCCCAGTTCGTTGACGGCGAAGTCCAGATCCTTCAGTCCCTCTACACCGCGGTAGGGGTCGACGCCTGCCAGCCCGGAAAATCGGTCCGGATGCGCCCGACACCACTCCGCCACCTTTTCATAGGGAACTTCGAATGACCCCGCCATTGCCCTGTCACCGGCGCGAACCGCGATCAGCAGCGAGCGCTCGATACCGGCCTCATCCATCAGCTTCAGGTAGGCGTCCATGGTGACACCACTGCGCAGCGCCTCAGGCATGCACACCTGCTCCATGAAGTTGGCATCAAAGCCTGTCTGCCCCCCGGCGACCTCGGCAGGGGAAAACAGATTTACCACGATATCCACGTAATTGCTCATTCGTTGGGGGCTCCTGATGGTCGTCCTGAGAACGCGGACGGGGGGATACTAGGGAGCCACTCAGTGTGCTGTCAACTATGAGTGAAGTCCTTTGCGCCGAGCAGTAGACGCAAATCCTTGGTCCAGTGCACCAAATCCGTGGTCGCCGCCGACTTTGAAAGACAGGCTAGGATAACTGGATTGCGCTGAACTAGACTGGCCTTGTACAGCCGCAATAGGGGAATTTCATGGAACTGCTCGCAATCGCCACGCTGAACCGGCTGCGATGACTATCACTGGATTCGACACGCTGCTCTGCCCGCTGGATGGCGACCCCCTGCAGCGCGAGGCCGCCACCTGGCGCTGCCCTGCCGGTCACAGCTTCGACATTGCCCGCCAGGGTTACGTGCATCTCCTGCCGGTACAGAACAAGCGCTCCCGGGACCCTGGAGATAGCCGCGAGATGGTAGGCGCCCGTGCGCGCTTTCTCGAGGCGGGCTTCTACCAGCCCTTGGCCACCGCGGTTGCGCGGACCGCACTGGAGGGCCTGGGCTCTGACGAACCGGCGAGCTGCCTGGACGCCGGTTGTGGCGAGGGCTACTACCTACGGCACCTGGCAGCGGCCGCCGGGCCCGGGCAAGCGCTTGCCCTGCTGGGACTGGACATTTCCAAGTGGGCGGTACTGGTCGCGGCGCGGGCCGATCCGCGCCCGACCTGGGTGGTTGCCAGCAACGCATCGATACCGGTTCCCGCGCAAAGTATCGACCGGGTGCTGTGCCTGTTCGGTTTCCCCGTCTACCCCGAGTTCGCCCGGGTACTGAAACCCGGGGGCGAGGTGCTGCTGGCGGACCCGGGTCCGGCTCATTTACGGGAGATGCGTGAGATTATTTATCCGACGGTGAAACCCATCGGTACTGCGGCGGCCGCCGTGCCGGAGGGCTTTGAGCAGGTGTCGGTAGAAACTGTCAGGTATCCGATGATCCTGGGTGATACCGACGCAATCGCCAACCTGTTGGCCATGACCCCGCATCTGTATCGCGCCAGCGCCGCGGGCAAGGACAAGCTGCTGGCGCACTCCAGGCTTGCGGTGACGGTGGATGTGCGCTTGACCCGCCTCCGCCTCATGGCTTGAACGCCCGTTCCTGTTAGAATCGCGGGTCCTCATTGCAGCAAATAGGCAGACAACAACGTGGCCGACGTCATTACCGTCCCGGTTTCCTTCGGCGAAGTGCTCGACAAGATCACCATCCTGGAGATCAAGTCCGAGCGCATAGCCGACCCCACCAAACTGAAGAATGTGCGCCTGGAGCTGTCTGAATTGAGCAGGACCTGGGACGAAGCGGTGCCGGGCCAGGAGTCGATCGCTGAGCTGCGCCGGCAGCTGAAGGCGGTCAACGAATCCCTGTGGGTGATCGAGGACGACATCCGCGATCAGGAAGCCGCGCAGGATTTTGGCCCGCGCTTCATCGAGCTGGCCCGGGCGGTGTATGTCACCAACGATCAGCGTGCGAAGCTGAAGAAGGACATCAATCTTGCTCTGGGTTCGCGCTTTGTGGAAGAGAAGTCCTACCAGGACTACACCGCGAAACAGATCAACTAGTCGGGGCCACCTCGCCGCGCTCCTCCGCCAGTGCCCAACGATCCAGCATCGCGGTAGCATCCTCTACCGTAATCAGGTCCATGGCGCCAGGGAATTCCGCCTTTGTTCCCCAGCGGGCCTCATCTTCGCTCTTGCCGGTAAACTGCTGCAGCGCCTCGGGATATCGGTTCACGCACCAGGCCAGCGAGCGGTAGGGCCCGGAACGCAGCGGATTGCTGGCGGCATACAGTCCCAGCACATCGGTACCCACGGCGCTCGCGATATGAGCGGGCCCGGTGTCCGGGGCAACCAGCAGGTCGGCGTGGGTGAGCAGGGCGGTGAGTTGCTTCAGCGTGTCCTGGCCGCAAAGGTTGAGGGCCGGTTCTGCCATCGCAGCCTCAATGGCGGCACACATCTTTTTTTCGGACTGCGCCGGACTGCCTACCAGTAGCACCTGCATGCTGTGCTGGCGCACGGCATGGTCCGCCAGCGCCGCGTAGCGCTCTGCCCGCCAGTTGCGCAGTGGATGGCTGGCGCAGGGGCTTATCACCAGGCTGCGGCGCGTCGGGTCCAGATGACGGTGGGCAAATTCGTGGTCGGCCTCCGCTAGGGGAATCGTCCACAGTGGCGGCGCGGCCTCGAGCCCCAGCGGCTCCAGAAATCTGGCGAGGCAGTCACGCACATGCTGGCTCGGCGTGGCGGTGATCCGCCGATTGATGAACAGCTGGTGCAGGTCCTTGCTGCGGTCGCGGTCGTAGCCGACCTTGAGCCGCGCCGGAATCACGGCGGCGGCGAGGTTCGCCCGGAGCGCCACCTGCATGTGCAGCAGACCGTCGA
>JBGTGB010000135.1:0-8023 GCA_041746975.1 Haliea sp. | reverse complement strand
CCGGGGTTGTCGCCCCAGGACACATCCGCCGGCAGTACCAGAGTTGCAATCCGCCCTGTTCCTGCCTGACGCACCGCCTCCGCCGCATCCCTGGCAATGGCATCCGCGGCGCCGGAAGAGTGCACCCAGTGCGATACCGGGGCGGCGATGCCGGCGATATCCGAGGTCAGGGGCGCGTCGTATTGCAGATGGTAGGTGGCATGGTCGCCGACGATATTGACCATCGGCACGTGGCCCTTTTTGGCGTTGTGAATATTGGCGAGGGCATTACCCAGCCCGGGACCGAGGTGCAGCAGGGTGGCTGCCGGCCCCCCTGCCATCCGTGCGTAACCGTCAGCGGCACCGCTGACTACACCCTCGAACAGGCACAGCACACAGCGCATGCCCTCGACCTCGTCCAGGGCCGCAACGAAGTGCATCTCGGAGGTTCCGGGGTTGGTAAAACATATTCTGACGCCGTTGTTGACCAGCGTCGCTATCAGGCTCTCTGCACCGTTCATTGCTAGTTCCCTGCGCGATTGGGCGACATGCCATAGCCGTGGTCGCACAGTATACTGACACCCGCATAAGGATAAAAAGGAACATCCATGACGCTTGGTTCACTGACCGGCTACGTCGGCCTGCTCTCTGCCCTGATATTGCTGATCTGGCTGGCACTGCGCGGCATCAACATCGTGTTTGCCGCGCTGCTGAGCGCGACTGTAGTCATCGTCAGCAACGGCCTCCCGGTGGCAGACGGGCTCGGCGACTACTTCGCCTTTGGCCCCCTCGGCGCCTTCACCTTTGCCGGACGCTTTTTCCTGCTATTTGCCGCCGGCGCCATGTTCGGGCGGGTCATGGGCGATAGCCACGCCGCCTCCAGTATTGCGCTGGCCATGGTGCGACGTCTGGGTCCCGCCCGGGTGCTGTGGATTACTGTGCTCTCCACCGCCCTGCTCACCTATGGCGGCGTCGTGGTGTTTGTGGTGATCTTCGCCATGTACCCGCTGGGAGTAAAACTGCTGCAGCAGGCGGATATCCCCAAGCGCCTGTTCTGCGCCGCGCTGGCCCTTGGCGCCGGCACTTTCACCCTGACCGCCATGCCCGGCACCCCGTCGATTCACAACGTCATCTCCTCCGCAGCGCTGGGTACCGATCTCTTTGCTGGCGGCTGGCTGGGCATTCTCGGCAGCCTGATCATGTTCACCCTGGGGATGTGGTATCTGGAGACCCAGCGTCACCGCGCCATCGCCAGGGGGGAGGGCTTCCAGCCCGGCCCCATGGACCGCCATATAGAGTCTGACCCGGGCGAAGGCAGCTATCCGCACTGGACCCTGGCCCTGCTGCCGCCACTGCTGGTACTGGGCGCCATCCTGCTCCCGCGAGTGCTGACAGCCATGCTCGGCGAGGGCACGGGGCCGGGGTATCAGCTGCTTGCCTTCGCCTCCTCGCAGCCGGTGATCTGGCCCAGCCTGGCGTTGTTCGGCGGCACGGTGGTCGCCGTACTTCTTTTCCGGGAAGTGCGACACAGGGCGCTGCGCTGCATCGGAGAAGGCACCCAGGATTCCATCCTGCCGCTGATCAATACCGCGGCCGTGATCGGCTTTGGCGGCGTGGTAACCCATACCGAGGGCTTCCAACAGTTTGCCCAGCTGATGCTGGGATCAGGCCTGCCACCGTTGCTGTCCGTGTTCACCTCCATCAGCATGATCTCGGCCATTACCGGCTCTGCGTCCGGGGGCCTGCAGATTTTCATGTCCACCATGGCGGACAGCTACCTGGCCATGGGAATTGAGCCAGCGACCCTGCACCGGATCGCTACCATGGCCGCGGGCGGCTTCGATTCCCTGCCCCACTGCGGCGCCGTGGTGGCCATGTTGACCATCACCGGGCTCAGCCATCGGGAGGCCTATCGGGATGTGGGGGTGGTAACCGTAGTGATTCCGGTGATCGCCACGCTCGCCTGCATGGTAGTAGCCAGCCTGTTATAGGCGCCCACAAAAGAGGGCGCCGAAGCGCCCTTTTTTGCTGCTGCGCGGGCTCCTACTCGTCGTCGACCGCGCCTACGGGTTCAGCGATGATGTCGTCCTCAAGCAGCTCCTTGATGGAGAGCTTGATTCGGCCACGCTGATCCACATCCAGCACTTTCACTTCGACTTCCTGACCTTCCTTGAGATGGTCGGAGACATTCTCCACCCGCTCGTGGGCGATCTGGGAGATGTGCACCAGGCCATCCTTGCCGGGCAGAATGTTAACGAAGGCGCCGAAATCGACGATCCGGGCAACAGTGCCCTTGTAGATCGCGCCAATTTCTGCCTCGGCAGTGATCTCCTCGATCATCGCCACCGCCTTGTCGCGGGCCATCTTGTCCTGGCCGAAGACGCGCACAGTGCCGTTGTCATCGATGTCCACCGTGGCACCGGAGGCCTCGGTGATCGCGCGGATGGTTGCGCCACCCTTGCCAATGATGTCACGGATCTTGTCGGCGTCGACTTTCAGGGAAATCATGCTCGGCGCGTTGTCGGACATGACCTTGCGCGGCTCGGCCATCACCGCGTTCATCTGGCCGAGGATATGCAGACGGGCCTGCTGGGCCTGCTGCAGGGCGATCTCCATGATCTGCTCGTTGATACCCTCGATCTTGATGTCCATCTGCAGGGCGGTGACGCCTGCAGCAGTACCGGCCACCTTGAAATCCATGTCGCCGAGGTGATCCTCGTCGCCGAGAATGTCGGTGAGGACCGCAAACTGGTTGCCTTCCTTGACCAGGCCCATGGCAATACCGGCCACTGGTGCGCTTAGCGGCACACCGGCAGCCATCATGGCCAGGGAGCCTACGCAAACCGAAGCCATGGAACTGGAGCCGTTGGACTCGGTGATCTCCGACACCATGCGGATGGTGTAGGGGAAATCATCCGTGTTGGGCAGCACCGCCGCCAGACCGCGGCGCGCCAGGCGCCCGTGGCCCACTTCGCGGCGGTTGGTGAACCCGACCCGGCCCGCTTCGCCCACGGAGTAGGGGGGGAAGTTGTAGTGCAACATGAAGGGATCGCGCCGCTCGCCTTCGAGCGCGTCGATAATCTGCGCATCCCGGGTCGAACCCAGCGTGACCGCACCGATGGCCTGGGTTTCGCCGCGGGTAAACAGCGCCGAGCCGTGTACCTTGGCGAGGATATCCACTTCGCAGGCAATCGGGCGCACGGTGCGGGTGTCGCGGCCATCGATGCGCGGCTCGCCGGCGAGAATGCGCCTGCGCACCATGTTCTTTTCCACCGTCTTGAAGATGTCCTTGATCTCGTCTTCGCTGGGGCCGCCTTCCACAGCCAGCGCCGTCACACAGGCGTTGCGGACTTCCTTGACCCGCTCGTAGCGCTGGGCCTTGTCAGTGATGCGGTAGGCCTCGCCCAGTTCGCTCTTGACCTGGGCTTCCACGGCCGCGGTCAATTCCTCGTTCACCGCCGCGGGCTGCCAATCCCAACGCGGTTTGCCGGCTTCCGCCGCCAGTTCCTTGATTGCCTGGATCACAACCTGCATTTCCTGGTGCGCAAACAACACCGCTCCCAGCATCTGGTCTTCAGACAGCTCCTTGGCCTCCGATTCAACCATCAGCACGGCGTGCTCGGTGCCCGCAACAACCATGTCCAGCCTGCTGCCTTTCAGCTGCTCGTAGGTCGGGTTGAGGACGTAGCCGGTGTTTTCGTTGAACGCGACCCGGGCGCCACCAATGGGGCCGTTGAACGGGCACCCGGAGATAGCCAGCGCCGCGGAAGTGCCGATCATGGCGGGGATATCGGGATCGATGTGCTTGTCAGCCGACATGACGGTGCAGATCACCTGCACCTCGTTCATGAAGCCGTTCGGGAACAGCGGGCGAATGGGACGGTCAATCAGGCGCGAGGTCAGGGTTTCTTTCTCGCTGGGGCGGCCTTCACGCTTGAAGAAGCCACCGGGAATCTTGCCGACTGCGTAAGTTTTTTCCGTGTAGTGCACGGCCAGGGGGAAGAAGGGCTGGTTCGGCTTGGCGGTCTTCTCCGCCACTACCGTGACCAGAACTGAGGTGTTTTCGACGGTAACCAGAACCGCACCGCTTGCCTGCCTGGCAATACGACCCGTTTCCAGCGTGACTGTCTGGCCACCGTACTGGAATGTCTTTTTAACTGGATTCACAATTTTTCTCCAATGCTATATATGACTACCGGGGCGCAGGGCCCCGGTATGTGGTACCGCTTAGCGACGCAGACCCAGACGCTTGATCAGCTCGAGGTAACGCGCAGCATTCTTGCGCTTCAGATAATCCAGCAGCTTGCGGCGCTGGTTTACCATGCGGATCAGGCCGCGGCGTGAATGGTGATCGTGCTTGTGGGCCTGGAAATGGTCCTGCAGCTGGATGATATTTGCTGTCAGCAACGCGACCTGTACTTCCGGGGAACCGGTGTCACCCTCGCTGGTCTGGTACTCTTTGACGATCTCTGCTTTCTTTGCAGCTTCTAAAGCCATTACGATTTCCTCTTCTGTAATCTGCCTGTGCCACCCCGCTGCTGCGCAGTCCGGTGACGATCAATAAAAAGAGCCTGTCCGTGCAGATTTACAGACAGGTTCGCGTCACCTACCGGTGACTATCAGGCGACGCGGCGCTACACGCCCGTCGTCCAATATCTCTCCTACGCCCAGAAACTGTCCCGTTTCCAGAGCGACGCGCACCATACCACTGTGGGGCGCGTTTGGCACCAGAACCGGCTGGCCCTGGCGCAGATAGAATCCCCCCGACTCAGTCAGACGCACCATCGGTAGTGCGTCCAGCGCCGTGTCGGCGGGGAGCAGCAGCGCATCCATCTGCGCCAGCTGCTCATTGTCCTGCAGTGCCTCCAGGGTCTGCAGGCTGACGCATTGCGCCAGCGTGAACGGCCCGGCCCGGGTCCGCTGCAGAGCGCTGACGTAGGCCCCGCAGCCCAGCGCAGCACCCAGGTCCTCGGCGATGGAACGCACATAGGTGCCCTTGCTGCACTCCAGGTAGACATCCACCTCGGCGCGGGTGCCTGCCCTGAAATCCTTGAGCTCGAGCACATGCACTCGCACCCGGCGCGACTTGCGCTCGACCTCCTGGCCCTTGCGCGCCAGCTTGTACAGCGGCTGGCCCTGGTGCTTGATCGCCGAGTACATCGACGGCACCTGCTCGATGTCACCCCGGAATGCTTCCAGAGCGCTTGCCAGCTGCTCCCGGGTGAGCACGCTGGCGTCGCTGCTGGCAACCACCTCGCCTTCGGCATCGCCGGTGGTCCGGCTCTCGCCAAGGACGAAGGTGCTGGCATAGGCCTTGTCCGCGTCCAGCAGGTACTGCGAAAACTTGGTCGCCTCACCAAAGCACAGCGGCAGGACCCCGGTAGCCAATGGATCCAGGCTCCCGGTGTGACCCGCCTTGGCAGCCAAGTATAGCCGCTTCGCACACTGCAGGGCCTTGTTCGAGCTCATCCCCGCAGGCTTGTCCAGGGCCAGAATCCCGTCCAGTGCCCGGCCCTTACGCTGCCGGCCCACTATTTTTCCTCGCCGGGCTCTTCTTCATCCGTGCGCAGCCCCAGCTCGCGGTCGGCCTCCGCAGCGCGACGAATGAGATCCTCCATTGCGCGACCGCGGCCGACACTGGTGTCAAAATAAAACCGCAGCTGCGGCACGCTGCGCATATTGCTGTCTTTGGACAGCCGGGTGCGCAGGAAGCCCGCCGCCTTGTTCAATACTTCCGCAGCCTCTTTCGCCTCTTCGGCGGAGTCGCTGCCGAGGCGGGTAAAGTAGATCTTCGCATAGCCCAGGTCGCGACTGACATCGACGCTGGTAATACTCACCATGCCGATGCGCGGGTCCCGCAGCTCCTGCTGGATCTGCTGGGCCAGCTCCCGTTGCAGGTAATCCGCAACGCGCTGGGTACGACTGTATTCCTTGGCCATGTCTGTGCCGCGCCTAGAGGGTGCGCGCAAACTCCTTCACTTCATACACTTCGATCAGGTCGCCCGGCTTGACGTCGTTGTAGTTCTTGACGCCGATGCCGCACTCCACGCCATTGCGCACTTCGTTGGCATCGTCCTTGAAGCGGCGCAGAGACTCCAGTTCGCCCTGGTAGATCACCACGTTGTCGCGCAGGACCCGGATGGGCCGCGAGCGGTATACCGTACCTTCGATCACCATACAGCCGGCAATAGCGCCAAACTTGGGCGAGCGGAAAACATCGCGAACCTCGGCAATACCGAGAATTTCCTCGCGCATTTCGGGCGGCAACATGCCGGTGAGGGCCTGCTTGACATCGTCAATCAGATCGTAGATCACGTTGTAGTAACGCAGATCCACACCTTCCTGCTCGACCAGGCGGCGGGCGGCATTGTCAGCCCGCACGTTGAAACCGAAGACGACTGCACTGGAAGTAATCGCCAGGGTGATGTCGGTTTCGGCGATCCCGCCAACCCCGCCGGCAACGATATTGACCTGCACTTCGCTGTTGCCCAGGTCCAGCAGCGCGGTCTGGATCGCTTCCAGGGAGCCGCGCACGTCCGCCTTGACCACCACGTTGAGAGTTTTCTTCTCGCCCGCGGTCATGCTCTCGAACATGTTGTCCAGCTTGGCCGCCTGCTGCCGCTGCAGCCTGGAATCGCGGGTCTTGTCCTGGCGGTACTGGGCGATTTCACGCGCCCGCTTCTCGCTCTCGACCACCGCAAACATGTCGCCGGCATCCGGAGTGCCGTCGAGGCCCAGAATTTCAACCGGAATGCTGGGACCCGCGTTTTCGATAGAGTCGCCGTTCTCGTCCAGCATGGCGCGCACGCGACCATACTGAAGGCCCGCAAGGACGATGTCGCCCTGGCGCAGGGTGCCATTCTGAATCAGCAGCGAGGCCACTGGGCCGCGACCCTTGTCCAGGCGCGACTCGATCACGATACCCTGGGCGGGCACGTCCCGTGGCGCCTGCAATTCCAGTACTTCCGCCTGCAGCAGAATAGCGTCCAGCAGATCGTCGATGCCATCGCCCGTGTGGGCGGAGACTTCGATGAACTGGGTGTCGCCGCCCCAGTCTTCGGGGATCACATCCTTGGCAGCGAGTTCGTTTTTGACCCGATCCGGATCCGCGCCTTCCTTGTCCATCTTGTTGATCGCCACGATCAACGGTACTTTCGCGGCGCGGGCGTGCTGCACCGCTTCTTCGGTCTGCGGCATGACGCCGTCATCGGCCGCCACCACCAGAATCACGATGTCGGTGCTCCTGGCTCCGCGGGCACGCATGGCGGTAAACGCCGCATGGCCGGGAGTATCCAGGAAGGAAATCATGCCGTGGCCGGTTTCCACATGGTAGGCACCGATGTGCTGGGTGATACCACCCGCTTCACCAGAGGCCACCTTGGCCTTGCGGATGTAGTCCAGCAGCGAGGTCTTGCCGTGATCGACGTGGCCCATCACGGTGACCACCGGCGCACGGGGCTCCGGGGTGCCTTCATGCCGGGACAGGGTCTCCTCCAGCTTGTCTTCCAGTGCGTCGGCGCTGATCAGCTTGGGCCTGTGACCCATTTCCTCAACCACGAGAATGGCCGTGTCCTGGTCGATCAGCTGGTTGATGTTCGCCATCACCCCGAGCTTCATCAGTTCCTTGATCACTTCGCCGGCCTTGACTGACATCTGCTGGGCCAGACCACCTACTGAGGTCATATCGGCCAGTTCGACGTCGTACACCTTTCTCTCAGTCGGCATTTCAAATCCATGTTTGGAGTGTTCGGCATGGGAGGAACCGGAACCACGTATTTTCTTGCGCCCGCCGCGGCGGCGCATAATCCCGGACTCCGCCGCTTCCAGGTCGGACAGGGAGAGGTTGTGCCCGCGCTGCTTGCCGCGGCCACCGGGGGAGTTGCGATCAAGCTTGCCCTTGACGGCCTTCTTGCGCTGCTCTTCGGTCTGCGCCGGAACCGGAGCATCGTGCAGGCGCTTGGGCTGCTTGCGTGCAACAGCCTCTTTGTCCCGATCAACTTTCGCCGCCGCTTCAACTTGCACGCGCTCTTCTTCAGCTTTGCGG
>JBGTGB010000134.1:0-1673 GCA_041746975.1 Haliea sp. | reverse complement strand
ACGCAGGCTGTGGCACTGGCGCCCTGGCGCTGGCGGCGGCCCAACGCGGCGCTCACGTGGTCGCCATCGACCTGTCGCCGACGCTGGTGGAGCTGGCACGGGAGCGCAATGGCAAACTCGCGGCCCCAGGCTCAATCGACTTCCGGGTGGGCGACATGTCTGCCCCGGATCTGGGCGAGTTCGACCACGCCGTGGCCATGGACTCACTGATTCACTACGCGGCGCCGGATGCGCTTGCCGTCATCCGCCAGCTGGCGGAGGTAACTCACGGCAGCCTGTTGTTCACCTTCGCCCCGAGCAATCCGCTGTTGGCCACCATGCACGTGGTTGGCAAGGCATTCCCCCGCGGCAACCGCTCACCGTCGATTGTGCCTTTGGCGGAGCAGAAGCTGTTCCGCCTGCTGGCGTCGGATCCCGCCCTGCGCGGCTGGCGCCGGCAGCGCAGCGTACGCGTCAGCAGCGGCTTCTATACCTCCCAGGCCTGCGAGTTGACTGCCCTGTGAAATCCCGCAGCTTCGCGCTTCCGACCGGCTGGGTGGGGCTTATCAGCACCCGCTACCTGCCGTTTGCGGACATTGCCAGCGCGGAGTTGCCCCTGGCGCGTTTACTTCGTCTCTCCCTGTTTCAGGTCTCCGTGGGCATGGCGATCGTGCTCCTCAACGGCATCCTCAACCGGGTCATGGTGCTGGAACTCGGCCAGGCGACCTGGCTGGTCTCCCTGATGATCTCGCTGCCGCTGCTGTTTGCGCCGCTGCGCGCCCTTATCGGCCATCGCTCGGACCACCATCGCTCATTCCTCGGCTGGCGCCGGGTGCCCTATATCTGGTTCGGCACTCTGCTGCAGTTTGGCGGACTCGCGATCATGCCCTTTGCCCTGCTGATCCTCTCGGAACCGGCCTCGGCACCGGCCTGGGTAGGCACGAGCGCTGCGGCGCTGGCCTTTCTGCTGGTGGGTGCAGGCCTGCACACCACACAGACCGCGGGCCTGGCCCTGGCCACCGACCTGGTCAAGCCGGAACAGCGTCCGCGCGCAGTCGCCCTGCTTTACGTGATGCTGCTGCTGGGCATGATCATCAGCTCCGTCGGCTTTGCCGCTCTCCTGCAGGATTTCAGCAACCTGCGCCTGATTCAGGTCATCCAGGGAGCCGCCGTGATCACCATGCTGTGCAACCTGGTTGCCCTGTGGAAGCAGGAGGCGCGGCAACCCGCGCGCACCCCAATGGATGCAGCACAGCCCAGATTCCGCGAAGCCTGGCGCGAATTCCAGCGCAACGACCGCGCGCCCCGCCTGTTGCTGGCCGTGGGCCTGGGCACGGCGGGCTTCAGCATGCAGGACATCCTGCTGGAACCCTACGGCGGCGAGATCCTCGGCCTCTCGGTCAGCGCTACCACCGGGCTCACGGCGATTCTGGGCATGGGCATGCTGGCGGCCTTCGCCCTGTCCTCCCGGCATCTCAGCCGGGGCGCGGATCCCGCCAGACTGGCTGCCTACGGCGCCCTCGTCGGGATCTTTGCCTTCGCCGCGGTGGTGTTCGCCAGCCCGCTGGCCTCCCCCCTGCTGTTCCGGGTCGGCACCTTCATGATCGGCTTCGGCAGCGGCCTGTTTGCGGTGGGAACCATGACCGCAGCGATGGCGCTGGCCAAGGGCGGCCAGAGCGGCCTCGCCCTCGGCG
>JBGTGB010000133.1:0-7028 GCA_041746975.1 Haliea sp. | reverse complement strand
CCCGGTCCTGATCTCCAGGCGCGACATTGAGCAATGAGCATCCGCCCCGTCGAGGCGCTGCTGCGTCCCCCAGTGGAACTCTGGTCGGCACTGGTGGCGACCGCAACCGGCAGTATCGCGCTGCTGGCACCCTGGGCCCTGATGATGCCACCGGGCATTGCCAGCGCTGCGGCCGCCACCCTTTTTCTGTTGGCCGCGGTACGCACCCGTCAGGCGTGGCGGGTCCTGCGTTACCAGCGCAACATGCGCCGCCTGCCGGTGTACCGGATGCGGGCGGAGCGCATCCCCGTCAGCCGACACAAGCTGTTTCTGGGGCGGGGCTTTCGCTGGACCCAGCGCCATACCCAGCGTCTGCGCGACACCCTGCGTCCCGAGGTGCAGCACTATGTGCAGCCGGGCGCGCTCTACCGCTGGGCGCGTCGCCGGGAAGTCGAGTGGGAATCGACGCCTGTACTGAAAACCCTCGCCTGGTGCCTGCGCCAGCCGCGCTGGTGGAATTTACTAAAGCCCCAGCCTTCGGTCGGGGGCATGCCGGCCCTGCACGCAGTGGAACCGGAGGAGGAAGATGCCTGGATGGATCTCGGGGAGCGGGTCGGCCACCTGCTCGTGCTCGGAACCACCCGGGTCGGCAAAACCCGCCTGGCCGAACTGCTGGTCACCCAAGACATCCACCGGGGCGATGTGGTGATTGTCTTTGACCCAAAGGGTGATGCGGATTTGCTGCGGCGCATCTATGCCGAGGCGCAGCGGGCCGGGCGTGCCGACGCATTCTACCTCTTCCATCTCGGCTTCCCGGAGATCTCCGCCCGCTACAACGCCATCGGCAGTTTTTCAAGGATCACCGAGGTGGCGACCCGTATCGCCAACCAGCTGCCCAGCGAGGGCAACTCCGCCGCGTTCAAGGAGTTCGCCTGGCGTTTCGTTAACATCGTCGCCAGGGCATTGGTGGCACTGCAGCGACGGCCGGACTATCAGCAGATCCGCCGCTACATCAATGACATTGAACCGTTGTTCGTTGAGTACGCCCGCCACTACCTTGGCTCGCACGGTCCGGAGGACTGGGGAGAAGCCGTTGAGGATATCGCCGCCAAAATCAGTGAACGCAACCTGGCTGCGGCGCTGCGGGGCCGGGACCGGGAGGCCATCGCCCTGATGCGCTATCTGCAGGCGCAGGATCTTTATGATCCGGTGCTTGAAGGCCTGGTATCGGCCTTCAAGTACGACAAGACCTATTTCGACAAGATCGTGAGCTCCGTCGGACCCTTGATGGAAAAACTTACTACCGGGTCAATCGCTCCACTGATCTCCCCGGACTATCTGGACGAACAGGACCCACGCCCGATCTTTGAGTGGCTGCAGGTCATCCAACGCAAGGGCATCGTCTACGTCGGGCTGGATGCACTGACCGATACCACGGTCGCGAGCGCGGTCGGCAATGCGATGTTTGCGGACCTGGTGTCCGTGGCGGGGCATATCTACAAGCACGGCGTCCCGGGCGCGGAGGCGGGCACCGTGCCCACCATCTCCCTGCACGCGGATGAGTTCAACGAGCTGATCGGGGATGAGTTCGTACCCCTGCTCAACAAGGCGGGCGGTGCGGGTTTTCAGGTCACGGCCTATACCCAGACCTGGTCGGATGTCGAAGCGCGCATCGGTAATCGCGCCAAGGCCGGTCAGGTGGCGGGTAACTTCAATACCCTGATCATGCTAAGGGTGAAGGAACTGGCCACCGCCGAGATGTTGACTGACCAGCTGCCGCGGGTCGAGGTGAACACGCTGATGAGCGTGTCGGGTGTGGATGACTCGTCCGATCCAACCTCGGGCGTGGATTTCAAATCCCGCAATGAGGACCGCATCAGTGTGTCGGAGGTCCCGATGCTCACCCCGGCTGATCTGGTACGCCTGCCCAAGGGCCAGGCCTTCGCCCTGCTGGAAGGGGGGCGCCTGTGGAAGCTGCGCATGCCGTTGCCCGATGACCGCGCGGATGTCGTCATGCCCGCCAGCCTGGCAGCCATGGCGGAGGAGATGCAGCGCCGCTATGTGACCAATGAGCAGTGGTACCGGACTGCCGAGCGCTGGTGGCACCCGGTAGCGGATACCGATAGTCCAACTCGCCACGATACTCACATCCATGGCTGATACTCACATCCATGGCTGAGCGCGCCGGTACCCACCCTGCGAGGGAAGTCCAGCAGGGCACCCTGTCAAAGCTCTTCTGCCGCATGAGCCAGGCCCTGAACTGGTTGCTCTTCGCACTGGTATTTTCGATCGTACTGGAATGGCTGGGCATGGTCTTCTGGTGGCCGGAAGAGGGGCTTCAGCACAGCCGGAAGATGCTGGCTGCGGAGGTGGGTTACCTGCAGATGGATTTTCGGCGCAGTCTGGTGAGCGACGATCCGGCGCGCTTTGCCCAGACGATGGCGGACAGAGCCTATCGCGTGTTATTTGAAATGACCCGGTTGGTGGATGTCATCGACTGGCTGGCGCGGCCTCCCCAGAGAGAAGAGAGCGGCCTTCGGGTGCGGCTGCATCGGCTGTATCAGCCGCTTGCCGAGTTCATTCTTGCAGCCCTGCAGATTACCCAGGTCTTCGCCTTGCGCGTGGCCATCCTATTCCTGGCCACACCCGTATTCCTGTTGTTTGGCGTGGTGGCTCTGGTAGATGGCTTGGTACGCCGCGACCTGCGCCGCTGGGGTGGGGGCCGTGAAAGCTCCTTTGTCTACCACTGGTCCAAGCGCTCGGCACTTCCTTTGTTGGTCACAGCGTGGGTGGTCTACCTCGCTTTGCCAGTCAGTCTCCACCCAAGCTGGGTCATCCTGCCCTTTGCCACACTGTTTGCCCTCTGCATCGCTATCACTGCCAGCGCCTTCAAGAAATACCTGTAGCAAAAGCCTAGATCGGATAATCTCATGGTCGCTGTGAGGCATGCCTTTAACCAGAAGGGCCAAGAAGGGAGTAAATATACGGAAGCAGGTTCTAGGTTGTTCCAGTTCCCCGGAATGTCGTTACAGGCGGGAAGCATAATGCAAAAACATAATCAAGGACGCATCCTCGTATAGCCCTTACGCCTGATAGTAGTTGGCTATGGCCTAAGCTCCGAAGGCCGAATTGGTCGGACGTCGTAGTTTATCCCACGCTTCCACGATTTGCGGTATCGCACATACAGGGATTCGCTCAGTGCAATAGCGTACATGAACTGTTTGCAACGCGACCTCCAGTCTAAATGGCCAGCTGCGGATTGTAGTTCAAACGCACGACTACTGACGTGCCACGGTCAGATGGTTTCGGATCGCCTGAGCGCCGAAATACGGGTATGGCGAAACTTGATGTGATTCTTCGAAATTGATTGCGGCAGCAGAACATGGAAGCGCTACAATCAGTTTAAATGTACGACCAATAAAGATTCAACGATATTTGTATGATACCATACGTTCCCGCAGGCGCTACAACACACTAAGTTTGTCAAGAGGGGTCATACCAATGACACTGCTGGTAGCAGTTTTGTCATAAAAATGGTGTAGCACTCCGGTGTACTCGACCATCTGTATCTTGGCCTGAAGTAATTTCAAGACCGGATTGTTCCATGTGACAAGAAGGGGAAATCCATGCGCTTTTTTGCACTCCCCACACTGCGGGCTCGGCTGCTGGTATTGCTATGCATAGTCACCGTGCTGTTTGGCGGCTTGTTGATCTACAGCGCCTTCGATCTCCGTTCCCGGGAGGCACTGCGTACCCAGCAAAATGCGCTGACTCTGGCCCGGCTGATTAGTGACGTCCAGCTGCGTTATATCGAGGAGGCGCGGAACCTCCTGCCCCTGCTGGCGCAGTTGCAGCAGGAAACTCTGGCCACGGGAGGCAGCAGCTGTGACCTTGTGCTTGCGGAACTTCTGGCGAATTATTCCCATTACGCGACCCTTGGTGTCATTGGCCTGGACGGCTCGGTGCGCTGCAGCGCGCTGCCTGTGTCGGCAAACACTAACCTCGCTGATCGTAGCTATTTTCAACGGGCCTTGGAGACTGGGGCCTTCGCGGTCGGTGATTATCAGGTGGGCCGCATTACCGGGGTGAGGAGCGTCAATGTTGCGCTACCGCTTCACGACGACCAGGGCAGGGCGAACGGTGTGTTGTTCGCGGCAATGGATCTCGCCCGACTGAGTAAGAACCTGGCTGAAGTCGATTTGCCAGCCGACACTACGATTACCTTGATCGGTGCCGGCGGCGTGGTACTGGCGCGATACCCCCGCTCAGAGGGGGGCCTGGTCGGGCAGTCCGCATCCCAGTGGCCAATCCACCAGCGTATCATGGCGACAGGACGCGAAGGCACAGCTGAGACCACCGACCATCTCGGTGTCGATCGTCTGTATGCATTCACGCCGATCAGTGCCATCAGTGAGCATGATGCCTACGTCAGCGTCGGCATTCCCGCCGGAACTGCCTATCGCGACCTCAATCAGCTGTTCCAGAAGGACATCTGGTTAATGCTGCTGGTAATCGCGGCAGCGAACATCATCGCCTGGCTGGGCTGTGACCGCTGGCTGCTGCAACCTTTAGCTGGGCTGAAGCGTGCCAGCGAGGCGCTGCAGGCGGGCAACCTCGAGGCGCGCACAGAACTGCAGCCGGAGACCGCCGAGATTGCCCAGTTAGCCGCCACCTTCGACGCCATGGCGGATTCACTGCAAACTCGATACGCCACCATTCTGGCGCAGGACTCTGCATTGCAACGCAGCCACCGGGCGCTAAAGACGCTCAGTGGCGGCAACCGTGCACTGATACGGGCGCAGAATGAACAGGAACTATTGGACGAGATGTGCCGGGTGGCGGTTGAAGTGGGCGGCTACGAGATCGCGTGGGTCGCCTACGCCGAACATGATGCCGCCAAAAGCGTAGTGCCCATTGCGCAGCGCGGCTTCGATCTGGATTTTCTCCGGGAGGCGAAAATTTCCTGGGCCGATACCGGAGCCGGGCAGGGGCCCACTGGTATTGCGATTCGCAGTGGCGAACCCTACATCGCCAGGGATTTTCAGACCAATCCCAAGTATCGCCTGTGGCATGACCGCAGTCTCCAGCACAATATTCACAGCGCAATTGCGCTGCCGCTGCAGAGCAACGGCACTCCGTTCGGTGCATTCACAATCTACTCCAGTGACCCCGCGGCTTTTGACGCGGGGGAACAGGCAATCTTGCAGGAGATGGCGGAGGATATGGCCTTCGGCATCAAGACGCTTCGGATGCGCCAGCATCATGACGCAGCGCAACAGCAGATCCAACAGATGGCCTTCTACGACACCCTCACGGGACTGCCCAATCACATCCAGTTTCAAGAAATAATGGACGCCAACATTCATACGCGGGACGAGAGTAATAGCACTTTTGCCCTTCTGGTCATCGGCCTTGACCGGTTCCGTGATGTCAATACCACGCTTGGCTTCGAGGCCGGGGACCGGGTATTGAGCGACACCGGCTTGCGTATCCAAAGTGTCTTGGCTGAGGGCGAACTGCTCGCCCGCCTGAGGGGCGATGAATTCGCCGTGTTGCTGCCGGAAGCTACTAGTTCTAGCGCCGCGGCTAGGGCAGAGAAACTGCGCCAGGACCTGTCCGAGCTCTACGTCCTCGACGGCTTCGCCCTCGCGGTCAACGCCAGTATCGGGATCACGCTGTTCCCAGAGCATGGCAGGACCAGGGAGCAACTGATTCAGCGAGCGGACGTCGCGTTGCAGCAAGCCAAGTATTCAGGCATCGGACAGGCAGTGTATTCCAAAGAGTATGACGAGCATAAATCCTACCAGTTGGCGCTGGCTGGCAGGCTGCACCGCGCCCTGGAGAAGGGCGAGTTAACGCTCTACTACCAGCCCAAGATCTCCATGGCTTCCGGCCAGATCGTGGGCTTCGAAGCCTTGGCCCGATGGTTTCATCCCTGGGACGGCATGATCCGCCCGGATGTATTCATTGCTGTCGCGGAAGCTACGGGCATGATCCGCGCCCTGAGCAGTTGGGTAACTGAGACTGCGCTGCGCCAATTGTCACAGTGGCGCGAACTGGGCGTCCGCCTGCCTATAGCCATTAATCTGTCACCACGTAATTTACAGGACGCCATGCTGCTTGAGAGCATGGAGCGTTCCTTTAGCCGATGGCAGCTTGAGCGCGGCATGCTGGAGATTGAAGTGACCGAGAATGCCATTGCAGAGAATACCGAACAGGTCGGGGCCAATTTGTTGCGGCTAGGTGACCTAGGGATTCCTGTTTTCATCGACGACTTCGGCACCGGCTACTCTTCCTTGTCGACCTTGAAAGCGCTCCCGTTCTCCGCAGTTAAGATCGATAAGAGCTTCGTTCTGGAAATGCTGGATGACAAAGACGCGGCCGCCATTGTACGCGCCACCATCAAACTCGCTCACGACATGGAACTCACGGTTATCGCCGAAGGCGTCGAAAATGCTGCAGTCTGGGACGCATTGAAGGACCTAGGCTGTGATAGCGGACAGGGCTTCTACATGGGAAAACCCATGCCCGAGGATGAAGTCACGAAATGGTTGGCAACTTCGAGTTGGGGGTTACGCCAATGAACAGTGTCGTTATGACCGCTCTACTTTGGGGCAGCGCACCGCGCTGGTGCAGGATACCCAACAGTCGGCGTAAGCACCGAAGTTCGTAGGAAGGCCAAGATCCAAGTTTAAAACTTTCGCGTAACACCAGATTACCAGGCTAAAAAGCTTTCAAGGCTGTGCCGAGCAAACACTGGAAGTCTCCAAGGAGGAGCGCATGAAAGCTTTGACTGAAATCGGAACAGGTAGCCTCACCAGAGAACCTAACGCATTAAAAAGTATTCTGTTCGACTCGAGCGATATTGGTGATTCCGCCGCTGTCGATATGATACCGCATGTCTTACGCGCCATTAGAAGCCATCTTGGAATGCAGGTTGCCTTTGTTTCCCGATTTGAAGACGGTCGGAGGGAATTCCGTTACGTCGACTCGGCTACAGGAAACTCCCCGATAGAGCCCGGCATGTCAGATCCCCTCGAAGAGAGCTA
>JBGTGB010000132.1:0-1886 GCA_041746975.1 Haliea sp. | reverse complement strand
GCACGCTGGACGAGCCGTGCATCACCAGATGGGTGTCGGGCACGGCGGCGTGGATGGCGGCGATGCGTTCGATGGCCAGGATGTCGCCGGTGGGCGGGCGGCTGAACTTGTAGGCGCCGTGGCTGGTGCCGCAGGCAATGGCCAGCGCAACCACTCCGGTCGCCTTGACGAAGTCCGCAGCCTCTTCCGGGTCGGTCAGCATCTGCTCGTGACTCAGCGTGCCCTCGGCACCGACGCCGTCCTCCTCGCCTGCCTGGCCGGTTTCCAGGGAGCCCAGGCAACCCAGTTCGCCTTCCACCGAGACGCCGCAGGCGTGCGCCATTTCCACGACCTGGCGGGTAACGCTGACGTTATAGTCATAGTCCGTGGGCGTCTTGCCATCCACGCCCAGGGAGCCGTCCATCATCACCGAGCTGAAGCCCAGCTGGATGGAGCGCTGGCACACCGCCGGGGACACCCCGTGATCCTGGTGCATGACCACCGGAATATGCGGGAACTCCTCGATCGCGGCCTGAATCAGGTAGCGCAGGAAGGGCGCGCCGGCGTATTTGCGGGCGCCGGCGCTAGCCTGCATGATCACCGGGGAGTTGGTCGCGTCCGCCGCCTCCATGATGGCCCGGGTCTGTTCCAGATTATTGACGTTAAAGGCGGGCACGCCATAGCCGTGTTCGGCGGCGTGATCCAGCAACTGACGCATACTGATAAGAGCCATGAGAAAATCCTCGGTGGGTTGCTGGCGAAGCTGCTGCCCTCAGGCATCCGCTCCGCGTTGTTGAAGAATGGCAACGGCGGGCAGGGTCTTGCCTTCCACGTATTCCAGGAAGGCGCCGCCGCCGGTCGAAATATAGGACACCTTGTCGGCTATGCCGTATTTGTCGATTGCCGCCAGGGTGTCGCCGCCGCCCGCCAGTGAAAACGCGGGGCTGTCGGCAATGGCGCGCGCCAGGGCTTCGGTGCCACCGCCAAACTGGTCGTACTCGAACACCCCCACCGGGCCGTTCCAGAGGATGGTGCCGGCGGTCGCGAGTACTTCGGCAATGGCGGCAGCGGCCTGGGGGCCGATATCCAGGATCATGTCGTCCTCGGCGACCGCGTCTGCGGACTTGGTCTCCGCCGCGGCGGTGGCAGAGAATTCCTTCCCCGTCACCACATCGATGGGCACGGGTACACTGGTTTTCGCCATCAATGCCTGCGCCGCAGGGATCAGGTCGTGCTCACAGAGGGACTTGCCCACCGGCTTGCCGCTGGCGGCTAGGAAGGTGTTGGCGATACCGCCGCCGACCACCAGCTGGTCGACCTTGTCCGCCAGATTTTCCAGCACCGTCAGCTTGGTGGAGACCTTGGAGCCGCCGACGATCGCCACCAGGGGCCGAGCCGGATCCGCCAGAGCCTTGTCCAGTGCCGTCAATTCAGCGGCCAACAGCGGGCCGGCGCAGGCGATGGGCGCAAACCGGGCCACCCCGTGGGTGGAGGCCTGGGCGCGGTGGGCGGTGCCAAAGGCATCCATGACAAAAATATCGCAGAGCGCCGCATAGGCCCTGGCCAGGGCTTCATCATCCTTTTTTTCACCCGGGTTGAAGCGCACGTTCTCCAGCAGCGCAACCTCGCCATCGGCCAGCTCGACACCATCCCGCCACTGCGCCAGCAGAGCCACCGGCTGGCCCAACAGCTGCGCCAGATGCGTGGCCACCGGCGCCAGGGAAAACTCCTCCGCAAACACGCCCTCGTCCGGCCGCCCCAGATGGGACATCAGCAGCACTTTGGCGCCCGCCTCTACCGCCTGGCGTATAGTGGGCAGGGCGGCACGAATGCGCGCATCGCTGCTGACCGCACCGTCCTGCAGCGGTACGTTGAGGTCCTCGCGAATCAGCACTCGCTTGCCGGCG
>JBGTGB010000131.1:0-5827 GCA_041746975.1 Haliea sp. | reverse complement strand
GCTGGTGCGGGCGCTGGCGCCGGCCCGCTTCATCATTCGCGATCTCGGGAGAAACCGCATTTGAACAGGTCGCTCCGACGCAGTTTTTTCCTGTTATGGCTACTCGCCAGCCCTGTGCTGGCAGTGGAGCAGTTCGGCTATCGGGTGCTGGAGCAGAAGCCCCTGGCTCGCGACAGCTTTGTCCAGGGCCTGCAGATTGTGGACGGCAAGCTCTATGTCAGCACCGGCCTCTACGGCCAGTCACGCCTGCTCCGCTATCGTTTTGAGGACGGCCAGCTGCTGGACCAGCGGCGCCTGCACCCACGCCTGTTTGGCGAGGGCCTCACGGTCTTTGGCGACCGTGTATTCCAATTGACCTGGCGCGCTCGCCGCATGCTCGTATACGCACGCCCGGACCTGAGCCCCGTTGCCGCTTTCGTCCTCCCCGGCGAGGGCTGGGGCCTCACCGACAACGGCCGCGAACTTATCTACTCCGATGGCAGCGAGCACCTGCATTTTCTCGACCCGGACAGCGGACACCACCTGCGCAGCGTCGCGGTGACAGAGCGGGGCCGGCCTGTTGTACGCCTGAACGAGCTGGAGTGGATCGAGGGCAAGGTCTGGGCCAACGTCTGGCTGACAGATCGCATCGTCGTTATCGACCCCGCCAGCGGCAAGGTAACGGCCAGCATCGACTTAAGCGGCCTGCTGCCGCCTGCGGAGCGCCAGCCACAAACCGACGTACTCAACGGTATCGCCCGCAACCCCGAGGACGGTGGGCTCTGGGTCACCGGCAAAAACTGGCCCTGGCTGTATCGCATTGAGCTGGTGCCATCCGCAGCAGGCCCGGCGGAATCGCGGTAGAATACGGCGCATATTTCAGCCAAGTCAGGATCAGCATGAATCAGATCACCCCGGCAGCCGTCAGCCATGCCTCTTTTCGCCTGCTGCGCAGTCATGAAATCGAATCCCTGCAACTGCGGGTGGATCAGTACGAGCACCAGGCTACTGGCGCCATGCACTACCATCTGGCAGCGGACAGTAGCGAGAACGTGTTTTTGGTGGCCTTGCGCACGGTGCCGGCCGACTCCACCGGCGTCGCCCATATCCTTGAGCACACTGCCCTGTGCGGCAGCGAGCGCTACCCGCTGCGCGACCCCTTCTTCATGATGCTGCGGCGCTCACTCAACACCTTCATGAACGCGTTTACCAGCAGCGACTGGACCGCCTACCCATTCGCCAGCCAGAACCGCAAGGACTTTGCCAACCTGCTGGACGTCTACCTGGACGCGGTGTTTTTCTCGCGTCTTGATCCGCTGGATTTTGCCCAGGAGGGTCACCGGGTGGAATTCGCCGAGGCCGGCAACCCGGACAGCGAGCTGGTGTTCAAGGGGGTGGTGTTCAATGAGATGAAAGGGGCCAGAAGCTCGGTGCCCAGCACCCTGTGGCAGACCCTGTGCGAGCACCTGTTCCCCACCACGACCTACCACTATGACAGCGGCGGCGATCCGGAAACCATACCGGACCTGAGCTACGCGCAGCTAAAGGCCTTCTACCAGAGCCATTACCACCCGAGCAACGCCATCTTCATGACTTTTGGGGACATTCCGGCCCATGAGCATCAGGCGGTGTTCGAGGATCTCGCGCTGCGGCACTTCCAGCGACTGCCGCAGCGAATCGAAGTACCCCTGGAGCAGCGCTACACCGAGCCGCGTCGGGTTGAGCGCTGCTATGCCCTGGACGATTCAGGCGACACCAGCCGCAAAACCCACATCGTCATGGGCTGGCTGCTGGGGGAAAGCACTGACCTGCAGCAGCTGCTGGAAGCACAGTTGCTGAGCAGCATTCTACTGGACAACAGCGCTTCACCGCTGATGCAGGCGCTGGAGACCACCACCCTGGGCCAGGCACCATCGCCCCTTTGCGGGCTGGAAGATTCCCAGCGCGAAATGGTCTTCAGCTGCGGTATCGAAGGTGGCGAAGCGGACACCGTGGAGGAACTGGAAACGCTGGTGCTGGAGGTTATCGCCAGCGTAGCCAGGGACGGGGTCGCGGCCGCCCAGCTGGAGGCCGTGCTGCATCAGCTGGAACTGCACCAGCGGGAAATCAGCGGTGACGGCTTCCCCTACGGACTGCAGCTGATCCTGCAGGCGCTAAGTCCTGCCACGCACTACGCCGACCCGGTGGCGGTACTGGATCTGGATCCGGTGCTGGCCAGCCTGCGGGAAAACATCCGCGACCCGGAGTACATCAAGGGTCTGGCGCAGCGCCTGCTGCTGGACAATCCCCACCGGGTCACCCTGGTCATGACCCCGGACACCGACCTGTCGGTGCGGCGGCTGGCAGCCGAAACAGAGCGCCTGGCGGCCCTCAAGGCTGGCATGACCGAATCTGAGCGGCAGGAAGTCGTGGCGCTGGCGCAAAAGCTGGAGCAGCGCCAGGGACAGCTGGGCGACATGAGCATCCTGCCAAAAGTCACCCTGGCCGACGTTCCCGCCAGCGTGCCAGAACTCGAGTACCGCGAGCACCACCAGGGCGACCTGACCCTGACCACCTACACCCAGGGCACCAATGGCCTGGTGTATCAGAAGCTGGTCAGCCCCCTGCCCGCGCTGAGTGCTGCCGAGACCGCTCTGTTACCCATGTACACCCGGCTACTGACGGAGGTGGGGCTCGGGAGCGAGGACTACCTGGCGGTGCAGCAGCGTCAGGCTGCCGCGGTAGGCAGCATTGGCGCCTCCACCACCCTCCGCGGCGCAGTGGACGATGAACAGCAGTTGCAAGGCTTTTTCAGCCTCTCCTCGAAGGCCCTGGCTCGCAACAGCGAGGCCCAGGTTGCGCTGATGCAGGACAGCTTGCAGCAGGTCCGTTTCGAAGAGCACGGACGTCTGCGGGAACTGGTGGCGCAGGCCCGGGCGCGGCGGGAACAGTCCGTAACCGGCAATGGGCACGGCCTCGCCATGTCCGCCGCCAGCGCGGGCATGAGCCCGCTGGCACGGATCAATCATCAGCTCGGGGGGCTGGAGGGCATCCGCTCCCTTAAAGCCCTGGACGACAGCCTGGCTAAGGACAGCAGCCTGCAGGACTTCATCGGCACCCTGCAGGAGATTCACGGCGCTGTCACCAGCATGCCCCCCCAATTGCTGGCCATCGCCGACGAACACGCAATCGATGCGGTAGGCCGCCAGGCTCTGTCGGTATGGGGCGCTGCCGCCCGGTTCAGGGAAAGCCGGGCGCCGTTCATAGCGGAACCGGTGCGTGAAGCCCGCCGGGAACTTTGGATCGCCAATACCCAGGTAAACTTCTGCGCCCGGGCCTACCCCTCCGTGCCGATAGGTCACCCCGATGCCGCGGCCCTGACCGTGCTCGGCGGTTTCATGCGCAACGGCTTTCTGCACCGCAGCATTCGCGAGCAGGGTGGCGCCTACGGCGGCGGCGCAAGTCAGGACTCGGGGATTGCCGCATTCCGCTTCTATTCCTACCGCGATCCACGCCTGCTGGACACGCTGGCGGACTTTGACCGCGCCATCGCCTGGATGCTCGAGAGCAAGCACGAAGACAGCGCGCTCGAGGAAGCGGTTCTTGGCGTCATCGGCAGCCTCGATAAGCCCGCATCTCCCGCAGGAGAAGCCAGGCAACACTTCTACCAGCGCCTGTTTGGTCGCAGCCACGAGCAAAGGGAAGACTTTCGTCGTGCGATTCTGGGCGTGAGCCTGGAAGATCTGCGGCGGGTTACGCAGCGCTACCTGGATCCGGCCAACGCCAGCACCGCGGTAGTGACCAGCCGCAAGCAGCAGGAGAGCATGGGTTCCGCGGTGGCAGAACTGGGGTTGAGAATCGAAGTACTGTGAGGCTTCCGCGATAAGGCGCTGCGACCCGGGGGCCGCTACAGCTACGGGCCCGGGTCGCTACGCTGTGCCTCCAGTCAGCGGTCGCTGGCTTGGGTGCTGTCGGCTTCCCGGTGACCACCCTTGCCGTGCTTGCGCCACTTCTCGCCGCGTTTTGACTCCATGGCGTCCAGCTTGCCGCGCTGCTCCTCATTCAGCAGCTCGTGCATGGCAGCGCGCGTTTCGGTCATGCGGTAGGTGCTGCGCGCCGTAATCGCGCCCAACTCATCGGCCAGAGCCTGGGTGGCACCGGCGTCAAAGCTGTCGGCCTGGGCGCGCAGCTGCGTCTTGATTTCCTGCATCCGTTCGCGGTCGGCGGCACCTGCCTCACGAGCCTCCGCCATAAGCGAGGCAACGCTGGCCTGCTGCTCTGTATCAAGCTCCAGATGACGGGTCATCTTGCCCAGCATGCGGTCGGAACCTTCCTCCCCTCCGCGCTCGGCCAGGGCAGGCGCGGCGACAGCGGCAGCGGTGAGGGCCAGCGCGAAGGCGCCGGCGCGAATAGCGGTGAATCTATGTGTTTGCATGGATACTCTCCGGTTGGTTGAACTCGGAATCAGTATGTGCAAAAGGCGTGTAAGTGTGCGCCCCACAAAGGTAAAAAACTGTAAAGAAGCGTAGCAACAGCTTGTCAGAGCATGGCTTTTCCACGGCGACAACCCCAAACTAGCCGTTCCTGCGAGTCCCTGACGGCTGCCATGACTGAGCACCTGCTGATAATTGATGACGACCGTGAGCTGTGCGGCCTGCTGCGGGAATTCCTGCAACTGGAGGGATTTATCGTGGATCTCAGCCACGACGGACAGGAGGCTCTGCAGCGCTGCCGACAACAGCCATTTGACGCCATTGTCCTGGATATCATGCTGCCCGGCATGCAGGGCCTGGAAGTTCTGCGCAGGCTACGCGAGCGGCTGGACACCCCGGTGCTCATGCTCACAGCACGGGGTGAGGACACCGACCGCATCATTGGCCTCGAACTGGGCGCGGACGACTACCTGCCGAAACCCTGCAACCCGCGGGAACTGGCGGCGCGGCTGCGCGCCATCCTGCGCCGTGGGCGCGGCGCTGAGCCGGGCAGAGATGCGGACCTGCGAGTCGGCCTGACCCACCTCAACAGCGCCGACCGCAGCGCTACATGGAACGACCGCAACCTGGAGCTGACCAGCGCCGAGTTCAACATTCTGCACACCCTGCTGACTAACGCCGGCAATGTGGTCGACAAGGAGTCACTGAGCCGCCAGGCCCTGGGCCGCGCGCTGTCAGCCTACGATCGCAGCGTCGATGTTCACGTCAGCAAGATCCGCAAAAAGTTTGCCCTGTGCGGCGCTGACAATCCCATTGTCAGCATCCGCGGGGCCGGCTACCAGTTCACTGTCTCCGCCGCGGAAAGCCACTGATGCCGGCCTCTTCACTGTTCGTGAAAGTCTTTCTTGGCTTCTGGGTCGTGACCATCGCTGTACTCGGCAGCTGGCTGCTGGCCGGCCACTACCTGGACTCTCTGCTACCGGATGAAAACCACTCGCGCCGGGGCGACGGTCCGCCACGCTTCGTGGTGCGCCTGCTCTACGACCTGCAGAATCAACCCTATCAGCAGCTCGCCCAGCTTATTAACGACGTGCAGAGAGAACACCGGATCCGCGCCTATTTTCTCAATGCCAGCAGTGAGGACGTGCTGGGGCGACGGGTGCCGCACGCTGTCGCGACAGTGGCGGCGCGGGTAGGTGAGGGTGGCCGGCGCGCCTTCCTGCGCGAAGATGGTCGCCACCTGGTGGCGCACCAGCTCTATCGTGACGATCTGGGACCCATGCGCTCAGTACTGGTATTCAAGCCCAGCCGTTCGCGCCTGGTCAACGCCCTGGGCAGCAACCTGTGGCTGCGGGCAGGCTTGGCGGTACTGGTGTCGGGCCTGCTCTGTTACCTGCTGTCGCTAGTGCTCACGCGGCGCCTGGGTGGCCTGCGCC
>JBGTGB010000130.1:0-6619 GCA_041746975.1 Haliea sp. | reverse complement strand
CTCCCGGGGTGAGCGGGACGCGCCGCGCATGGGCGCCGCACTGGCCCAGCGTCTCGCGCCCCAGCTGCTTACTGCGAGTCCGGCACGCAGGGCGCAGCTGACCCTGGCCGGCGTTTGTGCGGGTTGGCCGGCTATCGCCGGCTTATCTCATCGCACAGAGGAAGCCCTCTATACCTTTTCAGTACACGAGCTTGTGGCGTGGTTGGAGCGTCAGCCCGACAGTGAGGGTTCACTATTTCTGATTGGGCACAACCCCGGGCTTACCGATCTGGTCAATAGATTCGCTCCGGGTGCGGGACTGGTGAACCTGCCGACCGCGGGTTATGTCCAGCTACAGCTGCCTACCGACCACTGGCGCCGGCTGCGCGACTGCCACGGGGAGGTCGTGCTGCAGCTGTTTCCGCGCGACCTCAGCTAGATACAGCCTTAGCTTTGGCGTAATCAATAGCCGGCCCGGCGGGTACGATGCCGGTGGGATTGATATTGCGGTGCGACGCGTAGTAGTGGGTCTTGATGTGGTGAAAGTCCACGGTCGCCGCGATGCCTGGCAGTTGATATATGTCGCGGACGTAACGGGGAAGGTGGCGATAGTCTTCCAGGCGCTGGCGGTTGCACTTGAAGTGACCGTGATAGACTGCGTCGAAGCGAATCAGGGTGGTGAACAGGCGAATATCCGCCTCGGTCAGCTCGTCGCCAGTCAGGTAGCGATGACTGGCCAGGTGCGCATCGATGTGGTCCAACTCGGCAAACAGCTCGCCATAGGCCTCTTCATAGGCGTCCTGCGCGGTAGCGAAACCTGCCCTGTAAACACCGTTGTTGACTGCCGGGTAGATCCGCTCGTTCCAGCGCTCAATTTCTGGGCGCAACTTCTCGGGGAAAAGGTCGAGGCTGTTGCCGGTAAGTTTATCGAAAGCACTGTTGAGCATGCGGATGATGTCTGCTGACTCATTGCTGACGATGGTGTCCTGGTGCCGGTCCCACAGTACCGGCACCGTCACTCTGCCGGTGTAGTTCGGGTTGGCCCGGGTGTACACCTCACGATGGAACTGGTGGCCGTGGACCCGATCGCCGCTGCTGCCTTCAGCCTCGTTGAAAGTCCAGCCCTGTTCCAGCATCAATGGACTGACTACCGAGACATCGATGAAGTCATCCAGCCCTTTTAGGCTGCGGACGATGAGGGTGCGATGCGCCCAGGGGCAGGCAAGAGACACATACAGGTGATAGCGTCCGGGCTCGGCCGAGTAGCCGCTGTCTCCGCTGGGCCCAGCACTGCCGTCCGCGGTCACCCAATGGCGGAACCGAGCGCTCTCGCGGACGAAGCGCCCCTCGTTGCCGTCGGTGTCGTACCAGACATCTTGCCACTCGCCATCTAACAGCATGCCCATCGTCGCTCTCCTCGTTGGTGAATCAAGATCACAGTGTGCGTTCGATGGAGCGGAAGTTATATTGCATTATTCAGGAGTTATAATTCGATAAAATCGAAATGTGCTTTCAGCCTGCACAACCCTCAGCCTGCATGACCCTTGTCAGCCGGCATGAACAGTTCAGCGAGGTGGCAGGCGGCAGGGCCTGCCTGATCGCGGTCGGCGAAGATCAGGTACAGCGTCGCGTGGCGGCGCGCGCCCTGCTCCAGAGGCAGTTCCCGCAGGCTGCCGTTGGCGAGGCCGGGGCTGACCCGGGACAGGGGCAGCCAGGCGAAACCGAGACCGCGGCTCACCATTTCCAGGGAGGTTGCCACGTGGCTGACAGTCCAGCGCTGCTCCGCCCCCAGCCAGCCTGCCTCGGCACGCCGGCCCAGCGCCGAGTCCCGGATTACAATCTGGCGCTCCCGCTGCAGGTCCTGCAGGGTGAGCGGGCGCCCGAGCTGATGCAGGGGGTGTCCGTAGGCGGCGACAGCGACAAACTCGGTGCGCAGCACCGGCTCGCCCAGGAATCCCCCCGGGACTTCTCCGGCCACCAGCAGGTCGACTTCGGCGGCAAGCAGTAACTCTGCGCCGCCGGAGAGAACGGTCTCGAACAGCTCAATCCGGGTATTGGGGTAGGACCCGGAGAAGGTTTGCAACACGTCTGCCAGCTGCTGGTAGGGGTAGAGTTCATCCACTGCCAGGCTTATTTCCGCTTCGGTGCCCTGGGCCAGGCTGCCGGCGATCTCCTCCAGCTGTGCCGCCTGGGCCAAGAGCTGGCTGGCCCGCCGCAGCATCAGGACGCCGGCTTCAGTCAGCCGGGCCTTGCGCCCGACGACTTCCAGCAGGGGCAGGCCCAGTTGATCCTGCAGCTTGTGCACCGCATGGTTGATCGTCGACTGGCTCTTGTGGATGGCCGTGGCTGCCTGGGTAAAGCCGCCGTGTTCCACGACCGCCTGCAGCATGCGCCACTGTTCCAGGGTAGTACGGTTCATGCTCAGACTCTCGTTCTGATTTATCGAAAGGAATTGGCGAAATTATGCGATTTATGTCCGGAAAATTCGAGGATATTATGTCGCCAATTCCCAGGAGATAGCATCATGACCAATCGCACTGTTCAGGAAGTTCGCCGCGCCCAGCCCAGCCGTGATGGCGATGGCGTTGCCATCCAACGGATCGCCGGCATGCAGCACGCCGCCATGGATCCCATCCTGATGCTGGATGAGCTTCGCGCGGAGCGACGCGAGGACCTCGGCGGCGGGTTTCCATCCCACCCGCACCGGGGCATGCAGACCCTGACCTACATGAAGCACGGCGGCATCATCCATGAGGACAGCCGCGGCAACCGCGGGGAGATCCGCGGCGGCGGCGTGCAGTGGATGTCCGCCGGGCGCGGCATCATCCACTCGGAGATGCCGACCCAGGACACCGAGGGCCTGCATGGCTTCCAGCTGTGGGTCAACCTGCCCGCCGCGGAGAAGATGGCCGAGCCGCGCTATCGGGATATCCCTGCCAGCGAGCTAACTTCGTTGGACGGTCCCGGCTTCCGGGCGCTGGCGATTGCCGGCGAGTGGCAACTTCAAGACGGTTCGGTGGTGGGTCCGCTGCACGAGCTGACGCCCCGAGCCGGTGTGCTGGACCTGCACCTGCAAGCGGACGCAGCGGTGACCGTGCAGCTGCCGGCAACTGAATCACTGCTCGCGTACATCTACGAGGGTTCCCTCAGGCATGTGGACACGTCACTCGGCGAGCGCCATCTGCTGATAACCAGCCGTGGCGAACGCTGGAGCATGCAGGCGGGAGCAGCCGGCGCGTCCCTGCTGTTGCTGCGCGGTGAGCCACTGCGGGAGCCGGTAGCGCAGTACGGTCCCTTTGTAATGAACACCTCTGCGGAGATTGAGCAGGCCATCAGGGACTACCAAAGCGGCTCCTTTGGTTGACAGCACGGCTTCCGCCGCAGCAACGGCTGCCGCAGCTGCGTTTAACGGCGGGCAATGATAGTCTAGCGGTTTTATCTGGGGGAGAACTGCGCGATGCGGCGACCGTTGGCCGTCAGCCTGCTTCTGTTGCTGGCTGGCTGTGGCACCAGCCAGCCACCTGCACCTGTACCCGTCCCACAGCCGGAGCCGCTACCCGGGGAGGATCCCCTGGTGCAGTGTTCTTCGCCCCGGCCCCAAGTCTGTACCATGGAGTACAACCCGGTCTGCGCTCAGCTCGCAGTCGGGGGCAGCAGCGTCTATTCCTCACCCTGTAACGCCTGCGCCGACGATGGCGTAAGTGGCTACCTGCCTGGAGTCTGTGCCGATGACTGAGTACACGCTATGAGCCTGACCAATCGCATACTGATCGCCATGGTTGCGGGCATTCTGCTTGGCTCCCTGTTCAACGTCATGCTCAGCAGCTCCAGCCTGGCGGACAGCTATCGCGCAGTGGTCAATGACTGGTTGATCAACGGAGTTTTCGACGTTGTCGGCCGCATCTTTATCGCCTCCCTCAAGCTGTTGGTAGTGCCGCTGGTCCTGGTGTCGCTGATCTGCGGTTCCAGTGCGCTGGGAGATAGCGCGCGCATGGGCCCCATCGCGCTCAAAACCATCAGCTTTTATCTCGCCACTACCGCGTTGGCGATTACCGTGGCGCTGCTGGTGGCCGTGGCCATAAGTCCCGGTTCCGGGGTGGAGTTGGCGGGTGAGGCTGATTTCGTCGTCGCTCCAGCCCCGCCCCTGGCGGATGTGCTGGTAGGGATCGTGCCCTCCAATCCGATCCAGGCGATGGCGGAGGGCAACATGCTGCAGATTATCGTGTTCGCCCTGCTATTCGGCTACGCCATCTCCCACGCCGGCGAGCCCGGGCGCCGGATTGCCAGCTTCTTCACCGATACCGAAGCAGTGATCATGAAGATGGTCCTCATCCTGATGAACTTCGCGCCCTATGGCGTGTTTGCCCTGCTGGCAAAGCTGTTTGCGGAAATGGGCATCGGCGCGATCATGGACCTGGCTGCGTACTTCTTTACCGTCCTGGGCGTACTGCTCTTTCACGGCCTGGTGAATTACAGCCTCTTGCTGAAACTCCTGGCGGGGGCGTCACCGCGTATCATGCTGAGCAAGATGCGCCCGGTCTGGGCCTTCGCTTTCAGCACCGCATCCTCGGGTGCGACCCTGCCGGTCACCATGCGCACGGTCGAGCGCCGCCTGGGGGTGCACAATACGGTCACCGGTTTCACTGTGCCGCTGGGCGCCACCATCAATATGGATGGCACCGCGATTATGCAGGGCGTGGCCACCGTATTCATTGCGCAGGTTTACGGGGTTGAGCTGTCCCTGGTCGCCTACCTCACCGTAATCCTGACTGCCACTCTGGCTTCCATCGGCACCGCCGGTGTCCCCGGAGTCGGACTGATCACCCTGGCCCTTGTGCTGGAGCAGGCGGGACTGCCGGTCGAGGGCGTCGCTCTTATCATCGGCGTCGACCGGCTGCTGGACATGGTGCGCACCATGGTCAATGTGACTGGTGATGCCACCGCCGCCGTCATAGTCGGCAAAAGCGAAAACCAGTTCGACGAGGACGTCTTTAACGATCCACAGGCTGATTTGGAAACAAAGCGGGAATAACGCATGTCCATTCAAGTATCCATCGTTCCGGTCACGGCCTACCAGCAGAATTGTTCCATCATCAAGTGCCTCGCCAGCGGCCGCGGCGCGGTGGTCGATCCCGGCGGTGACGTAGAGCAAATCCTGGAAGCGGCCCGCAAGATGGAAGTGACGATCGAAAAGATCCTTCTAACTCACGGCCACATGGATCACTGCGCCGCCGCCGATGTGCTGCGGCAACGCCTGAAGGTGAAGATTGAGGGTCCGGAGAAGGCCGACGACTTCTGGATTGCCAAGCTGCCCGAGTGGTGTCAGATGGCCGGTTTCCCCCACGCCGACGCCTTCGTGCCGGATCGCTGGCTGGAGCAGGGCGACACCGTGACCGTCGGTGAGCAGACCCTGCAGGTGTTTCACTGCCCCGGTCACACTCCCGGCCACGTGGCGTTCCTGCACGCGGAGCAGCGCGTCGCCTGGGTGGGCGACGTGCTGTTCCAGGGCTCAATCGGGCGCACGGATTTTCCCCGCGGCGACCATGCCCAGCTACTCGCCAGCATTCGCGAGCGGCTGTTTCCGCTGGGTGATGACATCACATTCGTGCCGGGGCATGGGCCAACGTCGACCTTTGGCCAGGAACGGCGGACGAATCCGTTTGTGGCGGATGCGCGGTACGGGTGACGTGTTTTTGGGGTGGCGGCTCCGTAGCTCGGAGCCCTGCGACCCGAGCCCGTGGCGGCACTCGCCGCAAGTACACACCCGATAAAGCGGGGTGGGCTCTCCATGTAGGCTCGTATCGCGCATCCATGCGCTCAACGGTCCCGCCACGGGCTCGGCCCGCAGGCCTCCTGTGCAGCAGCGGTGGATTCCCGCTCCCAACGTCCACTCACCGGACCGGGTCAACCTGCCTGCGCAAAGTGATTCCCCGCGCCCAAGTTACTTGCACTCAGCTGCTCCAGACTACCCAGAGGCTCCGCCGCCTGAATTACGCTTGAAGGCACCGATTCGCTGGTCATGTCCCGGGACCGGACAGCTCTTGTGCATCGTTGGGCTAAGCTAACAGGGTGCCTCTCCTGGAGCGTGTGAGGACGACGACGGGTCTGGCCCCGCCTGGGACCGTATGCGACATGGATGTCGCATCCGAGCCTACATGGATGTATTCACGGCGTGTCCCGGGCGGGGCCAGACGCGGCGGCGTCCACCCCAGGCAGAGCACATTCTGTTAATTGCCCTGATCACTGGATGATCTTGATCCAGTCCCCAGTCCGCGGCTCCCCCCGCGGATAGAACCCGTTCAGCAGCCGCAGCCGGGCCTCGGCCTCGGGGATCCGGATGCTGGCGGCGAGACTGGCGAAGGTGGCGCCCCGGGGTGCCTGGATGTAGCGGACGAAGCGCTGGTCGCCGGACTGCCGCTCCTGGGGATGCAGCGGGCGGAAGCTTTCGATCAGCGCCAGCAGATCCTTGTCCGTGGCGCTGAAGTTGCCCGCCTTGCCCTCGAACAGATATTGCCAATTGTGGTTGATGACCGCCAGGCGGCGCGCGTCATCGCCGCTGCTGGCGATGGCTGTGTAGCCTTCCAGTCCAGCCTGCTCAAGTGCTGCGCCCTTACTCAGGCTGCCGCCGGCCGCCGCTGCC
>JBGTGB010000129.1:0-7367 GCA_041746975.1 Haliea sp. | reverse complement strand
TTCGTCGCTCATCAGCAGGTGCAGGGCGCTGTGCAGCACCATGTCCTCGTTAGCGAGCACCGCGAACGGGGTGCCCGACAACGAGCGTAGCGATGCCAGCACCACCTGGGCGACCAGATCCAGAACGTGCCCTACCCGCGGAAGCGGCGCCTGAGCAAACAGAACAACCACACACCCAGGCCCGCGCCGAATGCATTGAAGAGCACATCCGTCAGGGAAGCATAGCGGCCGGGAGTGAAGAACTGATAGTACTCGTCCAGTATCCCGAAGCCAGCAGCCAAACACAAGGGAAGTACCAGCGCCCAGGGGCGACGCAGCCTGCCGGCCAGCGACCAGCACCAGAGAAAGGCGAGACCGGCGTACACGGGAATGTGCAGCAGGTTCTGCAGTGCCGGCGGCACCCAGGCAATCACCTGCAGGGCGCCAGATCCATCATCGGGGATTACGCCGGGAACGGAGGACAACCCGAGGATGCCGAGCATATAACAGAGAGGCCAGAGGATGGCGAGCTGCCGCTGGAAAACTTGCCCAAATCGAACACGAACGGCAGTGGGTGGCATTGATCAAGACACCGATTTCACAAATTCCACACACACCCCTTCCATCTCCCGGGTCGCAGCAGCGGTCGAGAACGTGTGGTCTGCCACCGGCAGAGTGCTCAGGATAGTTTCAGCGGCGCCAAGTTGCTTGCCCAGCAAGCCGTTTTCACGACCCGCCGCCAGAAACTCAGCGGCAGTGAGGTCCTTGCCGCTGATCAGCAGCAGGCGCCGGCCCCGAAACCGCGCGAGACTTCCGGCAAAACGCTGGGCGAGGTCCGTCGCGGGCGCGGGTGACGCGGGTGCACCCGCCGCTGGCGATACAGGCCGGGTATCTGCTGACTCCCGCGCCCCCAGTGCCGTGCGCAACATACGGCGCAAGGACGCCAGCGAAGCACCAGGTGCGAACTTGCCGGAAAATACCTTGCCCCAGAATTCGCGACTTAGCAGTCTCTGCAGATAATAGCGTCTGAGGTAGGCCTTGGCTTGTCCCTGCGGGCTATAGACCCAGGGGTTGGCCAGTACCAGCCCCGCCACCCGCGGATCCCGGGGAGCATAAAACACGGCCGCGCTGGCGGCGTCGCACAGACCCCACAGCACCACCCGCTCCACATCGGTACACTGGGCCTGCAATGCGTCGATGGCGCAGCGAATATCGTCATCGATGCCGGTAAAACCTGCCAGCTCGCCCGCGCTGTCCCCCATGCCGCGGTAGTCGAACCGGAGGGTCGGGAAACCTGCTCCGGCAAACGCCTCGGCCAGGGAGACAAACTGGCGATGGCTGCCCACCCGGTACTGGGGCCCGCCCACGACGATGATCACACCCAGGGCGGAGAGGACATCACCACCGTGGAGGATGCCCGCCAGGCTGGATTCCGAGCATTCGAATACCGTGGTACGCCACCCCGATGCCGCCTGCGAAGACAGCCCCGCCAGGGCCAAAAGGGAGGACCCTGCCTTGCAAACCTCCCCGCCAACGGGCTGTAGCTCCCGCCACCAACCGACGGTGTGCTCCAGCAACTCAGGCGCAAAGCCCAGCTCCTGGGTTGTCCAAAAGGGATCACCCTTTACGACCGCTCCCTGAGCATCGATGCCAACGGCTTTCCAGTCCTCCAGCTGGCGGCTCGTGACCGGGGTGAGCGACCGCGAGACGTCGCTGACAACCTCCGCCACCCGGACCGGCAGGTTGGCCGGCAACTCCAGCGATGACAGCTCCCGGGCGTCGATTCCCGCGGCGAGAGCTCCCCGCAATGGATAGCCGGCCACCTCCAAAGGCTCTTCCAGCAGCAGCGCCGAGCGCAGCTGCGCCACCGATTCACTCGCGCCTCCGGTTAGACCGGCCATGGCACGAAGGCGCAAAAACTGGTTGATATGCTGCTTGCCGGAATGAACCGGCTGCCAGAACCAAAGCGCTGCGACGGGCAGGGCCAAGCGGCCGACCGTATCCGCCGCCAGCAGACAGCCCAGGCGCAAACCCCACAAGACCAGGGCGCTGGCCCCCCCCTGGGCTCTGGCCCACTCCACCACGCGCTCCAGGTCATCCTGCCAGGTGGCCCAATCCGCCTGGTCCAGAGTACCGGAACTGTCACCGGTGCCGGTCAGGTCGGGGATGATCACGGTGGCACCGGCTGCCGCCAAACGGCGCGCCTGCCTGGCTACCATGTGCCGGGACTTGTTCATTTCCTCGCCGAACGCCGGCACATGCACAACCCAGCATGCGCTGCGCTGGCCCTCAGGCAGGTGCAGCGTGAGATGCAGACCGCCAGCGGGACTGTCGAGATAGCCAGTGCGCAACACCTGCGTTCAGGCAGCCTTGGAGTTGAGCAGATCCAGCAGGGCGCCAAAGGTTTCGAAATCTTCAGCACTGATTTCGTCGTCATCCACGGTAATGCCATAGTTATCTTCTACCGTGGTCAACACCGAGACCACCGCCATGGAATCAAATTCCGGTATGCCACCCAACAGCGTGTCATCACGCCCGAGGCCATCCAGGCGGCCGGGAATCTGCAGTATGTCGGCAATGATGGTTTTGAGTTCATCCAGGGACAGCATGGCGGGTATTTTCCTTGTGCAAGAGGTAGGGAAGCGGAAACCGGACAGGGGAGCGGTTGCCGGCGCACGATCTTAACATTGGGAGGCTGAGGCGCAAACGAAGCGGCCAAAATCGAGCTCCGGTGCGCGGTCTACACTGATCGTGAAGGACACATAGGGTGCAATATTTCCACACATGAGCTGCAGCGCTCCCAGCCGCAGAAACAGGGCAGTTCCCACCTGTGCAGCGCCGAGGCGCTGATGCGACAATACGGAATGACGATTGTAGGCGGATATCCGGCTGAAACTGTGGGTAATCCCTGCTTTTACCAGCAAGGTATTGGCCGCCTGCCAGGTGCGGGCAAAGGTGCGTCCCAGGCGGTAGCGTGGTACGACATACACATCGAAATCCCACACCGCAGCGGCGGGCATGCGGTAGATGCAGCGCACCTCATCTTCCCAAAAGCGACCAAAGCCGAACCAGGCACAGGCGATCAATTCACCCCGTTTCAGCACCACAAGAGACTTCACATCCTGCTCGAAGCGCGCCCGCAGGTTAGCCACCGGCCGCGGTATCTCCTCCAGAATCGCCTCATGGTGATCCAGCCACAGGAAGTTGAGGCCTGGATCCTCTTTCACCAGGAGCTGGTCACCGACGGGTTGCCGGTAAAACTGGTACCAGAACAGGCCACAGCTCCCGCCAGAGGCCCGGCCGAGCAAACGATGCACGGCGAACCCCAGGGCAACCCGCACACCGTATTCACGCAGCACCGCCCGAACACGTCCGCTCACGGCACGCATCACGCCGAAGGCGCCAGTTGATTGCGCAACAGGCGTGCCTGAAAGCGCGCTGGAGTCTTGTCCCAAGGCGTAAAGCGGGGCAGCAACCAGGGCGAGGTCCCGGCCGTGGCGACGCCGGGATTGGTGATCACCGCAGAATCGAAGCCCGCTTCCCTGACCTGCTGTTGCGTCTGTTGGTCCAGATCCCGGTCCAGACGCCCGTTGGGGTAGGCGAAATGTCGCACCGGGCGGCCTGTCCAGGCCTCCAGCTGCGCCCTGCTCTGGCAAATTTCCTCGCGCTGCTCAGCCGCTGACAGAGGCTTGAGAATGGGGTGGTGGACAGTATGCGCACCGATCTCGACACCGCTGTCGGCGAGCGCCCGCACCTGCTCCGGCGACATCATCAGCGACGGCGCTTCGGCCGCGTCATTCATTTGGTAGAGCGCATCGACCCTCGCCAGGCGCTGCTGCCAAGGAAGGTACTTCAACTCATCCAGACAACGCTGCGCCAGCTGCCGTCGACTTGCCCAGTCCCCCAGATCGACGGGCTCCTGTCCGAGACGCAGGTGCGTCCGTTCGCCATCAGCAAACAGGTGCAAGACCCGGTCATTCCACATGTTGGCGCCCTGGCTGAACGCGGTAGCCACGTAGACAGTCGCGGGAATACCGTGCTGCTGCAGAATCGGCTGGGCGACTGTCAGGTTGTTGAGATAGCCGTCATCGAAGGTGACGCACACCGCGTTGGGGGGCAAACGCCCCGCCTGCAGGCGCTCAAGCGCTTCTGTCAGCGACAGGGGCGTGAAATGGCGCGCCAGCAGCGCCATCTGCCAGTTGAACCGCTCGGCAACCGGCTCCGCGGGACGCATGGGGTCGAACGCCGCCAGCACCTGATGGTAGATCAGGATGGAGAGTCTCCCTTTGGCCGCCCAGCGCCCAATCAGGGACAAGCCATGGCCCAGCATGCTCAGCGCCCCCTGCTGCCGAGCCACAGCTCAAGCACCACCATGACCCAGATCAGCTCACCGTAGTAGCCGGCGTGGCCGGTCCGGTGGTGTTGCAAGGCGGCATCCACGAAATCCGGACGAAAAATGTCGCGCTGCTTCAGTTTTTCCAGGGCCTTGCCAGTGAGAGCCTGCAGGGCCGGGTGTTCGCGCATCCACACTCCGAACGGCAAGCCGAAGCCATGCTTGGATTTGCTCAGGGTTTGATCGGGCAGGAAACCCCTGAAACTGCGTTTGTAGAAGTCCCTGAGGCGGCCGCGTGGCAGCTTGAGGCTCGCCGGTACCGTACAACTGAACTCCACAACCTCCTTCTCGAGCAGGGGGTAACGAACCTCGACACCAGCTTTCGCACACATGTTCGTAACTTTCACCAGGTCATTGTCCGCCAGGGTGAACTTCCAATCGAGATACATCATGCGCTCAACAGGGTTTTCCGATCGGCAGGCGGAAAAGCGATCGCGCTTGGCCTGGCGGGGGGCGTCAGTGTCGACCTGGGCGAGGAACCCGGGCTGGAACATGTCTGCGGCCTGAAAGCGGGAGAGAAAATTGTAGGTGTCCAGCCGGTCCGGCAGCGGAATCCCTGCCTGCTCGACATAACTCCGGCCCTTCTTCAGCACCGGCAGCCTGCCCGCCGGGCCTGCCAGCAATGTCCCAAGACCGCGCTGCATACCATCCGGCACATTGCTCCACAGCTCAAAAACCTTCTGCTTGGCATAACGCTCGTTGCCGCCGAAGATCTCGTCCCCACCGTCGCCCGCGAGTAGCGTGGCAATACCATGCTGACTTGCCTGTTCCGCGCAGACATAGGCCGCGAGAGCCGAGGAGTTGCCAAAGGGTTGATCAAAACAGGCCGCGACATCCGCGAAATGGGCAACGATTTCATCGGGCTGCAGGTAGTGCACGTGGTGCCGGGTGGCAAAATGCCCCGCGGTGATGCGCGCATAGGCTGTTTCATCGTAGCCCTGCGCCTCAAAGCCGATCGAGAAGGTGGGCGCCCCGGGCTGCAGCCCCGCCAACAGGCCCGCCACCGTGGAGCTATCCAGACCGCCGCTGAGGAAGGCCCCCGTACCCGGCCCGGTGTTGCGGCGGACTGCCTCGCCAATGACCTCGCGACACCGTTGCGCCAGTTCTGCGGCACTCTCGTCGCTGTACTCATAGGACGGGGAAAACAGGTTGCGGATCTGCATGTCGCCGTCAACCGCCAGCCGCAGCTCACTCCCCGGGGGCAGGCGCACCACCCCTTCGTAAATCGTGCGGGGGGAAGGAATGCAGTGGTAAAAACAGTAATCATAGACCGCCTGGGGAGAAACCCGCAGGGCCTCGCGGGGCAGCTCCTCCTCCAGGTGCCGGAGTGAATCCGCCACCCACCAGCGCCCTTCCCGACAATACAGGTTCAGGGGCAAACTACCCACATGGTCGGTGTAGAGCCGGAGCTCCCCCGACTGCCTTTCCAGGACCACCGCGGCAAAAAACCCCGCCAATGCGGCATAAAAACCCTCGGGATCGCGCTCGACCTGACGCAGCAACCAGCCCGCCCGGTCGTTCTCCTCGCAATCCTGCCCCAGCGGGCGCAGGCGCCCTGTCACACAAACGATCCAGCGCTCCCCCTGCGCCGACTGCCATCGGGACGAACTGAATAGCTGCAGATGCCTGGGCACGCCTGCCGCATTGCCCTCCATTGCCATCATCGCCGGCTCCGCCATGGCGTCGGCAGGGCTTGCCGGGGGCAGGGACCAGACAGCGTTACGATCAGCAGCCACGGAAGTCATCAGGCAGCCCGCTCCGCAACCACATCATCCAGCATCTGCACAAAGGCCCGGGCCTGATACTGCCGCGACCAGCACATGAGTTCCTCCACAGTGGCAAAGGCGAAATCCTGTGCCTCCACTCTGGACAGGAAACGCCGCAATGCGGCCTTGATGGCCGCGGGATCATCCAGGAGCGCCACTTCCCCTACCCCCGCCTGGAGCACCAGGGCCGCGGTATCACCGCCCGGATCTGTCAGGGCCAGTACTGGCCGCCGCGCCCGAATGTACTCATAGGCCTTCGCTGGCGTCTGCAAATTGCAGTTGGCAGCCTGCAACAACAACAGCGCATCCGCGCCGAGCATTTCCTCCAGCGCGGCGACATAGTCGACACCCGGGGCCAGCTCGACCAGATCATCAATGCCCAGGTCTTGCAGCAGCGGGGCAAACACGTGATCGTGCCCCGTGGCACGCAACAGGACACGCCAGCGCGAGACCAGCGCCGGGTCCTCCGCTTTCAATTCCGCCAGGGCCTGGAAAAGCGCCCGCGGATCCCGCTCCTCGGGGTACACCGTGCCACTGTGCAGCAGGGTGCGCCGCCCCCCCGGGTAGCTGGGCTCGCCCGTCTCCGAAGCCGTGATCTCAAACAGAGCCTCATCAAAACCATTGGGCACCAGCACCCAGCGGCTCGAGGGAACATCCGGGTAGCGATCCCGATACAGCGCCAGAGCGCCAGGGCTGGTAAACAACACCCGGGAGCCATGCAGAACCGCCTTGTGCTCAACCCAGGCAAACGCCTTGCGCTGGGCGCGGGTGGGCGGATAGTCATCCTGTAACATGGGATCGCGAAAATCCGCCACCCAGGGAATACCGGTAACGCGGTGTAGCAAGTACGCGATGACATGGGCCGAGGCGACGGGGTACGTGGAAACTATCACCGCAGGGCGATTGCGCCGAATCTCCCGCAAACCGACCCACAGACCGCTGATTACCCAGCTGTGCCACTTGTCGGGTGCGGCCATCCAGTCGAAATACCTGCCGCGGAAGGAAAGATAGCGGGTGGTATCGCGGGCGAACGCCCGAATTACCCGCACACCCTCCGGCACGAGACGCCTGCCACTCTCGCTGCGCTCGGGGTAGGCCGCCTCACCGACAGTCAAGACAGCTACCCCCCAGCCCGCTGCCACGAGGCTGCGGGCAAAGGCCACGGTGCGGTGGACGCCACTACTCACCTGGATTGGCGGAAAGTGATAGGCGACGTAAAGTATTGATTT
>JBGTGB010000128.1:0-2870 GCA_041746975.1 Haliea sp. | reverse complement strand
GTCAGCGGCTGGATCTCGCCGTCCCAGCTGTGGGTGAGGATCAGGCTGCCCAAACGCGGGATGGCGATCTCGTACACGTTGCGTTCCTCGGCTGCATTGGGCACCGCGAACAGCACCAGGGGCACGCCCTTGCCCGGTTCGCCGCTGCGCCAGTGCGCTTCCATCGCCGCCAGCTTGGTCGGCTGGTACTCGCCGACGTTCAGCCCGTGCAGGTCGCCGACGAAGATCTGCGTCGGCACCGTGACCGCCGCGAACAGCACCGCCAGCCGCAGCATCCGCCTGGCTGAGTCGACATGCTCGCCACGGCGCAGGTACCAGGCACTGACCCCACCGATCACGAAGCAGGTGGTGATGAACGCGGCCAGCACCATGTGCGCGAGCCGGAACGGGAACGACGGATTGAAGATGATCGCCCACCAGTCGACCGGTTCGAAGATCCCGGCCGCCGTCAGCACGTGTCCCTGCGGCGTGTGCATCCAGCTGTTGGCGGAGAGGATCCAGAAGGTGGAGATCAGGGTCCCCAGCGCGACCATGCAGGTGGCGAAGAAATGCAGCCGGTGCGACACCCGCTTCCAGCCGAACAGCATCACGCCGAGGAAGGTGGCCTCCAGGAAGAAGGCCGTCAGCACCTCGTAGGCAAGCAATGGGCCGAGGATGTTGCCGGCACGCTCGCTGAGCACCGACCAGTTGGTGCCGAACTGGAAACTCATCACGATCCCCGACACCACGCCCATGCCGAAGGACACCGCGAACAGCTTCAGCCAGAAGAAATACAGGTCGCGCCAGACCGCCTCGCGCGTGCGCAGCCAGCGGAATTCCAGGAAGGCCAGCCAGCTTGCCAGGCCAATGGTGAAGGACGGGAACAGGATGTGGAACGAGATCAGGAACCCGAACTGGATCCGCGACAGCAGCAGCGCGTCCACGCAACGGCTCCCCGAGCGCGCGGGGGACGCGCCGACGTCTGCATTGTGCGCCTCCGAAACTGCGGCTGCCAAGCGGTTCCTGGGCAGGGAATCCATGCGTCTGCATGCTGTCGCACCTCACTATCCCCTGCACTGTCGGAGATCCAGCGACCTCGGCCGTTCCACAGATTCGGGCAGGACGCAGCTTCCCGTGGAGCCTTGATCCATATCAAGGCTGCACTGGCGGGGTGCGCTGATGCTTAGGCACGCCAATCAGGAGTCCACCATGCGTCGCCGCCATGCTGCGTATTTGGTCCTTTCATGGTTGCCGGGCTTGGTGTTCGGCCTGCTGGTGCCCGCGCAAGCCGCCGAACCCTCGTCGGAAACGCCGGCGGTCGCGCTGGAATGGAATGCGCGCCTGCGCCACGAAATCGTCGAGGACGATGCATTCGTGCCCCGGGCCGAGGCGACTACCCTGCGCCTGCGTGCCACCTTGCGTGCGCGGATGGGTGCGGGATTCTCGGCCCTGCTTGAAGCGGAGGGGGTGGCCAACGGCGGCAACCGCCATGACAGCACGGCGAACGGTCGCACGGATTATCCGGTCATTGCCGACCCCGAGGCCATGGAGCTCAACCAGGCCTGGGTGGGCTGGCGCAATGCCCGGTCCGCAGCGACCCTGGGGCGGCAGCGCGTATTGCTCGGCAACCAGCGCTGGGTCGGCAATGTCGGCTGGCGCCAGAACGAGCAGACCTTCGACGCGCTGGCGTTGGAATGGAAGCCGGCACCGGATGTAACCGCGCGCTACCTCTGGCTTGACCGGGCGCATCGTGTCAACAGCGACCAGGCGCTCAACCCGCTGGCGCGTGAGCGCGCCCTCGATACCCATCTGCTCGACCTGCGTTACAAGGGCGGCCGCCATCAGCTTGGCGGTTATGCCTATCTGCACACCGATGAGGATGTGCCCACCGCCTCGAGCGCGACCTGGGGCATGCGCTGGTCCATCGATACAAGGGGAGAGAACCACGACTGGACACTGACGCTGGAGACCGCGCGGCAACGCAACCATGCGCGTAATCCATTGCGCTTTTCCCATCGTTACTGGCTGGTCGAATCCGCGTATGCGCGGAAAGGCGTCAGCTGGCGCGCCGGCTGGGAACACCTGGGAGGCGATGGCAGTCATGCGCTGCAGACACCCCTGGCGACCCTGCACGCGTTCAATGGCTGGGCGGACAAGTTTGTGGCGACCCCGCCGAAGGGGCTGGACGACCGCTACCTCGCCGTCGGCGGCAAGCTCGGACAGGGCGCGCTCGCGGGCAAGTTCGGCTGGGCGCTGGCGTGGCACGACTATCGTGCCGACGTCGGAGGCGCGCGATACGGCCGCGAGTGGAATGCCTCCGTCGGATTCCCGGTCCACGGCACAGTAAGCGGGCTGCTCAAGTTCGCCGATTACCGGGCACAGGGTTTCGCGCAGGACACGAGCAAATGGTGGCTGCAGCTGGAGTGGACACATCCATGAGTCCGGATCGCCAGGGGCACCGCCTGGCCGGAACCGCCGTTGGCGAGCGATCGACACTCGCTTGATCCAACTCAAGGCCTCGCGGAACACGGTGGCTACAATGACCGCGCCGGCACGGAGGTTTCCGCGCCGGCGACTCCGAGTCGGCAAGCCTGGGTCCGTTCACGGATACGGCTGACCGACCGTCGCCCTGGTGGCGAAAGGGCAGTCGTGGAAACGCGACCGCCTCCCGTGCTTGGAAAGGAGTGACAACATGGCTGCGCTTACCGACCGTTTCGGTCGTGCGTTCCCGTACCTGCGGTTGTCGTTGCTGGAGGCCTGCAATTTCCATTGCAGCTACTGCCTGCCCGATGGTTACAGGGCAGGCGCCGGCGCGCCCCGCTGGCTGACCAGCGAAGAGATCGCCCGCCTGCTCGCGGGCTTCGCCGCAGTCGGCATGCGCAAGCTGCGGC
>JBGTGB010000127.1:0-49463 GCA_041746975.1 Haliea sp. | reverse complement strand
CTCCGGTGGCGCCCCCGGTAGCGGCAACAGAAAGCAGCTGGCAGCTGGCCCCGCAGGCGGCACTGGAGCAGCTGTGGTAGCTACAGGCCGAGGGCCCGGCGCCAGGGCTTGAGCAACTCTGTGATGATGCCATTCGCTTTCCCCTGAGCTGCTTCCGTGGCCGCGCCGACACCTGGCAGGAATTGCTGGCGCTGCAGCGCCCGCTGCTGCTGGACCTGGTGACACCGGCACGGTTCGCCGCCGCGGCGCTGTTTTTGGGTGAGGACGACGGCCGCGCCCTGCTGTGGACCGGTAGTGCTTTGCAACGAATTCCATTTACCGAGGTGGCGGCACTGTGGCGCGGTGGCTACCGTCTGTTGTGGCGACCGCCTGCGGGATTCAGCGGTCCCATCGGCCGCACCGAGGTCAGCCCCGCGGTGGCCGAAGTGGCGGCACTCTTCGCGCGCCTGGATGGGCAAGCCCAACCCCTGGCGGACAACCGCTATACCGCGCCACTTGCGGACCGGGTGCGCCTGTTCCAGAGCGAGCAACAACTGCTGGCTGACGGCATAGTGGGAGAACAGACCCTGTTGCGCCTGAATCTGGTTGCGGGCCGCGACCTGTCCGCCGAGGCCGCCCGGGAGTTGTTGCGTGCAGACGCGGCAGCGGCAGGGGAGTCCGCGCAATGATCGGAAACGGGGTATGCGCATGTCGCTGATTCTGGAAGCGCTGAATCGGGCCCGGCGGGAACAGCACAACGCCGCGCCGGTACCCGGTGTGGACAGCGAACATTATTCTCCCACCACCGAGGAGAGTCCCTGGCGGCAGCGTGGTTTGGTGGCTGCCCTGGCCCTGGCCGTGCTGGTAATCGGCGTTTTGCTGGGTCGGGAGTTCAGCCGGGACGACACTCCGACGGGCGCAGCAGACGGGCCGCAAACCGTGGTTGTGGAAGCTCAGGTCCCGGTACCTGCGGTGGCTCAATCGGCGGGACCGGAGGCCGAGCGGAGCCCTGAGACGCAAGAATTGCCGGTGGCTCCAGAGGTTGCTGCGCCCGCGCCTTCGCCGCAACCGGCGCCTCCTGCCACGGCTGGCACCGCAGCCAGCGCTGAGGTAGCCGCTCTGTACCAGCAGCCCAGAACTTCGGATGCGGCCTCTGACCCGGTCACGACCGCGGCAGCGGCTCCCGCGCCTGTCAGTGAGGAGACCGTGGACATTGCCAGCCTGGTGACCGCCGCGGAGCAGGCGCTGGAGGACGTGCGGCTGGCGGAGCACGCAGCACCTTTCCTTGGCGACCTTTCCCAGCAGCGCAAAGACGCAGTGCCCACCCTGATGTATCTGCAGCACGATTACCGGTCCGAAGGGGGTTCGACCGTGACCATCAACGGCCAGCAGGCACGCGCCGGGCAGACCGTAGGCCGCGGGGTGACGGTCGAGGAAATCCTGCCCGACTCGGTGGTGCTGAGTCACGCGGGCGAGCAGTTTCGTTTGCGCGCCCTGAACAGCTGGGTGAACCTCTGATGTTGGACGATCTGTTCCCGCGGTCATGAAGGTCATTGTTGCCATCGCTGTCGTGCTGCTGTTCGTTGTCCTCGCCCTGGGTGCGCTTCTGGCCTGGGACCTGCGTGCCGACAGGGCGGAGTGGCGGCGACTCGCAGCACTCCAGCCCGAGGCTCCGCAACGTTTCTCCGGCGAGTTGGTCGCGGACCTGCCCGAGCCTGCACGGCGCTACTTCAACTTCATGATTGAACCGGGCACGCCGCTGCCGCGAGTGGTCGAAATCGATATGAGCGGCCAGTTCAGTCTCGGCAACAAGGACAACCCGGCCTATCAGCCGATGGAGGCGAACCAGATCCTTGCCGCTCCCGACGGCTTCCTGTGGGCGATGCGCACCCGCGGCGGCATGCCAGTGTCAGGCTCGGACTCGGGATCGTGGACACGATTTCGTATTTTCTGGCTGATCCCCGTCGCGCGGCTAGGCGGCACCTCGGATCATGCGCGGTCCGCCTTCGGTCGCTACGTGGCCGAGGCTGTGGTCTGGTCGCCCGCGGCCCTGCTACCTGGCCCCGGGGTGACATGGGCGGCAGTAGGCGACGACACCGCGAGGGTGACGGTCCGCCACGGTCACCTGAGTCAGGAGGTGGACGTAACCGTCGATGGCGACGGCAGACCAGCGGTCGCATCCTTCCTGCGCTGGAGCGACGCCAATCCCGACAAGGTGCACAGGTTGCAACCCTTTGGCGCCTACATGTCGGATTTCCGCGAGATAGAGGGCTATCGCCTGCCGTTCCGGGTCGAGGCGGGTAACATGTTCGGGACTGAAGACTATTTTCCTTTCTTCCTCGCCGAGGTCACGGCGATCCGGTTTCCAGGGGCAATGCCATGACAGGAATGAACTGGACCCACCACTACGCCACGATCAATGGCATCCGCATGCACTACGTGGAGCAGGGGCAGGGAATGCCGGTGGTGCTGTGCCACGGCTTTCCCCACCTCTGGTTCAGCTGGCATAGGCAGATCAGCGCACTGGCCGCGGCCGGCTACCGGGTGATCGCGCCGGACATGCGCGGCATGGGCCAGACCGAGGCCCCGGCAGCCGTGGAGGCCTATGATATCGACCATATCACCGGCGACCTGCTGGGGCTGCTGGACCATATCGGTGAGCCGCAAGCGGTATTTGCCGGGCTGGATTTCGGTGCCTTTGCCATTTACGACCTGGCACTGCGCCATCCACAGCGGGTGATCGCGGTAATCGGTTTGGAGAACCCGGCGGCCCCGCACAATCCCGACGAACCCCCGCTCACGGAATACCGACGCATGGGGGAACAGCATTTTCTGCACATTGAGTACTTCCGCGAGCCGCCGCGGGCGGATCTGGATCTGGCCGCCGCCCCGCGCCGCTTCCTGCACAAGGTGTTTCATACCCTGAGCGGTGCCTGCAATTACTTTGAAATGTTTCGCCACCGGCCTGGTACATCCTACATCGACGCCATGGAAGAGCCGCCGCCGCTGCCCTGGCCCTGGCTGTCCGAGCTGGAACTGGAATTCTTCGTCTCCGAGTACAGTCGCAGCGGTTTTACCGGTGGCCTGAACTGGTATCGGTCATTCGACCTGAAGTGGGTCCAGCGCAAGCCCTTCGAGGGCGTGCAGAGTGCGGTGCCGGCGTACTTTCTCGGCAGTGAACACGATGTGGACCTGGAAGGTTTCCACGGTGAGGATCCGATCGGACAGATGCGAGGGATTTTTCCGGAGCTGCGTGAGGTGCGCATGATTCCCGGGGCGGGGCATATGGTGCAACTGGAGGCTTCGGCGGAGGTGAACTTGCTCCTGCTGGAGTTTCTTGCGGATATCCGCCGGCATTTTGAAGCGCGAAGCTAATGCCGGTGTGGGGAACTGATCCATGCGCTTGATCTACACAAATGAAAACCGGCTCCTCGTCGCCAATGTCAGGAATATCCTCGACGCAGCGGGAATCGAAGTAGCCATGAAAAACGAGTTTGCCGCGGGGGGCATGGGGGAACTGTCCCCATTCGAGGTGTGGCCGGAGCTTTGGGTCGCCAATGACAGTGACTTCGAGCGGGCCAGCCGGCTGCTTGAGACCTCGCTAAGCGCAAGGGATGCCCCATCCTGGCGCTGCGACTGCGGGGAGCACAATGACCCCTCCTTCGAAATGTGCTGGAGGTGCGGTCGTGAACAGCCGGATAAGGCTGACTGGATAGATACACCTCTGCAAACCTAGAGGAGTCAGGCGACGGCAGAAAAGGCGATGACGCTGCCCTCGCTAGCAGATCGCCAGCGCCAGCCCCTGCTTCGCCAGCAGCATCTGCTCCAGCTGCAGTTCCCGCGCGGTCAGGGGATGTAGTGCCAGCCAGCCCGCGGGAAACTCCAGGCGCAGACCATCTGTCTCAGGGGAGACGGCGAAATCCGGCAGCGCCTCCAGTTGCTCGACATACTTGAATATCAGCGCCAGTCGGACGAGAGTGATAAGGCGCAGCAATCGCGGGCGCTCGCTGTCGGCGACGGCGGCCCACACGGGGTCGTCCAGTTTGCCGCGCTGGGTTGCTGCGAGCAGCGCCATCTGCTCCTGCTCCTCCTGGGAAAATCCCGGCAGGTCCGCATTGAGTAACAGGTAGGCGCTGTGGCGCTGGTAGTGCTTGTGGGAGATGGCCATGCCGATCTCGTGGGCCAGGGCGGTGCGCTGCAGCAGGTCGCCGTCAGTCCCGCGCAGTTTCCAGCCACTGCGGGTGGCATTGAACAGGGTGCGGGCGCGGCGTGCCATCAGCTCCGCCATCGCGGTGTCCACCCCGTAGCGATGCATCAGGGCCTTGAGGGTGCGTTCGCGCACATCTTCGTGACTTAGACGCCCCATCAGGTCGTAGATAACGCCCTCGCGCAGGGCGCCGCGGGAAGTGCGCATCTGCTTGATGCCCAACTCGTCAAACAGGGCAGTGGCAATAGCCACGCCGGCGGCGATGACGTTGCGGCGCTGGCTGCTGAGGCCCTCCAGGGCGATATTCTCGAAGCGCTTGAAACGCAGGAGGCGCTTTTCCAGCTTCTCCAGGCCCTTCCGGTTGATTCCGCCATCGCTCCAGCCTTGGCTGGCCAGAACCGTTTCTATTGCCTGCAGGGTGCCAGAGGAGCCTACGCACTCGGCCCAGTGGCCGGCATGGAAGTGGTAGCGTATGTGTGAGACTTCCAGTCTGGCCCGGATGTAGGCGTGACGGTAGTTGTCCTTGCTGATCTTGCCGCCAGGAAAGCAGCTGTCCGAGTAGGAGACACAGCCCATCTGCAGGCTTTCGAGGCGCTGGGGTTCGAAGCGCTGACCGATGATCAGCTCGGTGCTGCCGCCGCCAATGTCGATCACCAGCCGCGACTGGGCGTCGTCCGCGAGGGAATGGGCGACGCCCAGGTACACCAGGCGGGCTTCCTCGCGGCCGTAGATCACATCCACCGGGGCTCCGAGAATCCGCTGCGCCGGTCCGGTAAAGTCGCGGCGATTGTCGGCTACTCGCAGCGCGTTGGTGCCGACCACCCGGATCCGCTCCGTAGCAACGGTGCCCAGCATCTGGGCAAAGCGGGCCAGACAATCAAGGCCCCGTTCGATGGCATCGGACGATAGCCGGTTGTCCACCAGGCCCGCCCCGAGCTGGACTTTTTCCGCCAGCACTTCCACCGGGCGCATTTCCCCGTGCTCAACGCGGGCCACGATCAAGTGAAAGGAATTGCTGCCGAGATCAACCGCCGCCAGCAGGCTACCGTCAGGCAGGGGTTCGTGTGTCTGTGGTTCCGTAATGGGGATTATCCCGCGGCTAGCGTGCACCAGTCATGATAAACGATACCCCGCCCGGGCGCACGGGGAATGGCCGTGCGAGTCCCCTTGCTCAGGCCAGCAGCCAGGCGGCGATGAGCAAGGTCAGCAGGCCCGTGGCGGCGCTGGCAAGTACCACCTTCGGAGAAACCTTGGATAGCTCGGTCAGGGGGTTGCCGCCAGCGTGCACCCGCGCCAGCACCGGCCACTCGATGGCGCCAGCGAAACCAAGGCTGCCAAAAGCCGCCGCCAACAGGGCTACCCTGCCTGGAGCGTCGGGGGCAGTGGTGGCCAGCAACAGGGCTATGGCGACCACCGAACCCAGGGTGCCGGCGTAGCTCATGGCAAAAAACTGCCCGCGCGTATTGCCCTGGTAATCCCACTCGAACGCGAACAGATTGATGCGCTTGACCCGATGGCAGCGGCTGCGCAGCGCGACCGCGCCAACGTAGTGAAACCATTCGTGGACCAGGGTAGTAAAAATTCCCCCGGCGGTCAGGCCGATTGCTACGCTGATTACTGCGGCCAGCGGCAGGTTGGAGAGGGCATACCAGCTATCCGCTGCAGCGAACAGCCCCAGCAGCACGAGGACTACGGTGAGGTGAGCGAGGGCAACAAGCCCGGTCCTGATGCCGCTGGCTGCTGTGGCGTCCGGCCCGCCGTCCTCGACTACGTTGTCCATGGTCAATGCCTTAAGGCGAGACTGATAATGGAATTACGCAGACATCGGCGCGGCGGATGGGGCAGGTGGCTTATCTATTTGCGCGCGGCGCCCGAAGGACGCGCAGCGTAGCCGCCCTGCTGGCCGCTGATGCCGGACTTGATGGCCTGGATCTTGCCGCCGGATTGGAGAAAATCCCTGGTCTGTTTTTCAATGGAGTTGGACGTTTCAACGGCGGCGGGCTGCTTTTTCTTGGCGGGGGCGCGTTGGGGCTTGGCGGCGGACATGCTCAATGCTCTTGCGGCGGGAGGGCCGAGTAGTGTACCGCAAAAGCACTGCTGCTGTCTGCCCCCTTTCCGACACCGCGGTGTAGTGCGATTCACTCCTGGACAATTACCCGCGGTGTTCGCATGGGCATGCGGGTCAACAACTCATAACCGATGGTGCCGGCATGGCGCGCGACTTCGCCCACGGGCAGGCTCTTTCCCCACAGGACCACGGGGTCGCCGGCCGCGACCGGGGGCAGATCGGTAACGTCGACGGTGATCATGTCCATGGAGACTCGGCCCGCCAGCGCAGCGCGGTGGCCGTTGACCAGGACCGGAGTGCCGCTGGTCGCGGTCCGCGGATAGCCGTCGCCGTAACCTATGGTCACCGTGGCGACCCTCGAGGGGCGCTGTGCCTGCCAGCTGCCACCGTAGCCGACACATTCGCCGGCTGCGATTTCCCGCACTGATATCACCGCGGAGGTCAGGGTCATGACCGGCCGCAGGCGATTTGCCTGGACCTGGGGTTCAGTGAATGGGGAGTTGCCCCAGAGCATGAAACCAGGCCGGACCCAGTCGTAGTGCGCACGGGGCCAGGCCAGGGTGGCGGGAGAATTGGCCGCACTTCGTGGCCCCTCCAACCCCGCAGTGGCCGCCTCGAATACCTCGATCTGCTGCCGGGTCTGGGGGTTGTGCAGCTCGTCGGCTGAGGCAAAGTGGGTGGACAGAACCGGCAGACCCTCGACCTTGCCGCAGGCGAGCAGACGTTGGTAGAAACTCGTAGTCTGTGCCGGCAGGGCGCCCAGGCGATGCATGCCGGTGTCGATCTTCAGCCAGCAGCCAATGGACCCGGGCAGGGCGGTCTCCTCCAACCAGCGGAGCTGGCGGTCGTTGTCAATGGTGATCCAGAACCCTGCCTCTGCGGCAATGGGCAGCTCCCTGGCCTCGAATACCCCCTGCAGGAGCAGGATAGGGCAGCGGATGCCGGCCTCGCGCAGCTCCAGGGCTTCCTCGCTGCAGGCCACCGCCAGCGCATCCACCCGTGGTTCGAGCTCTTGCGCCATGGTGACCGCGCCGTGGCCGTAGGCATTGGCCTTGACCACGCCCATCAGGCGTGACCTGGGTGCCAGCTCCCGCGCCAGAGCGACGTTGTGATGCAAGGCGCTTAAATCCAGGCGAGCCTGGCTGGGGCGGGTCATCAGTAGTCGTAGCGATGCTGTGCAAACAGGGTTTCGGCGGCCAGCCAGACATCACCGATACCGCCATTGCCCACCGCCTGTCCGTCGATCTCAATGACCGGAGCCACCTCCTTGCTGGAACTGGTAAGCCAGACCTCATCGGCAGCGTGAACCTCGGCCATGGTCACTACCCGCTCCTGTACCGGGATGTCACCGTGGCGGCGCAGGATGTCCAACAGTATGAGCCGCGTGATACCCGGCAGCTTTTGATGATCCAGCTCAGGAGTGGCGACGACGCCGTCCTTGACTACAAATACATTGCAGGCAGCTGCCTCGGTCAGTTCGCCGGCTTCGTTGTAGAGTATGGTCTCGCCGTGGCCGCGGCTGTGGCCGTGCTGGTAGTGCATGACGTTGCCCAGCAGGGCGGTGGATTTGATATTGCAGCGGCGCCAGCGCAGGTCCTCGGCGGTGGATACGCGGTAGCTGGTTGCGGTTGCCTTGTCCGCTGCCGGTGCCGGTGGGATCTCGAAAGCGAAACCGTAGAGAGTGGGAGTGATTTGCTCGGGATAGGCGTGGTTGCGGCGGATGTCCGCGCCGCGGCTGACGTGGAAATAGATTCCGAGGTTACCGCCGCCGTTACGGGCACTCAGTTCCTCGGCGATGCCCCGCCACTGGGTCTCGTCGACCCGCAGCTTTATCTCAATGGCATCCAGACCCTGCTGCATACGCTGCATGTGCGGCCCGAATCCCACCATTTTGCCAGCGTAGGATGGCACCACTTCGTAGATACCGTCGCCAAACAGGAAGCCCCGGTCCATTGGCGAGATGCGGGCTTCGCTCATTGGCAGGTAGTCGCCATTCAGGTACACAATGCTCATGTTCAAATCCTGTGTTGATTCGTGTTCAGTTGTGCAGGAAGCCCGTCAGGCGCCTGAGCTCCCGGATTACGGCATCCCCCTCGGTGGGCGCCATGCCATCCTCGGTGAGCGTGTTTTCGCGGGTGACACCATCGACGCTGCCGCGCTCGGAGAGATAGCGCAGCGTCGCCAGCGGTGAAAATTCGCCCAGCAGGTCGCGCTGTGACCAGCGGCCGAGAAAGGCGAGCAGGCCGTAGGCACCCCAGTTGGACACGTCCGCCACCAGCAGCTCGTCGCAGCCGGTAATCGCCACCCGGATATCCAGAGCCGCGATGGCATCGGCGATCTTGCCCATGCCGATCTCGTTGCCGCCGTCCCCGATAGCTATGGTGGGACATTCTGCGCGGGTGAGAAAGGGGTCGAAGACGCCGCAGCGTGGGCTGATATCTTCACCGCGCATGTTGTAATAGTGTCCGTCCGCGGTCAGGCCCGGGCGTTCGATGGAAATGACGGCGGCCGGCTTGCTTGCATCCAGCCAGGCCCTGGCCGAGGGCTCGCCGCCATCGGCGGGAGCACTGGTCAGGGGCAGGACGCGATAGTCAGCGGCGAGGGCTTCGGCCAGCGGATTGGCACAGGCGATGACCGGCTGTGCGCCAAGGGCCTTGAGACCTTGATACAGGGCTATGGCGCCCACCGGACCGTCGGTTTCAAAGGTATTTGCCACCGGGAAGCCGGTGCCGATCAGCACCGTGCCGCGGATGTCACGCAGCAGTGCGGCAGCGCGAAGGTAGTAACCCGGTGTCAGCGCGGCGCGGGCGGTCTGCATCTGGCGCGGGTTGCGCGCGACCAGCAGGGCCTCGATGGTTTCGCTTAGAGTTTGGTCATTCACCGGTCGCGCTCCTGGGATTCCTGCAAAGGCATGTGCTGTATACGCCAGTGGTGGAGATGCAGAGCATTGTGGGCGTCGTGCGGACTGATGGCCGCAAAATGTACGGTACCTCCCGGCTGTAGCTGCGCCATGCGACCGGCGTCCAGGGACAGGGCGGCGCCGATCTTGGGGTAGCCACCGATGGTCTGGCGATCGTTCAGCAGCACGATCGGCTGCCCGTCGGCGGGGATCTGGATCGCACCGAAGCAGATACCCTCGGAGAGGATGCCCTCGATGTCACAGTGAATGGCGGGTCCCTCCAGACGGTAGCCCATGCGGTCACAGCGCTGGGACACCGTCCAGGCGCTGCTGAAAAAGCGCCGCTGCTGCAGGCGGTCGAAGTGATGTTGCTGGTAGCCGGGTATGACTCTGACTGTTACTTGCCGCGGGTACTGCGGCTGCAGGTCCCGGGGCAGTTGCAGGCGTACCTGTTCAGTCACCCTGGCGCAGGGCAGGACATCCTCGGGAGCGAGCTTGTCACCGCGCAGACCGCCCAGCTTTTCCCTCACTACAGTGGCGCTGCTGCCAAACTGTGGCGCAATGTTGAAACCGCCCGCCACGCCCAGATAGCTGCGGCAGCCGTCTTTGGCGTAGCCGAGGGTGATGTGGTCGCCGGCTTCGATCTTGTGGACCGTCCACAGCGCCCGCTCCCGGTCGTTGATCGTCAGGGGCACGGTTGCCCCGGTGACGCAGATGAAAGTGTCGGTCTGGGCCTCCAGTTCCAGCCCGCCAAAGCTCGCCTCGATCGCGGTGCAGCCGGGATCGTTGCCCAGCAGGCGCTGACACAGCTCGAAGGCCTCGCGGTCCAGCGGGCCGCCGGTGGTAAGACCGATGCCGTGCCGGCCAAAGCGGCCCGGATCCTGGAGCAGGCTCAGCAGGCCCGGCTGGCGCACAATCAGGCTCATGCCAGTTCCCCGCCCAGCTCCAGAAAGCGCGCCCGGGAGATCGGTTCAAAGCGTACACGGTCGCCGACGGCAACCGGCATGCTGGGCTCCGCATCCGGGTCAAACATCCGTTGCGGGCAGTTGCCGATCAGGTTCCAGCCGCCCGGTGACACGGCCGGGTACACCGCGGTCTGGCGATCGGCGATGGCCACCGCGCCCCTCGGTACTTTGGACCTGGGCGTGGCCAGCCGCGGCACGGCGATGCGCGGGTCCACTTCGCCCAGGTAGGCGAAACCCGGGGCAAAACCGATGGCGTAGACCCGGTACTCGGCACTGCTGTGCAGCTCTATTACTTCCTCCACGGATAGCTCGCACTGCTGGGCCAGCCGCTCCAGGTCGGGTCCTGATTCCGTGCTGTAATACACCGGCAATATGATTTCCCGGCCACTTTCGCTGGCGCTGGCATTGTCAATAGCTTCGCGGATACCTTGCAGGCGCTGAAGGACGCTCATATGGTCCGTGCGCAGGGGGTCGTAGATGACCAGCAGGGAAGCGTAGGAGGGCACCAGGTCAATGAGGTCGTGTCCCAGCACCGTGCGGGCCGCGGCCGCAGCGGCCTGGACCCGGGCGGCGACGGCAGCGCTGGCGCTTTCGCCGAGGTAGAGTATCACCGCATTGTCGCCGGCGTAGCTAAGCTGCATGCGCGGTTCAGGCTCCTTTGATAAGCGCACGCACGGCTTCAATGGCGCGCACACCTTCGAGGTTGTCGCCATGCACGCACACGGTGTCGACCGCAAGCTGCAGACGCTTGCCACTGATCGTGGTGACCGTGCCCTCGCGGCAGAGTTCGTCCACCTGTGCCAGCATGCGCTCACGATCGTGCACCGCCTGCGGTTTTTTTCGCGACAGCAGGCGCCCGTCGTCGTCGTAGCAGCGGTCGGCGAAAGCCTCGAACAATAGCGCGAGACCGAGTGCCTGCGCCTCGCGCCGATGCTCCTCTGCCTGCGGTGTCGCCTGCAGCATCAGTGCCAGGGGGCGGTGCCAGCCAGCGATCGCTGCCATTACCCCTTGCCGGATCTGGCTGTTGGCCATCATGTCGTTGTAGAGGGCACCGTGGGGTTTGACATAGGTGAGTTGCAGGCCGTGGCACTGCGCCATGCCATCGAGGGCCGCGATCTGGTAGCGCAGGCTGCTGGCCAGCTCCTGGTCGTCCAGTTGCATGGAGCGGCGGCCGAATCCCACGAGATCCGGGTAAGCCGGGTGCGCTCCCACGGTGACGCCGTGCCGGGCCGCGAGCGCCAGCGTCCTGTCGATAGTGACCGGGTCGCCAGCGTGAAAACCGCAGGCGATATTGGCTTGGTCGATGTGGGGCATGACCTCGGCATCCATCCCCATTTTCCAGCTGCCAAAGCTTTCTCCGAGATCGCAATTTAGTAGCATCATAGTATCGCCAGTTGGCTATTGAGCAGGTCGGTTACCAGCATGCAGCCCGGGCTGTGGGTAATTGCCAGCGGAGGACGCGCCTGCTCCAGCGCTACCTGCGGGGTCACGCCGCAGGCCCAGAACACCGGCATCTCCCCGGCCTTGATACTCACCCGGTCGCCGTAGTCCGGCCGCTCCAGATCGCGGATCCCGATCTGCGCCGGATCGCCCAGGTGAATGGGCGCACCGTGGACCGACGGGAAGCGGGTGCAGATCTGGATAGCGCGGATAGCACTTGCCGCCTTGAATGGCCGCATGCTCACCACCATCTTGCCGGAGTAGGGCCCCGCCGGCTGGCAATCTATGTCAGTCCGATACATCGGTACATTGACGCCCTCAGTCACATTGCGTACTTCCAGGCCGTCAGCCAACAGGGCCTCTTCGAAGGAGAACGAGCAGCCCAGGGCAAAGGTGACCAGGTCATCCTGCCAGAGGCCGGTGATGTCGTTGCGCTCTTCCTGCAGGGTCCCGTCCCTGAAAACCCGGTAGCTTGGCACGTCGGAACGGATGTCTATATCCCCCAAAAGTGGTAGCGCCGGGTCGCCGGGTGTGGCGGAACTGGCGATTAGCGGGCATGGTTTGGGGTTAGCCTGACAGAAGCGGAGGAAATCGTTGGCCCAGGCAGCGGGGAGGATCACGATATTGCACTGCACGAAGCCGGAGGCAAAACCCGATGTGTTGCCGGTGTGTTCGCCGCTGCGGATGCGGCGGCGCAGTTCGGCGGGAGTGTAAATCCTGTTCACGATAAACCTCGTTTGGCATAGGGCAGGGCGGGCCACTGGAGGCTGCGCCCGGAAAACGGGATAATGATCTCTTGCCTGCCATCATAGATGATTCCCCTTATGCTCGACCAGCTGCTGCAGATTCTGTCGCCCCGCGCCGAGGGTACAGACGCCTTCGTCGCCCATAATATGCACCCCAGGGCCCCCCGGGTTTACGGCGGCCAGGTACTGGCCCAGGCGTTGCGGGCCGCGGGCGAGACCGTCGACCCGGAGCGGGCGGTGCATTCCCAGCACGCCTATTTCCTGCGTCCCGGTGATCCCGGAGAAGAAATCCGCCTGGAGGTGGACCGGGCACTGGACGGTGGCAGCCTCAGTTCGCGCCGGGTTGTGGCCCTGCAGCGGGGCAAGCCGATCCTGGTGTCCTCGGTGTCGTTTCAGCGCGAGGGGCGCGGCGATGAATTCCAGCAACCCCTGCTGCCGGTGCCGGCGCCGGAAACCCTGCCCAGCGAGCGGGAGCGGGCATTGGCGAATGGCACCATGGACGAAAGCTTCATGGTGGGCACTGGCCTCGACCTGGATGTCCGGTTGGTGAATCCGGTTGACTGGCGCAATCCCAAACCGATGCCCCCGCACCTGGAGGCCTGGGTGAAAACCACCGGGCCGGTGCCGGAGGAGCAATCCCTGCATGCCAGTCTGCTTGCCTATATGTCGGATATCCTGCTGATCGACGTGTGCCTGGCAGCAACCGGGCGCAGTTACCTGTTGGATGACTGCCAGGTAGCAAGCCTTGATCACGCCCTGTGGTTTCACAATCCCGTTCGGGCCGATGACTGGCTCCTGCATACCGTCGAGGCCGAGCGCGTCAGCGGCGGCCGCGGCCTGGCTCGGGGCAAGTTCTACAACCGCGCGGGTGTGCTGGTGGCGTCAGTGGTGCAACAGGGGCTGATGCGGTTGCGTTGAGTCCGCAAACCCTCCTATGCAAACCCGCTTCGATGGCTGCTGCTTTCAAGGGGTCCTCTTTCCCCAGGGAATCCACTGCCCCTAAAAATCCTCTGGCGGTAAGATTTCCGCGGCAATCCCGTTCAGACGGACATCAAAACAGCCTCGGTGCAGCTGCCGATGGTGAAATCGACACAGCGTCACCAGGTTATCCAGCCGTGTTTCCTCTCCCTCCGCCCAGTGCTGGATATGGTGGGCATCCGCATACTCTGATTCCTGGCAGCCCGGATACTGGCAGACCCCGTCCCGCTCGCGCAGCGCACGGCGAATACGCTCCGGCACAATCCGCGACTTCCTGCCCACGTTCAGCACCTTCCCCGCATCATCTTCCAGCACCGTGACCAGGGACGAATCACAACTCAGCCGCCGCGCGGTGGAAGGCGACAGCCACGGTTTATCCTCGAAGTGCGCCCGCCCATGGGTGCAACACACTCCCGATCGCTGCTCACGCAGGGTGTTAATGTCCACGTGCATCACAACCTGGCAGCGCTCGGCCCCCTTCAACCCTTGCAGGCCCCGATAATTGGGCCCCGAGGCCAGAAAGTGTTCTACCATCGCCACCAGCGCATCGGCTCGCACCTGGTTCATATGCTGCGAAAAAATCTCCGCGGAAATTTTTTTCCTCGGCCCGCGCGTAGGCAACTTGATCAGCTTTGGCTTCCTTCACGCTGCTTTCTGCACTCGTTTCTACATTGGCCTTCTTACGCTGGAGGAGCTTGCGCGCCACCGCTTGCATGCGCACCTTCTGCTTTGCCTGCCACTCTTCCTGGCGCTCCTCCGCCAGCGGTCGGGCCACGGCCTGCAGGGCCTTAACGACCAGTTGCCCCTGCTCTGGCGGCAGTTTGGCATGAATAATCCACATGCCGTCCTCGTCCTGGAACCAGTAGAGTTCACGGGCCAGCTCGCGCATTGCTTCAGTATCCAGCGCCGGCGCGGCGCCACTGTCAGCCTGCTCGCCCGACACCCCGACACCCGCACTTTCCTCAAGCCCACACTCCAGCAACCCGGCCAACCCCGGCTCTGCGACGGGCTCGTGCCTGCTCACCAGCCTTTCCAGGTGCCCGGCGCTGTTCTGCTGCGCCAGGTGCACCATAAAGCCCTCGTTCTCCGGCGTGGCCACCTGATCGCAGGCCGCGCGGGTAATGGCACGCACTTTGGAGTAAGAGATGCCGCCCTTCGAGAAAACGTCATTGACCTCGGGCAGCACTTCCAATTGCCGCGCCACCCGCACCTTCTCCCGCGCAGCGCCCAGGGTGATGCCGCAATGTGCCACCAGCCAGTGGGCACAGGAGCGCATCGTTCCCTGTTCGCGCCAAGCGCCACAGCGATCAAATTCGGCTATCAATCGCAAGAGGAGGTGATTCGCGGCATTCATCTGCGCCGAGAGGAGAGTTATCGCGTGACCCAGTTCCGCCCCGGTCAGCCGCTGACATCCATCGTCCAAAATCGCCGGCATGCCCATGGCAAAGCCTCAATACTGTACGTATATAAACAGTATGTTAGCCCGCCCGCGCCACCACCCCAAGGACTGCGTTACATCAGATTCAGCCACCCTGCGCGAGGGAGATCAGCACTGGACGCCGATGAATTCCTACAACTGCCAGTGAACCGGCCCATTACGCTCGAGGTGACTCGTTGCCTCGCCCGATGGGGCACCTTATGATGTCTTGCTGCTCCAAGCTGTTCACCACAAGGATCGCATCATGCCACACCCCGCACTGACCGCTGAAACCTACCCTCACAAGCCCGCCATCATCATGGGTGGCTCAGGCGAAATGGTCACCTATGCCGAACTTGACGAGCGCAGCAACCAGGCGGCGCAGCTGTTTCGGTCGCTGGGTCTGAACAAGGGCGACCATATAGGAATGATGTTGCTGAACTGTCGCCAGTTCCTGGAAATCTGCTGGGGGGCGCAGCGGGCCGGGCTGATCTTTACCCCCATCAGCACCCACCTGAAACGAGACGAAACCGCATACATCCTCGAGAACTGCGGCGCCAGGCTGTTTATCGCCTCGCACGGCCTGGCCGCCGTGGCTGGCGAGGTCCTTGAGGCCAATAGTGGTGCCATCCAACATTTCTACATGGTTGACGGCATTGTTGACGGCTTTGAGTCCTGGGATGACAGCGCCGGCCTGCAGCCTGCGCAGCGCATTGAGGACGAGGCCAACGGAGTGCCGATGCTGTATTCCTCCGGAACCACCGGCAAGCCCAAGGGCGTGTTTCTGCCCCCCGCCGGTGATGACGTCAACACTCCCCACCCCCTGGCGGCAAGCCTCGGCGCCGCCTTTGGCTTCAGCGAGGAAACGGTTTACCTGTCGCCCGCTCCGCTCTATCACGCAGCACCGCTGCACTACAACATGATGACCCTCTACCAGGGCGGTACCACCGTAGTGATGGAACAATTCGACCCCGAGGCCGCGCTGGCGCTGATCGAGGAGCATCGGGCGACCCACAGCCAATGGGTGCCGATCATGTTTGTGCGTCTGCTCAAGCTGCCGGAGGAAGTGCGCAGCAAGTACGACGTCAGCAGCATGCAGTTTGCCATTCACGCCGCCGCCCCCTGCCCAATCGAGGTAAAGGAGAAGATGATCAATTGGTGGGGCGAAGTGATTGTGGAGTACTACGCTGCCAGCGAAGGCATCGGTATCACCATAATCGATTCCGCCAACTGGCTGACGCACAAAGGTTCCGTGGGCCCCTCCCTGTTGGGCGAGATCCATATCCTCGACGACGACGGCAACGAACTGCCCGTCGGTGAGATCGGCACGGTATATTTCAGCGGCGAACAGGCCCAGTTCACCTACTACAACGAACCTGAAAAGACCGCCGAGGCTTTCGATGAACACGGCTGGGCGACAACCGGAGATGTCGGCTATCTCGATCAGGACGGTTTCCTGTATCTGACCGATCGCAAGCACTTCATGATCATCAGTGGCGGGGTCAATATCTACCCGCAGGAGATCGAGAATCTGCTGATCACCCACGACAAGGTGGCGGACGTTGCCGTTTTCGGCGTGCCCAACGAGGAATTCGGGGAAGAGGTCAAGGCGGTGATTCAGCCACAGAACTGGGGCGATGCCACCGATGAGGTCGCCATCGAGATCATGGAGTGGTTGCGCGAGCGCATCTCCCACATCAAGCTGCCGCGCTCGCTGGATTTTGACCGTGAGCTGCCGCGGATGGACAACGGTAAAATGTACAAGCGGCACCTGGCGGACGCCTATCGCGGCGCCACGCGCACGGATGAAAAAGGTGACACGTCCGACACTGGCAAGAATTCTTCTGGCGGCTAGCGCCAGCGTCAGACGGAGGGGATTGCGCCCGCGGGTTCGGTGACGGCTCGCTCCTGTCGCAGCGGCAGATAGTAAGCGGGCAAGACGAACAGGGTAAACAGCGTCCCCACCAGCATGCCGGCGGTAATTACCAGGCCGATGCTGAAGCGGCTGTTGGCACCGGCTCCGGTGGCGATCACCAGCGGCAATACCCCAAGCACGGTGGCGAAGGTAGTCATCAGGATCGGGCGCAGGCGCAAGGCGGCGGCTTCCAGCACCGCATCTCGATGGCTCCTGCCATCCGCGCGCAGATTGTTGGCGAACTCCACGATCAGGATCCCGTGCTTGCTGATCAGGCCGATCAGGGTCAGGAGGCCGATCTGGGTGTAGATGTTCAAGGTGGCGAAGCCCAGGGCCAGCGGCACCGTCGCGCCAAAAATGGACAGCGGCACCCCCACCAACACCACCAGTGGGTCGCGGAAGCTGTTGAACTGGGCGGAGAGGACCAGGAAGATCAGGATCAGCGCCAGGGTGAATAGCAAGGGGAAGGACGCGCTCTCCTCGATGAAACGCCGGGAGCCGCCGGTGTAGCCTGGGCGGAAGCCGCTGGGGGCCAACTCTTCAAGTTTGGCCTCTAAAAAAGCCAAGCCGTCTCCCAGCGAGTTCGGCGGCATCATCATGCCCTGGATGGTGGTGCTGTTGAGCTGCTGGTACTGGCTCAACTCGTTGGGTTCAACCCGCGAGCCCAGCGTCACCAGCGCGGACAGGGGCACCAACTCGTCACTCGCTGTACGCAGGTAGTACTGCTCCAGCGCCTCCCGGGTGAGGCGGAAGTCGCGGCCGGCCTGGGCGATCACCTTGTAACTGCGGCCTTCCAGTTCGAAGCGGTTGATCTCCGCTTCGCCCAGCATGATTGCCAGGGTCTGGCCGATTTCCTCCATGGACACCCCCAGGCGCGATGCCAGCGGCCGGTCTATCCGCACTTCGATCTCGGGTCGGTCGATGGCGAGGGACTGGTTGACGAAAATGAACAGCCCCGATTCGCGAGCCGCCTCCAGCAGGTTCTCGCCGACCTGGTATACCTCGCTGTGATCGGTGGTGGAGGCCACCACAAAGCTGACCGGCAGCCCGGCGTCCGCGCCCGGCAGCGACGGCCCACCAAAGGAAAAGGCATCCAGCCCCGCGATACCGCCGAGCCGCTGCTGCAGTTCGGCCTGAATCTCCTGCTGGCTGCGCTCGCGCTCGCTCCAGTGTTGCAGGGTGAGACCGCCGAAGTTGAAATCCGGGGCAACCGCCTGCCAGGAGTGGCTGACCTCCGGAATTTCGCGCCAGATATCCACCACCTGGTCCAGAAACCGGTTGATGTATTCCAGATTGGCGTAGCGTGGCGTGCTGGCGACGACATAAAGAAATCCGGTGTCTTCCTCCGGGGCCAGCTCCTCGCGTGCCAGGGAGAACAGCACCGGCAGGCTGGCGATAAGCACCATGCTGAACATCAGTACTGCGCCGCGGTTGTCCAGGCAGTGCGCCAGCAGGCGCTGATAGGCCAGGGTGAAGCGCTCAAAGTGGTGATCCAGCCAGTCGGCAAAGCGTCCCTGGTGGGCCTGGTCCTTGAGCAGCCGCGAGCACATCATCGGGCTCAGGGTCAGAGCGATGATGCCCGAGACCAGCACTGCGCCGGCCAGGGTCAGGGCGAATTCGGTGAACAGGGTGCCGGTCAGGCCACCGATGAAGGCAATAGGCGCATACACCGCTGCCAGGGTCAGGGTCATCGTTACCACCGGCCAGGCGACCTCGCGAGCGCCCTGAATGGCGGCCGCCATGGGTGCGGTTCCATGCTCAATGTGGCGGTGGACGTTCTCCACCACCACAATCGCATCATCCACGACCAAGCCGATCGCAATCACCATGGCCAGCAGGGTCAGGAGATTAAGCGAAAAGCCTGCGCTGAAGATCAGGAAGACCACGCCGATCAGGGATAGCGGAATGGCCACCAGCGGGATCAGCACTACCCGCAGGGAGCCGAGGAACAAGTAGATTACCAGGATGACGATCAGCACCGCTTCCAGCAGCGTATTGCGCACTTCCGAAAGCGCTGCATCAATCGCGATGGTGCCGTCCCAGTCCAGATACAATTCCATGTCCGCCGGCAGCGCCGCAGTTATGTTGGGCAAGATGTCGTGTACCGCGGCACTCACTGCCAGCGGGTTGGCATCTGGAGTGGTCGTAATGGAGACAAAGGTCGCCTCACGGCCGCTGGAGAGCGTCTGGAACTGGCTGTTTTCCTCCGCCAACTCGATGTCGGCGACATCCCCGAGGCTGACCTGGCGGTCGCCCTCCCGGAATACGGTCAGGGCGGCAAAAGCCTCTGGCGTCTGCAGATCCGTGCGCGGGTCCACCGTGGTCCGGATCAGCTCGCTCTCGGTGCTGCCGGCGGTGGCTATGTAGTTATCCCTGCTTATGGTGGTATGAACATCGCTGGCGGTAACGCCGTGCGCGGCCATACGCAGGGGATCCAGCCAGATCCGCATGGCCGGAAATCTGCCGCCGAGGATTTCGGCCTTGCCGACGCCCTCCAGGGTTGCCAGCTCGGGTTGCACGCTGCGCGCCAGATAATCGGACACTTCTGCGATTGTCATCTGCTCGCTGTAGAAAGCGAGGTAGATGAGGGCGTCACCGCCACCTCCGGCTGTCACCACCGGATCATAAACCTCCCTGGGCAGCTGGAAGCGCGCCTCATTGACCTTGGCGATGACCTCCGTGAGAACATCGCTGCTGTTCTCGCCCAGGCGCACGTGGACGCTGATTTCCGAGTTGCCCGGATTGCTGGTCGAGGTCATGTATTCGACCCCGCGGGCACCGGCAATGGTGGTTTGCAGCGGTGTGGTGACAAAGCCGTGCACCGAGCGGGCGCTGGCCCCCGGATACACGGTCACAACCCGGATAACGCTGCGCTCAAGCTCAGGAAACTCCCGGATCGGCGTCCGGTTGGCCGCGGCAAGGCCGAGCAACAGAATCAGGGCGCTGACCACCAGCGCCAGCACCGGGCGCTCGATAAAGGTATCGGTGAAGCGCACCCTCAGGCTCCTGTAGCGCGGCTGCTGCTCACAGCGGCGCGTTGTCGTCTATCTGGATGCTGGCGCCACGGTACAGTTTGTTCTGACCCGCGATCACAACTCGTTCCCCGGCTGCGAGACCTTCAACTACGCTGATCCGGCCGTCGGCCGCCGCGCCGGTCCGTACCACCCGGGGTTGTACCTGCAGGGCGCCTGCTGCGCCCGGCTCGATAACGTAGACGGTGTCGCCGCTGGTGGAATAGGTGATGGCGGTCTCCGGCACGCTGACCCGGCTCTCGCTGCGATCCAGATCAATACTGATGCGCGCGAACATGCCTGGCAATAGCCCCTCACCTCCGCTCAGCTCTGCCCGCAGCAACAGGCTGCGGGTGTCGGCATCTACCTGCGAGTCCAATGCAGTGAGGGTCGCAGCGATACGTTGTTGCTCATAGCCCGGCACTGCAACGCCGACCTTGAGCCCCGGCCGCAAAAGCGGTGCGAAGCGGGCGGGTACGGCAAAATCGACCTCCAGTGTGCCCAGGTCCTGCAGGCTGGCAACCCGGGTGCCGGCCTCGACGTAGTCCCCAACCCGGGCGTGGACGATGCCGATAGTGCCGGCAAAGGGCGCCCGTAGCTGCTTGTTGGCAAGCACCGCCTCGGTTTCCGCCAGCTGTGCCCCGGCCACGTCCAGGTCTGCCCGCGAACGGTCATACTGGCTCTGGGGAATGGAGTTCTGTTCCAGCAGGCGGGCGTCGCGTTCAAATAGCAGCCTGGCCAGTTCCACCGCCGCCTGCTGCCGCTTTCGGCTGGCCAGCTCGGCGCGGTCATTCAACTGCAGCAGCAGGTCGCCGGCTGCAACCCGATCTCCGGAGCTGACAAGGACAGAGGTGACTTCGCCGCTTTCCTCGGTGCTGAGCTCGACCCCGCGCGCCGCGCGGATAGACCCGGTGGCGGTCAGCGACTCCGGCCACGGGCTTTCCTCTGCTGCTGCTGCCGCCACGGTGATTGGCGGACGGCTGGAGTCCTGGTTGGTGAAGCCGGAGACCTGCTGATACAGATAGGCCGCAATTGCGCCGAATATCAGCAGCAAAAGGGCGAAGGCGATAAGGTAGGCGCGCAAAATGGTTCTCTTCTTCCTGAATGCCGGCGCCGCCAGCGGCTGACGGAATGCCGTAGTTGGCGGTATTCTAAAGGCTTTGGGCAGTGCCTGCAGTGACGGAAAACGTAACAATGACCGACTCGGCCGCCCGCCGTCCCGCATTGCCGCTGGCCTGATTCAACCTGTGCTCAGTGGCAGGTTTGCAGTATGCTTGACGCCTGCTTGGTACTCAGAGAGGTTGGACAGTGAGAACATCCCGCAAGCTCGCCCAGCTGGAACGGCAAATGGCCAGCTGTAATTCCTACGAAGAATGGCGTGAGGCGGCGCTGCAGCACGATGAATTGTCCGGCATGCGGCGCTGGCGCGAGGTTGACCAGACGCGGCAATATGATTATAGCCAGATACGCCTGCGTTTGGATCGGCTGCGCAGCCTGCGGTCCCGGCATGACTACCAGGGGTTGTTATTCACCCTCAACGAGGGTATCCACGGCAATATGGGCGGGATGGGGCGCAGCACCCTGTATCAGCGCGCGAAGTTCGGGACCAAACACCTTATCGAACAGTATATTGACGAGGTCGACGACTCTCTCCGGTTTCTGGCGGAGTTGGATAGCGACGAGGTCACACTGCAGCAAAAGCTGGATTTTTTCTATCGCGCGAACATCTGCTTCGGTCGTTCGGCCCTGATGTTGAGTGGGGGCGGGGTTCTCGGCTTCTATCACCTTGGCGTGGTCAAAACGCTGCTGGAACAGGGTCTGCTGCCGCGGGTGATCTCCGGTTCCAGCGCCGGCTCGCTGGTGGCCGGGGTGGTCGGAACCCACACCGATGAAGACCTGAAGCATTTTTTCGATCCCGACAACGTGCACTTCGAGGCCGAGCGTGAGGCCAGCGTGTTTTCGCGCATGTTTTTCGGCCGCAACCCCCAGATCGATGTGCGCGATCTCGAGAAGATAATTGCCCGCCTGATCCCGGAGATGACGTTTCAGGAAGCCTATGAAAAGACCGGACGCCAGATCAGCATCACCGTGGCGCCGGCGGAGACACACCAGCGCTCTCGGCTGCTGAACGCCATTACTTCTCCCAACGTGTATGTTCGCTCCGCGGTGATGGCCTCTTGTGCGGTCCCCGGCGTGTTTCCACCGGTGATGCTGATGGCGAAAAACGTTCACGGTGAAGCCCAGCCCTACCTGCCCACCCGCAAGTGGGTGGATGGCTCCATCGCGGATGATTTGCCGGCCAAGCGTCTATCCCGCCTGTTCAGCACCAATCACTACATTGTGAGCATGGTCAATCCGATCGCGACTCCGTTCCTGCGCGGTAATCTCAAAACCAGCGGCTTTACCGCGGCCCTGGGCAGTCTCGGTGTCGGCATCGGCCGCGAAGTATTGAACTTCTACCGCGGCATGGTGCAGAAGAAGGGCGATAACTGGCCGCGCTTCAACCTGTTGATGAATGGTATCCATTCACTGCTGGACCAGGAGTACAGCGGTGACATCAATATCGTACCCAGTTTCCGTTGGTACAATCCGGCGAAGATTCTCTCGCATCTCTCCGAGAAGGAGTTGGTGGCACTGATGCATGGCGGGGCGCACTCCTGTTTCCCGAATGTCGAGTCCATCCGTGTCTGTACCAAGATCAGCCGCACCATGGAAGAGATTCTGCATCGCTTCGAGTACGGCGATCTCAGACCCGACTCGAAAGAATATCGCCGACCGCGGTCGTCCCGGCGTCGGCCGCCGCCCACCCGCGCTGACCGGGAGGCACAGCGGGACCTGCTTGGAGTTGCCGAGACAGCCACCAAGCGCCGCCCCCGCGCCAAGGCCAAGGCCAGTCGCAAGGAGCCCTCGTCAACGCGTGCCGGTAGCGCTGGCAAGAAGGGCGAAAAAGCGGTGGGTGACCGGGCCGAGGCAGCCTGATACCTGGCGTTCGGCTCGCGCTTCAGCCGATTGCGGTAGGTGGCAGGTCGGGCTTGGCGTAGGCCATGCGGCGCAGCAGCCTGGTGCCGTGGTAGCTGTCCAGACCGCTCAGGGCAACCGTGCCGGCGGCGCCGATATCCAGCGAACCATCAGCACCCAGGCACCGCTCTGGCAGTTCCGCCAGGACAATTTCCCCGATCAGGAAGTGGGTGTCGTTAATCTCCAGCTTCTGGTGTTCGCGCAATTCCAGGCCCATTCGAATCGACGCTTCCTGCACAAAGGGTGCGGCAAAGTCCTCGAGCCAGTACTCCCCAAGCCCGGTGGCGGCAAACTCCGACTGCCCCCGGGGATAGCGCGCGGCGGTCTGGTGCGCAGCCTCGATGAACTGCTCACCTACATGGTTGATCGTGTAGCAACCGGTTTCGAGAATATTTTCCAGCGTGTGTCGTTCTACCGGGCTGGGGCGGATGATCAGCGCCAACAGCGGTGGCTGGGAACCGAGATGCACCACTGAGCTTATGATTGCGAGATTGCTTTGCCCATTGCGATCCGCTGTGCCCACCAGATTGGCCGGCTTGAAGCCGCTGAGGGAATTGACCAGCGCCGCGCGATAGCGCGATTCCAGGCCCGATAGATCCTTGCTGGAGAAAAGCATGCTCGTTTTCCAGGTTTAGGGGTAGAGGCGGCGGTAGCGGCGTTCAGCCCACAGGCGATAGGCCGCGTCGGCGATGGGCCGCACCAGGGGCCAGCGCAGCCAGCGCCATAGGAAACCGAGGCGGGTGTGCTGCCAGGCGGCAACATTGGCATCAATACCGGTCAGAATACGCCCATCGGCCCTGCGCAGGTGCAGGTTGCGCAAAAGCTTTTCCCGGTCTGGCAGATCCGGGTCGGGCGTCATTGTATGGATGTCGCGCAGATCCAGACCGTCGTCGCAGAGCTTGCCCAGGCGCGCCATTTCCGCGGTGCACAGCGGGCAGGCACCGTCGTAGTAGAGTGTGTCCGCCGATACTTTGTCAGGAGATGCAGTCATCGGTCAAGGATACGCAGCAGCTTCGGCGCCGGATGACAGGAGCCGCCCGCAGGCGGCTGACCGCATCACTCTATCAGCTGCACCGCGAGCTGCGACAGCGGTCCAACCAGATTACCGCGGGCGTCCGCCTCGGCACTGGAAGCGGTGCCTATCTGGGCCCGCTTCTTGATCCCCTGAACAATCGCTGCCAGCCGGAACAGGGAGAACACCAGGTAGAAGTTCCAGTTTTCTATTCCCCGGCGGCCGGTGCGCTCGCAGTAGCGGGCGATATACTCCTCGTCGCTGGGAATTCCCAGGGAGGCGCGATCGACCCCGGCAAGGCCTTTCATGCTGCTGTCCCGCGGCAGCATCCAGGCCATGCACTGGTTGGCCAGGTCTGCCAGCGGATGACCGAGGGTGGACAGCTCCCAGTCCAGCAGCGCTATCACGTGCGGCTCAGTGGCGTGAAACATCATGTTGTCCAGGCGATAGTCGCCGTGAACCAGGCTGACGGTGCCGTCGTCTGCGGGCATGTTGGCGGGCAACCATTTGAGCAGGGTCTCCATCTCCGCCACGGTTTCGGTTTCCGAGGCCCGGTACTGCTTGGTCCAGCGGCCGAGCTGGCGCTCGAAGTAGTTGCCCGGCTTGCCGTAGTCCGCAAGGCCCACAGCCTCGACGCTGACATTGTGCAGTGCCGCCAGGGTCTGGTTCATGGAGTCGTACACGGCGCTGCGTTCGGCGTTGTCGGCAGCTTCGGGCAGCACCGGATCCCAGATAATGCGTCCGTCCATGTACTCCATGACGTAGAACATGGAGCCGATGACAGCTTCATCTTCGCAAAGAACATAGGTGCGGGGCACGGGCACAGCGGTGTCCTGCAGGGCCGATATGACGCGAAATTCGCGGTCCACCGCATGCGCTGAGGGCAGTAGTTCGCCGGGTGGCTTCCGCCGCAGCACGTAGGAGCGGCCATTGGCGCTGAGCTTGTAGGTGGGGTTGGACTGGCCGCCGGGGAACTTTTCCGCCGTGAGCCCCTTGTCGATGCCGGGAATATGATCTGCCAGGTAGGCGGCAAGCCGCTCCGTATCCATCTGTTGCGCGCTCATGCGGATCCTTGTATGTGGCGTTGAGCGGGCCGGCAGCTCGGGGTATGCTGCCGCTTCCGCGAATTCATAAGTCTAACAGAGGTGGAGTTGTGTACGAACATTTGCAGCAGGCATGGCAGCAATTGACAGCCCCCGGGCAATTCTTTGAGGTCGCCACCATCGACGTTGGCGGCGTGCCGATCCGCAGCTATAAACACGCACCACCCTCCTTGCGTGAGATATGGTTGAGCACGGCGGGGCACGGAGACAAGGATTACCTGGTTTTTGCCGGCGAGCGCTGCAGCTATGCCCAAGCCCAGACCTTCACCGCCAGCATTGCCCACTGGCTACACACTGAGGGCGTCAAGCCCGGTGATCGCGTTGCCATTGCCATGCGCAACTACCCGGAGTGGATGTTGGCCTACTGGGCTGTCACTGCCATGGGCGCAGTGGTGGTGGGGATGAATGCCTGGTGGGTCGCCCACGAGATGGAATTTGCGCTGGAGGACGCGGCGCCTGTGGTCCTGATCTGTGACCGCGAACGCCTGCAGCGCTTTAACGAGGTGCGCGACAAGTTTCCAGCGATCAGGGTGGTGGCGGTACGCCTGGAGGAAGATCCTCCGGCCTGGGTTACGGACTGGATGGAGTTGATCAATGCGGAGCCCGCTCTTCCGGCCGCTGGCATCGATCCCAACGATGACGCCTGCATTTTCTATACTTCCGGAACCACCGGGCGGCCGAAAGGCGCGCGCCTGACCCACCGCGGCTGTGTTGCCAACATACTGAATGTCGGTTTTATCAATACGGTTCAGCCCGTGGCCATGGCCCTGTCTCGCGGTGAAACTCCACCGGCCCTGGGGTCCACGCCGGCGCCCAATTCCCTGGTGGCGACACCGCTGTTTCACGTCACCGCCAACAACTGCGTTGCCCATGCCACGACTGTGGCGGGCGGAAAACTCGTGCACATGTACAAATGGGATGCGGCGGAGGCGCTGCGTCTGATCGAGGAAGAGCGTATTACCAATTTCACCGGAGTGCCGATGATGGCCAGGGAAATACTCATGCATCCGGATTTCGCCCAGCGTGATACCTCCTCTCTCGCCGTGCTTGGAGGTGGCGGGGCCGCGCTGCAGCCTGACCTGGTAGAGAAGATTCGCCAGCGCTCGAAGTCCGCGCGGCCCAATACCGGTTATGGCATGACTGAAACCAGCGGCATCATCGCCGCGGTCTCGGCGGAATTCTTTATCGACAAGCCCGCCAGTGTCGGGCCCGCCATGCCGACCTTCGAAGCCAAGTGTGTCGGTGCCACCGGGGAAGATCTCGGAGAGAACGCAATAGGCGAGTTGTGGGTGCGGGGCGCGCCGGTGATCAAGGGCTATCTCAATCGCCCTGAAGCCACCGCCGAATCGATCACCGATGGCTGGTTGCACACCGGGGACATTGCCTACATCGACGAGGAGGGGTTCATCTTCCTCGTCGATCGCGCCAAGGACATGGTGCTGCGGGGGGGTGAAAATATCTACTGCGCGGAAGTGGAGAACGCCTTGTTTGCCCACGAGGATGTGGCTGAGTGCGTAGTGTTTGCAGTTGTCGACGAGCGCCTGGGGGAGGAGGTGGGCGCCGCATTGTATCTGCGACCCGGCGCTACCTCTGATGTAAGCCACCTGCGGGCCCACTGCGCCGGCCTGCTGGCGCCCTACAAGGTACCCCGTTATATCTGGCTCATGCCGGAGCCGCTGCCGCGCAACGCCAACGGCAAATTTCTCAAACGCGAACTCCGTGAGACACTGCGGGTGGTCGACGCGCTCTGATCAGCTCTCGACGAAGGCCCGCTCGATCACGTAGTGGGCCGCGTCGCCGTGGCGGGACTCGCTGAAGCCGCGCTCATTCAGCAACAGGGTCATATCCTTGAGCATGCTGGGGCTGCCGCAGATCATGAAGCGGTCGCGCTCCGGGTCGATAGGTTCCAGGCCCAGATCTGCTGGCAACTTGCCGCTGGCCAGCAGGTCGGTCAGGCGCCCGGTATTGCGATAGGCCTCGCGCGTGACCGTGGGGTAGTAGCGCAGCTTCTGCCTGATCTCCTCGCCGAGGAACTCATGCTCGGGCAGTTCCCGGGTGATGCTGTCCTGATAGGCGAGTTCTCTGACGTGGCGGCAGCCGTGAGCAAGGATCACATTGTCGAAGCGTTCGTAGATTTCCGGGTCCTTGATGATGCTGAGGAAAGGCGCCAGACCGGTGCCAGTTCCCAGCAGGTACAGGTTTTTGCCCGGCAGGAGATTGTCCACGACCAGGGTACCCGTGGCCTTGCTGTTGATCAGCACGACGTCACCAACGCGGATGTTCTGCAACTGGGATGTGAGCGGGCCATCAGCAACCTTGATGCTGAAAAACTCCAGCTGATCCTCGTAGTTGGCGCTGGCCATGCTGTAGGCCCGGAGCAGTGGTTTGCCCTCGCGCTCCAGCCCGATCATGGTGAAATGGCCGTTCTCGAAGCGAAAACCCGGGTTGCGGGTGGTCTTGAAGCTGAACAGGTGATCGGTCCAGTGATGGACTTCCGTTACCTGTTCGCGCAGCAGAGTAGCCATGGCGTAATCCTTGAAAGGGTAAAGTTAACAACGCAAGTGTAGGCGCTGTCTACTTATTGGCAAAACGGTTTTTAACTATATACTATATCGGTCTATACGATATAAGGTGCGACCGTGCGCTACACCCTGAGACAGCTTGAAGTGTTTCTTGCCACCGCCCACCATGAAAATGTCAGCCGTGCGGCTGTCGACCTGGCCATGTCCCAGTCCGCCGCCAGCGGGGCGTTGCGTGAGCTGGAGCAGCAATTTGCTGTGCAGCTGTTCGACCGCATCGGCAAGCGCCTGCGGCTGAGCGAATTCGGCCGCCAGCTGCGACCGGCCGCTGAAGACCTGCTGGCCCGGGCACGCGCCTTCGAGCAGGCACTGTCCGGGGACGAAGTGAGCGGCCGCCTGCAGGTGGGTGCCACCTTGACCATCGGTAACTACCTGGCGGTGCCGATGATCGCGGATTTTCGCCAGCGCTATCCCGGTGCCGATATTGCCCTCACGGTGGCCAATACCTCAGCGATCGCCGAGGGGGTGGCGAATTTCGAGCTGGACATCGGTCTGGTGGAGGGGGAATTCGTGCACGCGGATTTGCAGAGCCAGCATTGGCAGGCAGACGAGCTGGTGGTCTTCGCCGCACCCGGGCATCCGCTGGCAGGGCGTCGCGCCCTGAGCGACCGGGACCTGCTAAAGCTGGACTGGATTGTACGTGAATCGGGCTCAGGCACCCGCCAGACCTTCGAACGCGCCATGCACGGGCTGCTGCCGGAGTTGCGGATTGTCCTGGAACTGCAGCACACAGAAGCAATCAAGCGCGCGGTGGAGGCGGGCCTGGGCGTGGGCTGCCTGTCGCGCATCAGCCTGGTGGAGGCGTTCGCCCGCGGCTCTTTGGTGCCCCTGCGGGTGCCTGGCAGGGACTTTACCCGCCAGCTCAACATCGTTCTGCACCGGCACAAGTACCACACCGCGGGGCTCAGGCACTGGCTGCAGCTCTGCCGGGAACATGCCCATTAACCCGCTGGCTGGATCCGGTTACACTGCGCAGCCATGACGACCTCTACTCCCACATGGCATCCAGGCAAGGTGCTGCCGATAGCCGAGCCGCAGCGTGCCCAGGTGGTCGCCGCCACCGGGGCCTGGATTGAGCGCGCGGCGCAGCTGCTGGCGCTGCCGCTGGCACCGGTGCCGGTGCTGTTTGATCTCCGCGGTTCCAGTGCGGGCATGTTCCGGGTCCACGGTAAAGACTGCTGGATCCGTTTCAATCCCTGGATTTTCGCCAAGCACTTTGAGAATAGTCTGCAATTCACCGTGCCCCACGAAGTAGCACACTACGCAGTGCACTGTAAGCATCGCCGTCGCCGGGTACGGCCCCACGGTCTGGAATGGCAGCAGGTGATGCGCTGCTTTGGCCTGCCCCCGGAGGTCACCTTCAAACTGGATTTGAGCGGGATCCCGGTTCGGCGTCAGCAGCGCCACGCTTACCGCTGCGCCTGTCGGGACCACGAAGTGTCAACCGTGCGTCACAAGCGTATGCGTGAGGGTCGGGCCCGTTATTTATGCATCTACTGCGACGCCCCTTTGCACCCTGCCGGGCAGGACGGATCTTCAGGTAGCCACCGCTAGGTCTACGCCGCTGAAGGTGTTGGCTTTCTCCTCCACGTCAGCGGGCGCCAGAACCACTCGCTCGGGCTCTATTGCACCCTCGTTGACCAGAAAGCGCTTGCTGCTGGCGGCGCGTTCGCTGGCCAGCGCCAGCAGCGCGCTCTCAGGGACCGGCCACTGGTCGCGCAGGATGCGCGCCTGCTGCAATAGCGATGGCGCGGGCTGCTCCGGGTCCTGCACGAGAACCGAATCCAGTGCGGCGTAGCGTTCCCGAATGGCGCTTTCCCAGGCTTCGCTGCGCTGGCTCAGGTCTTCCTCGCTCAGCCCCTGTTCCAGGAGCGCCGCCTGCAGCAGCTGTTCCTGGAGGCTTACACGGTCTGTCTCCGGGTCGATCAGGCCGGTGATCACCAGGTTCAGCCCAGGTCGCTGCTGCATTGCCGTGGCCAGATCACGCAGCTTGGTCTGGCTGTGGCTATCCAGTTCACTGCCGCCGGCGGCGAAATCAACGGTGCGCAGATCCTCGCTGCTGCCCACCAGGCTGGCAAGAAAGCTGAAGGGTGCCGTAATCGCCCTGCTGAGCAGGTTGGTGAAGGCGCCGGCGATAACGCTGCCAAGGCTGAACTGAGGGTTATTGACGTCCCCGCTGACTGGCACCGCAAGGTCGATGACCCCCTTGCTGTCGGTCAGCAGGGCGATACCCAGGCGCAGCGGCAGATCGAGGGCCTTGTCGCTGGCCACCCGGTCCCCCAGCTTGAGCTGGTTGATGATGATCCGGTTGTCGCCCCGCAGGCGATCGTTCTCCAGGCCGTAGCCAAGCTGCGCGTTTAGTGTGCCGCGCTCAATGGCGTAGCCGGCGTAGGTCCCGGAGTAGGGCGTAAGGCGGGCCATGTCGAGACCGCGGAAACTAAGGTCCAGATTCAGGGCCGGTGGCGACCGCAGGGGGCTGACTGTGCCGGTCAGGGTTACTGGTGCGTACCCGTCCACGGAGCCTCTCAGGTCCACGAGCAGTGATTCCGCAGGGTCGCTGCTCACGTTGCTGATGGTGCCATCGAGCCCACCGATCACCGTTCGGAACTGGATCGGCAGTGATTCATCCTGAAAATCAACGGCACTGTCGGCAATGAAGATCGCCGGTGCGCTGAACTGCCAGGCAGCTTCTTCCCCGGAACCTGGTTCAGCTTCTGGCTGGGCTTCACTCCGCGATGAATCCTGCTCGGCCTTGTCTGCTCCCTCTTCCAGCAGACGCTGAACATTGATACTGCCGTCTTCCTGAATGTGCAGGCGGCCCTGATAACCCTCCAGATGCAGCTCCGCCAGGGTGATGCTGCGTTCCTGCATGGCTACTGCCAGCCCCTCCCAGTGCAGATTGTCCCAGCGGGTCAGAGCGTCGTCGGCACCGTGCAGGACCACCGCAAAGTCGGTCACCGCGCCGTCCAGTGCTACTGTCTCGGGTTGAAAGTCGGCCATGGTCATGCGCCCTGAAGTGCGCGCCTCGCCGCTGGTGATTTCGGCGAGCAGGACTGACGGCAGGTTGGGGCCGAACCAGGCCAGCGGCAGCCCCTCCAGGGCAAAATCGAGTTCCACGTTGCCGGCACCGGGATTCACACTGCCCCCAGCTTGCAGGCTGGCGAGCTGATTGATCTGCAACGCGAGGTTCACCGGGCTGGCGCCCCGGGTAGGCCAGTGCAGGTCGCGCAGCTCCGCGGTCAGGGGCCGGACGGTGAGCAGGCCCGGGTCGGTGAATTCGCTGCGCCAGCTTACTTCACTGTCACCCAGTTCGAACAACCCGAGATGCAGGCGCCAGGTCAAGTCGGTGGCGGCTTCGCTTTCGTCGTTCTCTGCGGCGGGCACTGCGAACAGGTCTGCAAGACTAACCTGGCTGCCTTCACTCCAGCCGCGCAGGTTCAGGCCATCTATTGACACTCGCTCTATGCCCAGCGCCTGCTGGCTGCCGTCAACGCTGATCCCGGCCAGCTGCAGCGATGCCAGCGATACTCCGGTGTCCGGCAATCGCTCGCGGTCCAGGGGGCTGATACCGGTATCGACCAATTCGATACTGCCCTCGGTGACGGAGTAATCCAGAGTATCCTGCCAGGCGGCCTTATATTGCAGGGACAGGTTAAGACGGCTGCTGTCCAGCTCGAAAGCCAGCCAAGGTTCGGCGAAACGCCAGATCGGGCGCAGATCTATGTCCTCCAGCTCCAGGCTGCCGCTGCTATTGCCAGCGGCGAGCGAGAGCTCTCCCTGCCAATGCAGGCGCCCGCCGCCTTCGCTCTGGGCTTGCAGACGGTAGGGTTGGCCCGCCTCGGTGACTGTGGAAAGGTCGGTGACTGCCAGCTGCAAGCCGTCCAGATGCGTGTTGTAGCCTCCGGGGTGCTGGTGGTCGGTGACCTCTATACGCTCCGCGCTCAGCCGCAGGGCCCCGATAGCAAGCGCCGGTAGTTCGCCCGAGCCGGCTTCGGCTGGGGCCTGTTCGGCCTCGGGGGACGCCGCCAGCAGGTCGCTGATATTCAGGCTGCCGTCGTCATTGCGCTGCAGATGCAGGTACAGCTGCTCCAGAGCTACGACGTCGAACGCCACACCAGGCTGGATCAGGGAACCGAGGGAAAGATTGACCTCGGCGCGATCGAAGTCCAGGAAGCGACTGCCGTCCGGCTCAGCCAGAGCTCCCTGCCGCACTTCCAGCGCCAGGGTGAACGGGTTGAATAGAACCAGCTCGGTGGTCAGCGTGCGTCCCCAGTGCTCCTTGGCAAACCAGGGTGGGAGAAAATTCAGGGCCGGTAGCAGGATCAGAAAGGTAGCGGCGAGATAGGCGGCGTAGGCGTAAACCAGGCCTCGGATCGCGGTTCGCACGGTGCGGTCTCCTTGCGCATCGGTTGAAAGTGTTCTTCCTACTATAACCAAGTGGCTGCCCGAGGGCACCCGTCCGCTTCAGAGCCCCTTGCGGTAGGTATACGGCGTGACCCCGGTCCAGCCCTTGAAAGCGCGGATAAAAGCGCTGGATTCGGAGAAGCCCGAACGGCAGGCGATGTCCTCGATGGAGAGTCCCTGCTTGCCCAGAAAGTGCAGCGCGGTATCGCGACGCAGCTGGTTCTTGATGTCCTTGAAGGTCGTGCCCTCGGCAGACAGACGTCGGCGCAGGGTCTGCGGGTGGATTTCCAGGGATTGTGCTACTGCCACCAGCTCCGGCATCTCGTGGAGGCTGCGGCGCACCTGGTCGCGGACCCGTGCAGTCCAGCTGTTGCGCTGAAAATCCTGGGTCAGCATCATCAGCACCGGGTGCCGCAGATAGTGGCGCAGGCTTTGCTCAGTCTGGGTAATGCGCTTGTCCATGAGCGTCGCCGAGAACACCAGCTCACAGTGATCAGCGTCGAAATGGACCGGGTTGGCGAGGAACATGTGCCGATAGTCCTCAGGCCGCGCCGCGGGCGAGTAGGCCAGATTCACTGCCTGCAACGGCAGGTGTTCCTGCACCAGCCAGCTGCCGAAGCGGTGCGCATTGAACAGCATCAGTTCGACCGGGTAGGCTTTTGGCGGTGTCTGTCCGCCCTGCTGCAGACGCAGCCGTACCTGTTCGGTTTCCTCGAGGAAGGCCGGGAAGGGGCTCGCTTCAAACAGCTGGAAAAAGCGACAATAGCGGTTCAGGGCCTGTCCCAGGGTTTCGCAGCCCAGGACCGCGTGGCACATCATTGACCAGGTGCCGATAGGCAGGCGCCGGCTGGTATAGCCCAGAGCCTCGTCGTTCATGGCCAGCATGGTGCTAACCTGAAGGTCGGCGAAGCGCTCGATGGAAATACGCGCGTCCTCTTCCAGCAGCAGACGCGGGGAGATCCGGTTCTTGCGCAGCAGCTGCATCGGGTCCAGGCCGATGGCCACCGCATTGCGCAAAACCGCCCGCGCAAAATAGACCGATATCGACAGCTCCCGCACTCAGGGCCCTGCCGTGTTGCCGCTGAGCTGTATGGGGCGGTGCTCCACAGCCGCCACCCGGTTGCGGCCGCCGCGCTTGGCCAGCTGCAATGCCGTTCCGGCGTCCTTGCAGAGCCGATCGAGACTGACCGCACCCAAGGCCTCCGCAATTCCCAGGCTGACCGTAACCGTTACCGGCTGATCGTCCGCCCGTAGCGACGCGTCCGCGAGCCGGTTGCGGATACGCTCAGCCAGTTTGCGAGCGGCCGTCAGGTCCGAGTTGGGTAGTATCACCAGGAAGGTGTCGCCGTCGAAGCGCGAGAGGACATCGCTGGCGCGGCACTCGATTTCAAGGCACTGGGAGACTTCCTGCAGCGCCTTGTCCCCGACATCGGCACCGAAATGGTCGTTCAGCCGTTGCAGATGGTCGACGTTGAGCATGACCGCTGCCGTGTGCTGGTCGTGGCGATCGGCAGTGGCCAGTGTCGCGTACAGCGCTTTTTCCAGCCCACGGCGATTGAGCAGACGGGTCAGGGGGTCCACGGTTGTCAATCGCAGCAGTTGCTGGCGCTGATCGACCAGTATAGCGGTCAGGAAACCGATTCCCACCAGCGCATGAGCGCCGCTTTGCAGGGCGTAAGCGGCTCCGGTGGCCGTGGCAGGATCAACCCGGGCAGCGAAAAAGGTCATCATGAATGACAGCATGGCTGCGCACATGGCCAGGCCGCCTGCGGCGATGATAGCGTCACCTGTGTTGTGTAAGCGCCAGCCCCGGACCCCGGAAATCGTCGCCAACAAGCCCCAGAACAGCGTGGTAGCGCCGGCATAGACCAGCAACATCGGGGCTGGGCCGAGGAAAAGAACGGACAGGCAGGCCCCGGTGCAGCAGACAGCCAAAACATAGCGCCCGCGGCGTATTTCCGAGCGTTGCATGATTGCCAGCAGTAGCATGTAGCTGCTGATCATGGCCGCCACAGCGGGCACATTGACCGCCACCGAAAGCGTGGCGACTTCGGCAACCATGAAGGCAATCCATGCCAGCAGCGCGGTCATGAAATAGACGCTGTAGAATCCCAGTCCGATGGGCGGCCGGGCGCTATTGCTCAGGGCATACAGGACCACTAACTGGGCGCAGACCAGGGCGAAGGCCAACCCGTAATGGGCATAGACTATGGTGTCGGCAAAACTGCTCTGCATTGCTGGTCGGGACTCTGGGTGCTGGCACTGTTAGTTTAGGTCAATTTATTTGTCGGCACAGGTCATTGCTGGTGTTGGCGCCGCTGAACATACTGTTAAATGTCGATTTTTATACATCAGAGGCAACAGCCATGCTGCAACGCGACTTCACCGATGAACAGAACATGTTCCGGGATGCCTACCGCAAATTCCTTGCTGCCGAGATTGTGCCACATATGGAGTCCTGGCGAGAGGCGGGAATTGTTGATCGCTCCGCATTCCGCAGGGCCGGCGACCAGGGTTTCCTGATGGTCTGGCCGGAGGAAAAGTATGGTGGCATGGGCGATCCCGACTTCCGCTTCGAGCAGGTCATCATCGAGGAGACGTCCTATGCCCGGGCGGGGGACTGGTTCAGTACCCTGCACAGTCGCCTGGTTGGGCCCTATTTCACCCGCTTTGGCAGCGAAGAGCAGTGCCAGCGCTTCCTGCCCGCCTGTGTCAGCGGCGAGACCATCCTGGCCATAGCCATGACCGAACCGGATGCTGGCAGCGACCTCGCCGGCATGCGCTCCACCGCGGTGGAAGCGGACGATCACTGGCTGTTGAACGGCTCCAAAACCTACATCTCCAACGGCATCAATGCCGATGTGGTAATCGTGGCGGCAAAAACCGACCCCGACAACAACCCACACCACATGACCCTGTTCATCGTTGAGCGCGGGATGGAGGGCTTCGAACGCGGCCGCAACCTTAAAAAAATGGGGATGAAAGCCCAGGATACTTCTGAGCTGTTCTTCAATGACGTCAAAGTACCCAAGGCCAATGTGCTGGGCGAGCCGGGCAAGGGTTTTATCTACCTTATGGAAGGGCTTGCGGAAGAGCGGCTGATCGGTGCCTGTGGCTATCTTTCCTCAGCCCAGCTGTCCTGGGATCTGACCGCCGATTTCGTTCGCGAGCGCAAAGTCTTTGGCAAACCGCTGGCAGCGTTTCAGAATACCCAGTTCAAGCTCGCCGAGATGCGTACCCAGCTGGACATTGCGCAAATTTATGTCGACCAGTGTGTCCGGGCGTTCAATAATGGCGCCCTGACAGCGGTGGATGCAGCCAAGGCCAAGCTGGTCACCAGCGAACTGCAGGTCGCTGCCGCGGACCTGGGCGTACAGCTGCACGGCGGTGCGGGATACATGGATGAATACCCGATCAGTCGCCAGTGCACCGACGCCAAGATCGCAACCATTTACGCAGGCAGTTCCGAGGTCATGAAAATCATCATCAGCCGCGACTGTCTGTCGGACAAGTACACACCGTTCAACACGCGTAATTTCTGAGCAACAGAGCAGGAGAAAAGCATGGAACTCGAAGGAAAAGTAGCAATCGTCACCGGCGGCGCCTCCGGTCTTGGCCGCGCCACCGTGGAGGCCTATGTCGCCAAGGGCGCCAAAGTCGCGATTTTTGACCTCAATGAAGATAACGCCAACGAAGTCATTGACCAGCTGGGAGCTGACAAGGTCGCCTTCTGGAAGGTCAACGTCGCCGATGAAAACGTGGTCCGTGATGCCGTGGCTGGCGTGGTCGAGAAGTTCGGCGCCGTACACATCTGCAACAACTACGCCGGCATCGGCAGCGCCTGCAAGACCCTGGGCAAGAGCGGCCCGTTCCCGCTGGACCAGTTCATGCCGGTCATCAATGTGAACCTGGTGGGGACTTTCAATGTCTCGCGCTTCGCCGCCGAGCAGATGGCCAGGAATGAACCGATCAACAACGACGGTGGCCGCGGCGTGATTATCAATACGGCCTCGATCGCTGCTATGGAAGGCCAGGTAGGCCAGCTTGCCTACAGCGCCAGCAAGGGTGGTATCGTTAGCATGACCCTGCCGATGGCCCGCGACCTGGCCAGCTATGGCATCCGGGTCAACACCATCGTGCCGGGCCTGATCCACACCCCCCTGTTCGAGATGATCCCGGAAGAAGCCTACAAGTCCCTGGAGAGCAGCGTCTGCTACCCGCGTCGCCTGGGCAAGGCCGATGAAATCGCACATCTGTCGGTCTTTATTGCGGAGAACGACTACCTGAATGGCGAGTGTATCCGTCTCGACGGCGCCATCCGTATGCAGCCGCGCTGAGGGGACGCTGTCATGGGTCCTTTGAACGGTTTCACCGTAATCGAACTCGGGGGTATCGGGCCCGCGCCGATGGGCGGGATGATGCTCGCGGACATGGGCGCGGAAGTAATCCGCATTGAGCGCGCCAACGGCACCGATCTCAAGCGGATGCGAGACGTCAGCGCCCGCGGCAAGAAGTCCGTGGTCCTCAACCTGAAGCAGCCTGAAGGGGTGGAAACCCTGCTGCGGATGATCGAGAACGCGGATGTGCTGATCGATCCCTATCGTCCGGGCGTCTGCGAGAAGCTGGGCGTCGGGCCCGAGGTGTGCCTGCTGCGCAACCCGCGTCTGGTCTTCGCGCGGATGACAGGCTGGGGTCAGGACGGGCCCCTGGCCCACGCTGCGGGGCACGACATCAATTACATATCCCTGACCGGGGCGCTGTTTGCCACCGGTCGCCGCGGCCAGAAGCCGGTGCCGCCCCTCAACCTGGTCGGTGACATGGGCGGTGGCGGTATGTTGCTGGTCAACGGGGTGCTGGCGGCACTGCTGGAAACCGCGAACTCCGGCAAGGGCCAGGCTATCGACGTGGCCATGGTCGACGGCGCCGCCCAGCTGATGTGGATGTTCCACGGCTTCCAGGCCATCGGTGGCTGGGACGCCAGCCAGCGCGAGGGCAACCTGCTGGATGGCGCCGCCCACTTTTACGACACCTATGAATGTGCCGACGGTCAGTACATCTCGGTCGGCTCGATCGAACCGCAGTTCTACGCTCTGCTTAAGCAGCTTGCGGAACTGCCGGAGGAAGAGTTCGGCAACCAGAACGATCCGGCCCTGTGGCCGGAACTCACCGAGAAACTGGCTGCGGTATTCAAGCGCAAGACCCAGGCAGAATGGTGCGAGATCATGGAGGGCACGGACGTCTGTTTTGCGCCGGTGCTGTCGTTCATGGATGCGCCCAGCCATCCCGCCAATGTCGCCCGGAATACCTATATCGAAGTGGATGGGCTTACCCAGCCGGCCCCGGCACCGCGCTTCAGCCGGACGCCCTCCCGGGTTGCCCATGGCGCCCACAGCCTCGGGCAGGACACCGAGGCTACGCTGGCGGCGATGGGCTTTGCGGAAAGCGAAATCAGGCAGCTGCGCGAAGCCGGCACTCTGGGTTGATACACAGCGCCACGAACGAGGAGCCACAATGGCCAATTATGAAACAGTTACAGTAGCACGGCATGATCAGGTAGCCCTGGTCACCCTCAACCGCCCTGACAGCCTCAATGCCTTCAATGCTGCTCTGCGCAGCGATCTGTTGCAGGCAGTGCAGGAAGTCAACGCAGACGACAGCATTCGCGTCGTGGTTCTGGCCGGCGCAGGCCGCGCCTTTTGCGCGGGCGCCGATCTCTCGGAGGTGTCGGGCGCTGATTTCGACGTCGAGAGGCAGCTCAATACGGAGTACAAGCCGGTGCTGATGGCGATTACCGACGCGCCCAAGCCCTGGATCAGTGCGGTCAATGGGGCTGCGGCCGGGGTCGGCAGTTCTTTTGCCATGGTCTGTGACCTCACGGTGATGGCAGAGAACGCCTATATCTACCAGGCCTTTGCCGCGATCAGCCTGGTGCCCGATGGCGGTGCCACCTGGCACCTGGCCCGCACCCTGGGCCGCAAACGCGCCTATGAGTTGATTGTCTCCGGCGAAAAGTTGCCCGCTGCACGCTGTCGGGAACTGGGGCTGTGCAACCGTGTGGTGCCGGCGGAGTCGCTGCTGGAGGATGCCTTGCAATGGGCCCGGGAGCTGGCGGGCAAGGCGCCGCTGGCCCTGCGTCACGCCAAGGCGGCGCTCAACTTCGCCATTGAACACAGCGTCGACGACTGTATTTCTGAAGAGGCCCGGCTGCAGGCGATCTGTATCGCCAGTGCTGACGCGAGCGAGGGTGTGGCAGCCTTCGTGGAGAAGCGTGCGCCGGTGTGGCGGGGCAAATAGGAGCGTACCGGATGTCACAAGCTGAATTGCTGATTGAACGCGAGGGCGCGGTAGCCACGCTGAGGTTGAACCGCCCCGAGGCGATGAATGCCCTGTCGCCCGCGTTACTGGGTGACCTGTGCGCCGCCTTTCGCGAATTGCAGGAAGACAAGGACGTTCGCGTCGTCATCCTGACGGGCAAGGGCCGCGCATTCTGTGCGGGCCTCGACCTCAAGGCACTCGGCAACCACCCGCAGGGTCTGGCCGCTTTCGCAATTCACGGCGACAACGATGTCTACGCCGCGATGCGCGCCTTTGACCGGCCGATCATTATCGGCGTGAACGGCGTTGCCGCTACCGGTGGCTTCGAACTGGCGTTGATGGGAGACATCCTCATCGCGTCCAGCGAGGCCCGCTTCGGCGACACCCATTGTCGGGTGGGCCTGGCGCCGGGCTGGGGCCTGTCCCAGAAGCTGGCGCGGATTATTGGCCACAGCCGCGCCCGGGAAGCGCATTTCACCGGCAACTTTATCAGCGCCCAGCAGGCGGATGCCTGGGGTCTGGTGAGCCGGGTTGTGGAACCCGATGCCCTGGCCGCTGCCTGCCAGCAGGTGGCGGAGGACATTGCCAGCTGCGTCCCCTGGACGGTGAAAGCCTACAAGGCACTGGTCAACGACGGTCTGGAAATGACTATGGGTGCGGGCCTTGCCATGGAGAAGCAGGTCATGGCCTATGCCAATGCCAGGGTCTCCGGCGACGATATCGCTGCCCAGCGGCAGGCGGTGACAGGCAGGGGCCAGCAACAGAAGCAGCAGGGCTGAGTTTTGCGGCCGCGGCTACAGCGAGTGCGGCGCCGTGGAGGATAAGGCACGCCCGGAACTGCTGGCCCTGCGCGAACGTCTTCAGCGCACCCTGGATGAGGGGCGGGCAGAGGCCCGCGACCGGCGCCACGCTGCCGGCTACAGGACTGCTCGGGAGAACCTTGCGGATCTGGTCGACCCCGGCAGTTTCCAGGAATACGGCCAGCTGGCGGTCGCTGCCCAGCGCAGCCGCCGCGACTATCGGGAGCTGCAATCCAGCACCGCTGCCGACGGTATCATCACCGGTACCGCGACCATCAACGCCGATCGTGTGGGCCCTGCGGCGGCCAGGGCGGCGGTCATCGTCAACGACTACGCGGTACTCGCTGGGACCCAGGGCTTCTTCCATCACGGCAAGCTGGACCGGCTCTGTGAACTGGCGGAGCAGCAGCGGCTGCCGGTGGTCATGTATACCGAGGGTGGCGGCGGGCGCCCGGGTGACACCGATGTCCTGACCCAGATCGCCGGGCTGCACCTGCACTCATTCCGCAACTGGGCACGTCTCGCCGGCAAGGTGCCGCGTATCGCGGTCAACAACGGCTACTGTTTTGCCGGCAATGCGGCCCTGTTCGGCTGTGCGGATTTCACTATCGCTACCCGCAGCTCCTGGATCGGCATGGCAGGCCCGGCGATGATCGAAGGTGGCGGCCTGGGCAAGGTCGAGGCCAGGGCGATCGGCCCCATTGAGGTACAGCTCAGGAATGGCGTGGTCGATATCGCCGCGGAAGATGAGGCTGAGGCCACCGCGCTGGCGCGGCAGCTGCTGGGCTACTTCCAGGGTCCTGTTGCAGGCTGGTCCGCCGGCGACCAGGAGCCACTGCGCGAGCTGGTCCCCGCCGATCGGCGCTGGGCCTATCCGGTGCGCAAGGTGATCGAAATACTCGCCGACAGCGGGACTTTTCTTGAGCTGCGCCGCGTTTACGGCCGCGGCATCATTACCGGTTTCATGCGCCTCGAGGGCCTGCCTCTGGCGTTGATTGCCAATGACTGCCAGCAGCTGGGTGGCGCGGTGGATGCGGAATCCGCTGAGAAGGCTGCGCGCTTCCTGCAGCTCTGCAATGCCTTTGGTCTGCCGGTGCTGTCCCTCACCGATACCCCGGGCTTCATGGTGGGGCCCGCCAGCGAGCAGGATGCCGCCGTGCGGCGTATGTCCTCCCTGTTCCTTGCCGGCGCCCGCCTCACGGTGCCGGTGGTGGCCATCTTTCTGCGCAAGGGCTACGGTCTCGGCGCCATGGCGATGACCGGTGGCAGCTTCCGGGCCCCGATCTACGCCGCGTCCTGGCCTACCGGCGAGTTTGGTGGCATGGGTCTGGAGGGCGCGGTCAAGCTGGGCTATCGCAAGGAGCTGGAAGCAATTGCCGACCCTGCGGAGCGTGAGGCCTTGTTCGAGCAGCTGGTGGCGGGCCTCTACGAGTCCGGCAAGGCCACCGAGGCGGCTTCCTTTCTGGAAATTGATGCCGTGATTGACCCGGCGGATACCCGCGGCGAGGTGCTCAAGGCGCTGCGGGCAGCCGCTGTAAACGGCGCTTGACGGGCCCCGTGGGTCCTGGACTCAACTGATTTAGGCGGAGAACACCAATGAAAAACCTGTTTGATATCAGTGGCAAGGTTGCCGTAGTGACCGGGGGTTCCCGTGGCATCGGGGCCATGATAGCCGAGGGCTTTGTCGCCAATGGCGTGCGCACCTATATTACTGCGCGGCGGGAGGAGGAGTTACGGGCGACAGCTGCGGAGCTCTCACAGCAGGGGGAGTGCATTGCCCTGGTTGCGGACCTGTCAACTGTGGAGGGCGTCACTCGCTTCGCCGCGAATATCCGCGAGCGCGAGCCGGCGCTGCACATTCTGGTGAACAATGCCGGCGCCACCTGGGGTGCCAGTGTCGACGAGTTTGCCGAAGGCGGCTGGGACAAGGTCATGGATCTCAACGTGAAATCCATCTTCTTCCTCACCCAGCAACTGCTGCCTGCGCTGCGCGCTGCGGGTACGGATGCGGATCCGGCACGGGTCATCAATATTGGTTCGGTGAACGGCATCACCAACAGCCACATGCAAAATTACAGCTACACCGCGAGCAAGGCCGCGGTGCACCATCTCACGCGCCACATGGGTGCCGAGCTGGCGCGGGAGCAGGTGAACGTCAACGCTATCGCGCCGGGCCTGTTTCCCAGCAAGATGACCTCACACATGACCGGGCATGAGGAGGAAATAACCAGCGGCTTCCCCATCCGCCGCATGGGCTCGCCTGAGGATGCTGCCGGCACCGCGATCTACCTGTGTTCCCGAGCTTCCGCCTGGGTTACCGGCCACGTGCTGGTACTGGACGGCGGGCTGGTCGCAGTCTCCTGAGCGCCCTCCCTCTACTTCTGGTTTTCTGAGTACAGTTTCACCCACTCCGTCAGCAGGCGCACACCGAAACCCGTCGCCCCGGTGAGGGGTGGCAAGCTGGTGGCCTCGAAGCGGCCATTGCCGGCCATGTCGATGTGTGCCCAGGGCGTGTCGCCGGCAAAACGCTGCAGGAAGATGGCACCGGCCTGGGCGCCCGGCTGGCCGGTGTTCTTCATGTCGGCGATGAGACTGTCGATGATTTTTTCATAGGGCCCCAGCGGCAGCTGCCAGACCCGCTCCCGGGTCAGTTCGCCGGCCGCTTTCAGGCTCTCCAGGATCGTCTCATCCTCGCTGAATATCGCTGCATAGTCGCGACCCAGGGCCCCTACCTTGGCACCGGTCAGGGTCGCGATATCGATGATCGCTCGCGGCTGGAAGTGTTCCCGCGCGTACCAGATGCCATCTGCCAGGATCAACCGGCCCTCGGCATCGGTACTGGCAATTTCAATGGTCATGCCATTGCCCGCGGTGACCACATCTCCGGGCAGCTGGGCAGTGCCGGAGATTGCGTTTTGCGACAGTGGCATAATGCCTACCACGTTGACCTTTGCCTTCTGCCTGGCCAGGGCCTCAATGGTGCCTGCCACTGCAGCGGCACCGGCCTTGTCGCCGGTCATGGCGAGGATGGAGTCGGAGTCGGTCTTTATGTTGTAACCACCGGTATCAAAGGTATTGCCCTTTCCCACCAGTGCGATGGGGACATCGTCGCTGCCACGCCAGTGAGCTATCAGCAGATGGGCGCCGTGCTAGCTGCCCTTGCTGACCCCGTACAGGGCCCCCATGCCCGCATTCAATATCTCCTTCGGCCCGAGCACGGTGACCTTGACGCCCAGCGGCTGCAACCGTGAGCGCATTTGTTCCGCGAAGGCGGCGGGGTAGCCGTCGCTGCCGGGCAGATTGGTGAGCTCCCGCGCAGTGGAGACGCCCTGCGCGAGTGCATTGAGCTGCAGCCAGGCTTGGTCGGCCGTTTCCTGCTCCAACACCAGCCACTCGTAAGCCTGTGACGGCCGTGGTTCGGCGTTGGTCTTGAAGCGGTACAAGCGGTAGTTTAGCAGGTCGGTACCGTGGGCAATTGAGGTGACGATAGCCGTGTTCAGGGCCGGGCTGGTAATCAGCTCGGAGTGCACGAGGATAGTCTGTGCCTTGCCCAGGTTCAGGTAATTGGCGAGGGCTGCGCCCAGGATCTCGGCATCGGCGCGGGCGAGCTCGGCAGGCTCCCCGAGGCCAACGGCGATCAGGCGGTCGACGGGGAGTCCCGTGGGCGCCAGGATCTCCAGCAGCTGGCTCATGCTGCCGTCAAACTCCTGGGCGGCGAGAGCCCGACTGAACTGCTCTCGGGTATCCTCATCCCAGCCGGGCAGGCCGTCGGTACTGTTGAGTGGCACCAGCACCACCAGGGTGTCGGGCTCACTGGCGGCTTGTTCCCGGAAGCTGTGGCTGGTGTCGAGATAGTCGGCTGTTGCAATCGTTGCCAGCAGGGTCAGCAGCAGCCCGATGGTGCAGCGATAGAGTGTTGTCATGAGTAGAGGCCTTGTTTGCTCTGGGTTAGGTCGTAATGATCAGCCGCAGCGCCTGCAGCTGCAGGCCGGCGTGGCGAATATGGATGGCGCACTCCTCGATCTTGTAGTCGAGGTGGTCCAGCTCTTCCTGGCGGATGGATGGGTTTACCGCCCGCAGTGCCTGCAGCCGCTCCCGCTCGGCCCCGAGCTCCTCGCGCATGCGCGTTTCCGCATCCTCAAGGGTTGGCGCCAGTTGGGTTTCCGCCAGCTTCGTTGCCAGGAGCATTTTCGCGTCGACTTCCGGCTGCACCTGCTTGATGATGGCCAGGGCAGTGCTTTTGTTCACCCTTTCCACCAGGCCGTTGAGCCGCTCGTGGGGAACCAGCCCGGCCAGGTCCTTGCCCCGTGCATCCACCAGCAGGCGCAGCGGTGAAAGCGGCAGGAAGCGCTCCAGCTGCAGGTTCCGGGGTGCCACGCAGTTGATGGTAAAGATGCTCTCCAGCAGCATGGTGCCGGGGGCGATGCCCTTGAGTTTGATGGTGCCCAGGGCGGCATTTCCCAGCTCGGTGGAGCGGACCATATCCATGGCCTCCACCAGCATGGGATGTTCCCAGGTCAGGAAAGCCATGTCCTCCCGCGCCAGAGCCTTGTCGCGGGAGAAGGTTACTGTAGTGCCTTCCTCCTCCAAGCCGGGGAAGTGGCCGGTGAGCATGTGGTCCGTCGGGCGCAGCACCAGGGCCTGCTCCGAGTGATGCTCCTGTTCTACCCCGTAGGCTTCACAGAGAGATTCCAGATAGGCTTGCAGCGTGGCGCTGTCCTCGTTGGCTTCGATCTCAGCGATCACAGCTGCGGCCACCTCCGGTTTGCAGGAGTTGCGTTCAAGCAGGCGGTCCCGGCCCTCCCGCAGCTCGCGGCGGGTGTCCAGAGTAAAGGCCGCGGTATCGATCAGCAGGTCGTCAAAGTCCGCGTCGCGCCGGCGCAGCTGCGCCAGCAGGCGCTCCTCGAAGCGGTCGAAGATCAGGGTGCCCGCGGAGCAGCTCTCGCGGAACAGGTCGAGGCCGCGGTCGTACCAGTCCAGCAAGGTTTCCTGCGCACTGCCTTGCAGGAAGGGCACGTGGATCTGCACATTCTCGCTCTGGCCAATGCGGTCGAGGCGCCCGATACGCTGCTCCAGCAGGTCCGGGTTCAGGGGCAGGTCAAACAGGACCAGGTGGTGAGCAAACTGGAAATTACGCCCCTCGCTGCCGATTTCCGAGCAGACCAGGGTCTGGGCCCCGGCGACGTCGTCGGCGAAGTAGGCGGCGGCGCGATCCCGCTCAATGATGGACAGCCCCTCGTAGAAAGCCGCAGAGCGTATTCCGGCACGCAGGTGCAGGTAGTGCTCCAGCATGACCGCGGTGGTAGCGCGGGCGCAGATCACCAGCACCTTTTCCGGGCGCAGGCCTTTCAGGGTGTGTTCCAGCCAGGTGACCCGCGGGTCAAAGGCCAGCCAGCTGTCGTCGTGGTAGGGGGATTCCGGGTGCAGCGCCTCCAGTACATCACTGTTGGCGAGGCTGTAGGAATCTGGCGTCGGCAGCGGGTAGCGGTGCATAACGCGCTGGGGGAAGCCGCTGATGGCCGCCCGGGTGTTGCGGAACATGACGCGGCCGGTACCGTGGCGGTCGAGAATCTGCTCGATCAGGGTTTCGGCGGGGGTGGCAGGATCCAGCCCGGAGGGCAGGTCCGAGGGGATTTCACCCTGCTCCAGCTGCTGTGCCATTTCGCTCCAGTGGCGGTATTGTTGCTCTTCCGCGCGAAAATCCTCAAGCGAGTGGAAGCGCTCAGGGTCCAGCAGCTGCAGGCGGGCAAAATGGCTGTCGACACCGACCTGTTCCGGGGTTGCTGTCAACAGCAGCAGGCCGGGGTTCTGACGGGCGAGGGCGGCGACGAAGCGATAGTCTTCGCCGGGAGCCTCCGGCGACCAGTGCAGGTGGTGGGCCTCATCCACGACCACCAGATCCCATGCTGCGGTCAGCGCCTGCAATTGGCGCTGCGGGTATTCGCGAAACAGGTCGAGGCTGCACAGCACCAGCTGCTCGCTCTCGAACGGATTGTAGTCGGTGAGTTCCGGCAGTGTTTCGTCGCCGAACTCGTCGAACCCGGACAGCTCCTGCAGGCGCTCCTCGTCAAACAGGGAAAAATGCAGGTTGAAACGCCGCAACATTTCGATCAGCCACTGGTGCAGCAGCGTCTGTGGCACCAGAATCAGCACCCGGGTCGCGCGCCCGGTCAGCAGCTGCTGGTGCAGGATCATGCCCGCTTCGATGGTCTTGCCGAGGCCGACTTCATCGGCCAGCAGGACCCGGGGTGCGTGGCGCTGGCCGACTTCGTTGGCGATATACACCTGGTGGGGCAGCAGGTTGGTGCGGGATCCCATCAGCCCGCGCGCGGGGGAGCGCTGCAGGCGGTCGATCTGGTTCAGCGTCGCGACCCGCAGGGCAAAGTCGCTGGTCTTGTCAAAGTGGCCATTGAGGAGACGCTGCTGGGGCGTGGTGATCTGCACAAAGGCGTCCAGATCCAGCTCGGAGACCGTCACTGCCTGCTCATGGTGATCGGTGCCGGTATACAGCAGCAAGCCGCCGTTTTCCTCGACCTGGGTGACCACCAGCTCCAGGTTGTCGGAGGTGGAGATATGGTCTCCCTCCTTGAAGCGCAGGCGGGTCAGCGGTGCGCTTTCCACGGCATAGGTGCGTTCCTCACCCACCGCGGGGAAGTTCAGGGTAACCCGTCGCGGCTCCACCTCAACGATAACTCCGAGCCCGAGCTGGGCATCTGCGTGGCTGACCCAGCGTTGGCCGACAATATAATCCATGGCGTCCTGTCGTTGTGGCGAGCCCAGTGCCCGCGAAAAAAGGCGGCCAGTTTACCACTGACTGCCTACAGGTTCAGGCTTGCTGGCCAAATTTAGCGCCGATCAGGCGAGCGCCTCGGGGAAAAACAGCGCCAGGCTGTTGTAACGTACCGCCTGCAGTAGATCCTCCACCGGCAATTGCTTTATCTCGGCTACCTTCTCAGCGACGAAGGGCAGGTAGAACGGGGCATTTGGGCGGCCCCTGTAGGGCACCGGGGTCAGGTAGGGTGAGTCGGTCTCCAGCACCAGCTGGTCCAGCGGGGTGGCGGCCACAACTTCGCGGACATTGTCGGCCCGATTGAAGGTGGTGATGCCGTTGAAACCCAGCATGAATCCCGCGTCCAGGCAGAATTCCGCCAGGGGCAGACCCGAGGTGAAGCTGTGAATCACACCCTTGCGCCCGAGATCCCGGCTGAATTCCCCGAGAATGGCGCGGGTGTCATCGTCGGCTTCGCGGGTGTGGATCACCACCGGCAGATTCAGTTCGACTGCCAGCGCCAGCTGGGCGGCGAAGACCCGGCGCTGCACTGCCCGATCGGCGTGATCGTAAAAATAGTCGAGGCCGATTTCGCCGACGGCTACTATCCGGGGGTCGCTGCCACGGCCACGGATGATGTCGGCCACGGCGTTGTCGTAGCATTCCGCCTCGTGGGGGTGAACTCCCTGGGTGCCCCAGATATCGTCCGCGGCCCTGGTCAGGGCAAAGACCCGATCGAGGTTTGCCGCCGACACTGCGATTGTCACGATGCGCTCAATGCCGACTTCCCGGGATCGGGCCAGAGTCTGCGCCAGCTGCTCCTGATCCAGATAATCGAGGTGGCAATGGGTTTCCACCAGCGGGGTTGCGTAGAGCGGAATGTCGCGTCGCTTGCTGCTACTCATGATCTGTCCGGAATAGTGCGGTTCGGGGCGTGTTCAGGGCGTGTTCAGGGGCGACAGCATAGCAGGATAACGGACATGCTGGGCCGCAGTATTCTCCGCCGCCATGGCGCGAATGGTGTCCAGTATCTGGTCCCACAGCCAGCAGTGCATGGCGGAGTGGCTGGTGCGCCTGTGAGCCACCAGCGTGTACTTGAGGGCGTCGTGGCTCCCCGGCGGCGTGGGCAGCGCTACAATACCGTCGGTCGCATGGGAATTCTGCAGCACATAGGCAGGGCCCGGGAGGAAATAGTCGGTGCTGCGCAGAACCTCCATGGCTGTCATCAGGTGCGATGTCTCCAGCGATCCCTGCTGCGGATGCCGTCCCCGCATGAAGGCCTCGGAAGTGCGAGCCAGCTCGACCTGCTCCAGGTCGGGCACATACACCCGAATTACCGGGTATAGCGCCAGGCGCTCCCAGGTGATTTCACCATGGGTCAATGGGTGCCCCTCGCGGACCAGGATCGCCGGTGGCGCGGTGCCCAGTACCTGGGTCCGGAACTCGGTGGGGTAGTGGGCCTGGGCGATATGGATGGCGAAATCGAGACTCCCGGTTGCCAGCTGTTCGAGCTGGTTCTCGACCCGGGTGATGGTGCGGATGGAGAGCCTGGGGGCGTATTGGTGCAGGCGTTTGATCAAACCCGGGAGCAGGGCAACGCCCACATACTCCGAGAGAGCGAAGCTGATTTCGCCACTGTAGGTATAGGGATCGAAGCGGGAACCGGATACCAGGCGGGTGATATGGTGGAGCACAACGCCGAGTTCTGTGGCCAACTCCTGGGCACGAGGGGTTGGTTGCATGCCGCGATTGCTGCGGGTAAACAGGGGGTCGTCGAATAGATCCCGCAGGCGGGCGAGGGTCTTGCTCATCGCCGGCTGGGTGATGTGCAGCCTCTCTGCCGCGCGCGATACACTGCGCTCTTGCAGCAGGGCTTGCAGGGCAACCAGCAGATTCAGGTCCACTTTATGCAGATTCAACGTGTCCATGGCAGCACCATGATTTCAATTCATGAAGAGCATAACAAAAATACATTGGATATATATCAGTGGTTTTTGTATCGTGTTCAAATGCAACAGTATTTCCCGCTCGACAGCGTTCGGGAAAGCCCGTCCAGGTCCAGACTATTGCACGTTTAGAACCCGCCGCAAGGCGGGTTTTTTTTGCCTGCGGCGCCCGCGAGACCTCGGCAGAACCGAATTCTCCAGTTCCTCCAAAGCGCTCTCCAGACAGACCTGGTAGCGCTCTGGCTGCGGCAGCATCTCGCGGTCGGCCAGCACCGAAATCGTCACCTTGCCGCAATAGCTGAAGAACATGTGGAAGATACCCATCCCCGGAGTGAGTACCCCCAGGCCGTAGTAGTCCACCAGCCGTGCTCCGGCGCAATACAGGGGAAAATCCGGCCCGGCGACGTTGGACACCACCGTGGAGATATTCACCGGCAGGTAGCTCGACAGGTGATTGCGCGCCCAGAACCCCAGAACCGGCCGGGTGAGGGCGGGCGCGAACACCCCTGCCAGTTTCAGCACGTCCACCATCGGACTGCTGTCACCAGAGCGCTGTGCCTCGGCGGCGCTCTGGTGGATGGCCTGCAATCTCTGCGCCGGGTCGGCGAGATCCGTGTGCAGCGAGGCAAATACCGAGCCGACCTGATTGTTGTCGTCGCTGCTGTCTCGCCGGGTCCGCATGTTGAGCGGTATCGTCGCCGCCAAAGCAGCCGCCGGCGCCTCGTCCAGCTCTGCCAGATAGTGCAGCAGTGCCCCGCCGGTAATCGCCAGCGCCACGTCGTTGACCTTGACTCCGGCGGCGTCCTTGACCGCCTGGATCCGCTGCAGGCTGAATTCCGCGGCCGCGAACACCCTGTGGGGCCCCACCGACCGGTTGAACCGGGTCTTGGGTGCGCTGATATCCGGGGGTGGCACTTCCTTGCGCAGTATCGCGCTGACGTAGCGCGCGAGCTCGGCCGAGCTGCCTATACCCCCGCTGATGACGCCGGCCACATTGCGGACCCCGTTGATGGAGGCCCGCGCCAGCAGTTCGGCGATACTGGGCTGCGGGTCCACCAGTTTCGGTGGGTCCTGCGCTGACAAATCAGCCTGTGGGTCGGCGACCAGGTCGTGAATCAGGGCGACGATACTGTTTCCTGCCATGCCGTCGACCAGGGAGTGATGTATCTTGGTGTAGACAGCGAAACTACCTGCTGGCAGCCCCGGCATCCGGTCCAGGCCCTCGATGATCCAGGCTTCCCATAGCGGTCTGCCCATATCCAGCGGACGCGAGTGCAGGCGTGCTACCTGGATACACAACTGGCGCCAGTCCCCCGGTTTGGGCAGGGCGATATGACGCAGGTGAAATTCGACATCAAAGCGCTCATCCTTGACCCAATAGGGGCGGTCCAGCCCGCCGGGCACCCGTACCAGGCGGGTCCGAAACAGGGGCTGGCTGGCGAGCCGCCGCTCGAAAGTGGCAATGACCTGCTTGAACCGGACCTTGCCACCGGGCGCAGTGGAAGGATCGTAGATACCCAGGGAACCCACGTGCTGGGGCGTGTTGGGCAGCTCCATGTTGATAAATGCGGAGTCGAGGATGCCAAGTTGCTTCATGCCGTTGCGGTCCCGCCCTGGTTGCGTTGTCGCATCATGAGTGTGTAGCGACCGGTAGTCGTTATATCATTAACCCACTGGCTGCTCTACCAGGCAGTCCTCCCGGCTCAGGGCAGGAAGAGGTGATGACTACAAGACTGAATGTCCAGCGGCTGGCTGTCGCGACGCTTCTGGCGTTATCGCTGGCCAATTCCGCGAGGGCCGCCCCGGCGGCGACCTACGGCCACTTTTTCGTCCGCGAGGACCGGCACTGGCCCGACGAGGCCCCGTTGGTGCTGGCGGCCAAGCCGCAGCAG
>JBGTGB010000126.1:0-13945 GCA_041746975.1 Haliea sp. | reverse complement strand
GCCTACGTGAACTATGTTTCCGATCAACGGGAATGGATGGTACTGCTGCGTGTACCCAGTGCCTGGCGCATCCTTGTGCCGGCGAAGGAGGATCAACCGGATGCGTGGCTGCTTTCGGAAGACAAAAAGCGGGAAGTCTTTCGCAATCTGATCGGCCGCGAGGATGTTGATACACGCCACCGCACTATCTACCGTGTGCACCAACGAGTCGCCACCCGTTTCGATCATGGGAGGGTAGGTCTGGTAGGCGATGCCGCACACCTGAATAATCCCCTGGGTGGGCTGGGCATGAATAGTGGAATACATGATGCGTGGAATCTGTGTGACAAGATCCAGGCAAATCTGCAGATGGGTCACGAGGATGTGCGCTTCGAACAGTTCGACGCGGAACGGCGCCCGGTAACACATCGCTTTATCCAGGCGCAGACCATGCAGAACAAGAAGTTACTGGAGCACAACCCTGAAGATAATCATACACAGCGTTTGCAGGAAATGAGAGAGACCCGGGACGACCCGGAACGCCGGCGCGCGTTTATGCGTCGGCAAGCCATGTTCACAAGCCTGGAAGAGAGCCGGGCGACCACCAGGAGAGTTCAAAATGCCTGATGCGCTAGGTTATCGCGCCAAATTTGGTGTGCTTGGTCCGTCAACCAATACCATTGTGCAACCCGATTTTGACGATATGCGTCCAGCCGGTGTCACCAACCACTACAGTCGTATCGTGATTCAGAACGCCTCGGCCCTTTCTGATGAATCCTTCATGCAAGGGACACTGGAAATCGATCGTTGCACCGGAGAGGCAGTCAAGGGGGTGCTCACCTGTGCACCGGACTACCTGGTAATGGGCATGTCCGCGGTCACCTTCTACGGTGGCGCCGAGGGCGCCGCTGCTTGGAGGAAAAACATCGAAGAACTCTCGGGCTTAAAAATATCCACGGGCTCCGAGGCCGTGGCTGCGGCATTGAAAGCCATTGGCGGCATTCGCAAGATTGCCTTCCTGTCTCCGTACTACCCGGTTGCCAACGCCGAGGTTGCCAGGTTCCTCAGCGACCACGGCTTCGAGATCGTTCGCGACAAACCTCTTCGCTGCCCAAGCTGGCATGCCATCGCGGAGGTCCAGCCGCCCACTATCCGCGCTGCGGTCGCCGAGATTGACGGCGATGACGTGGACGCGATCGTTCAGGTGGGTACCAACCTGTCCATGGTCAAGCTTGCTGCCAACCTCGAGCTGGCTTTGGCCAAGCCGGTGATTGCAATCAATACTGCGACCTACTGGCACGCCCTGCGAGCTTGCGGCATCAACGACAGGCTCACCGGTTTCGGGAGACTACTGGAAGAGCACTAAGTCCGGAGCATCGTGCCGGTCTGGTTCCTTGCCTCAGCTCTTTAACCTCGGTGTCCCAAGGAAAATCTCTTTTCCAAAGGAGTACTGCCTTGAAGTGGTTCAAAATAATCAGCGCCACACTGCTGGCCCTGATGATGACCGCCTGCACCCCGCCGGCATCGCCGCACCAGGCCGGCAAGGTGTTCACCGATTGCGCCACCTGCCCGGAGATGGTGATTATTCCAGCCGGAAGCTTCACGATGGGCAGCCCGCCCGAGGAGCCGGAACGCACAGAAGCCGAGGGACCGCAACGCAAAGTCACTGTAAGCGCTTTCGCGCTCGGCCGGACCGAAGTCACCGTCGGCCAGTTCCGGGCCTTCATCACGGCCAGCAACTACCAGACCGAAGCCGAACGCAACGTCCGCGAGAGCGGGTGCTACACCTTGGAGCAAGTGCAGGGAGAGTGGGAGGGCCAGTGGCGGTCAGGGCGCAACTGGCGCAGCACCGGGCTGAGTTTGAATGAACAGCATCCCGTGACCTGCGTCAGCTGGAACGATGCACAGCAATACAGCAATTGGCTGAGCACGCAAACGGGGGAAACCTACCGGCTCCCAAGCGAAGCGGAATGGGAGTACGCCACCCGTGCCGGCACCACGGGTCGCTTCCACACCGGCAACTGCATCACAAGTGCACAGGCTAATTTTCGAGCTACCGAGCCCGCTGCAGGCTGCCCCGAAGGCGAGTGGCGGCAGACTCCGGTTCCTGTCGCAAGCTTCAGCCCCAACGCATTCGGTCTGTATGACATGCACGGCAGCGTCTTTGAGTGGGTTCAGGACTGCTGGAACGACAGTTACCATGGTGCACCAACGGATGGCAGTGCGTGGATGCTGGGCGATTGCAGCAGTGCGGGTGTCCGTAGCGGTACCTGGTTCTACTGGGGACGATACTTGCGCTCTGCCTACCGCGGCGGGGGCCCCCAGGACTTCCGCAGCTTCAGCCTCGGCTTCCGTCTTGCCAGGTCCGTTACGCCATGATTTGAGGAATCAAACCACAGCGCAGATGGTTTTCCAGTCCAGATAGTTGTCCATCGCCAGCTGACCGCTTTCACGCCCATAGCCGGACTGCTTCATGCCGCCTATGGGTAGTGATGCATCGAACATGGAGTGGGTGTTGATCCAGATGGTGCCGGCCTTGACTGCCCGCGATATACGCTGAGCGCTGGAGAAGTCACGGGTCCAGACGCTGCCAGCCAGGCCGTATGCACTGTCGTTGGCCCACTTGATAGCATCATTGACGTCGTCGTAGGGCTCAATCACCAACACCGGCCCGAAAACTTCCTCGCAGTGTACGGGCATATCGGTCCGGGTTCCGGTGATAACGGTGGGCAGGATAAAGGTGCCATTGGGCCCCAGCTGTTCCCCGCCGCAGAGCACTGTGGCGCCGTCGCGACGCGCGCCTTCTATGAAGGACATAATCCGATCGGCTTGCGGCCTGGATACCAGCGGCCCCATCTGGGTGCTTTGATCCAGGCCGTGGCCCAGTTTAAGGCCGGCGCCGTAGGCGACGATTCCTTCCACCACCTGGTCAAAGATGGAGCGGTGTACGTAGGCCCGCGTGCTGGCGACACAGACCTGGCCACCGTTGAAGAAGATGCCATTGGCCACGCCCGGGATAACAAGATCGAGATCTGCGTCCGGTAGCACGATGGCGGGCGACTTGCCGCCGAGTTCCAAGGTAACCCGCTTCAGGTTGCCGGCGCTGGCCGCGACCACGGCCCGGCCGGTGGTGGTGGAGCCAGTGAATGCGACCTTGTCCACGCCCATGTGTGCAGCAAGCATGGCGCCCGCTGTGTGCCCGTCTCCGGTAACGACATTGAGTACTCCGGATGGTAAGCCCACCTCATGCATCAACTCGCACAGACGCAGTGCGCTCAACGACGTCAACTCCGCGGGTTTCAGTACCACGGTGCAGCCAGCGGCAAGGGCCGGCGCAAGTTTCATGGCGGTGAGTACCAGCGGCGAATTCCAGGGGGTGATGGCAGCTACCACACCTACCGGCTCACGCACGGTCCACGCCTGGACCTGCTTGCCCTCGGGCTGGTAGTTCACGGATGTGGTAATGCTGCGGCCTTCAATGGCCATGGCCTGTCCGGCGAAGTAGCGAAACTGATTTGCGGCTCCCGGGATCTCCGCCCAGCGCGCCACGCCCCACGCTTTGCCCTGATCCAATATTTCCAACTCCGCCAGCTCATCTATGTTGGCCTCGATTTTTTCTGCGATACGGGTAAGCAGCGAACCTCGCTCCATGGGTGTCATCGTGGCCCAGGGCCCTTTGAGGGCGGCACGGGCGGCGCTGACCGCGGCGTCAACATCCTTTTCACCGGCATTGGCAATCTTGGCGAGAACCTGGCCGGTGGCTGGGTCGCAGGTGTCGAGAAACTGTCCACCGGAGCCTGGTTTATATGCACCGTCGATGAACAGCTGCCTTTCCTCTACCTTGGCGAGTAACGCCCTCGCATAATCGGTAGCGGGGCTAGGGATCTCGATCCGGTTCAGGTGTTCTGTGCTCATGGTGATTCACCTTGTTAAAATGAGGAGTGGTAGATTAGGGGCAGTACATGGTGCTGCTTGCTTATCTGCAAAGCACCTTGGATAAGTTCGATTTTAAACTTCAGGGTATAGATGTCGCCCATTGCGATGCATTGACAATTATCATGTGCGAAACGACTGGACAGGTGAACAGGCGACCGAAAAAATCAAGATAGATTACTGTCTATATATAGAATAAATAAAATCTATTTCAATCTATTTGCCAGGGGAGGTAATCTCTATGCTCGTTTTGTGTTATCAGCGTTATCAGGAGAGAGCATGCGACCCCACGTAGAAATGATTGATGAGAAAGATCTGATCTTCCATCCTGCGGAATTGGTGGGCGGTGCCGGAAGCGCGCGTCAGCGCAATCTGAGCTACGATGAGGAAGATGGTTCAGTCTCCGCCAAGGTTCACTTCGATACCGATTGGAGCCGTCCTGCAGGAACCCACGTCGCCCAGACAGAGTGGTATGTACTCAAGGGCGAAGTAAAGATCGGCGACGAAGTACTCGGTGAAGGCGGCTACTGGTGTACGCCGAAAGGTGTGCTTTGCCCCGCGCTGGCAGTCAAGGCGGGTACAGAAATACTGTACTTCCGCGAGTACGGCGACTGGAGGTTCGAGGAAGCCGACAAGGACGCCGAGGGCGTGCGCGACGACCAGAAACTGGTTATCACCCACAGCAAGGAAATGGACTGGATCGACGTGGAGAGCGGGAGCCCCATGCGCTTCGATCTGGGCGGCACACCGGTGCCTGGCCTGTTCATCAAGATGCTGTTCCGCGACGAAAAAACCGGCTTCTATACGCGCCTGATCAAAGCCAAGCCGAACTGGCGCGAACACCCCCTGGCCCACCACCCCGTGTACGAGGAAGCCTACACGTTGGAAGGCTCTTTCGACTTCAACTTTGGTGAACAGTGGCCCGGCGTCTACTTTTTCCGCCCTGCACTGGTACGCCACGGTGACTTTACCGCCGGCCCTGAAGGAACTGTCTGGTTGCTGCGCTGCGACGGCGACCTGGTGGACTGGTACACCGACAACGCACGCATGGAAATGGTTGGCGACCCGGTGAACTGGGGTCCGGAATATCCCCACACCATCGCCCCGCTACCGCTGCAACCGGTTCGTTCCCGCTCCATCGGGCCCATGAAAGATCCCTACTACTCCTGATTATCCAGTTGTCCTGCTGGGGGCCTTGTGCCCCCTTTTTTTTGCGCCTCGACTGGTCTGAGAAGAAAACGCCTTTTAGCAATACTGCTATCTCGAAAATCAGCAGTGCGTCCTGATACGATTCATCGAGAATGATCTACTAGCGAATAGCGGCACACGGAAGGACATCCGTATGAGTGGCACTGAAGGGGACAGAAAATCAGACCACCGCTTCAGCCGCCGAGAACTGATGACAGCCGGGTCGGCGGGGCTGGTAGCGGCAGCGTTGGGCGGGGGCAGTACTATTGCAGCTGCGCAGTCAACGGGGGCAGGCGCGGTGAGCGTGGCGGATGATGGCGACTATGCCAGGGTGCCCCTGCGCAAAGATGTTCTTCGCGTCACCGCGGTACAGTCATTCATGCGGGCAATTCGCAACACGTCCAGTCCCGGGCCTGAAATGAAAGCCAATGTCGATCATATGATCGAGCTGATTGACATGGCCAACGGCTTCGGCGGAACGCAGGATCTGGTGTGCTTCCACGAGCAGCCGATCATGGGCTGGAACCCCTGGACGCGCAAGGAGACTCTGAACGTCGCCATCGATGTGCCCGGGCCCGAGACGGAGCGACTTGGGAAGAAAGCCAAGGAATACGGCTGCTACATTACCTTCGGTACCTACGCACGGGACCCTGATTGGCCTGGACACGTACTGCTCAACGGAATTCTTATCGATCCCGAGGGCAAGATCGCCGCCAACCACTGGAAACCGAGCAACGTCCGGGGCGGCATCCCGGGCTGGGAAATGTTTACCACTTCCATTTACGATGTACTCGACCAGTATCGCGAGATGTACGGCGAGGATGCGGTGTTGCCCATCGCCCGCACGGACATCGGCAACATCTCCTGCTCTGTTGCACCCTTTCAACCGGATGTGGCTCGGGCACTTGCCATGAAAGGCATGGAACTGCGACTGAGTTCAGCGTCCGGCGGGTATAGCGTCAACGAAGCCGAACAAATCGCCCGCCACAACCGCCTCTGGAGCGTCGTTTGCAACCAGTCCCTGTCCCCGGAGCAGCCTGGATTTCCCGAGTTTTCCGGTTCCGGGGATACCGCAATCTTCGCCCCTGACGGTTCGATTACGCGCGCCAAATCGGTACACGAGGAATTTGTGAGGGCGAGGATTCCCATGGCGGAATTTCGCAGTACTCGCAGCATCCCGCCATGGGTTCCCATCGAGATGTTGCTGCCCGTGTTCAACGCCTATACGCCGCGCTACGGACCCAATTCACAGGCAAACTATATTCCGTCGGATTCGGCCGACGCCGCGCGCTACTTTCCAACCCAGCGGAAATGGTAGGCCAATTCACCCAGGAGCGGATGACTGATATGAAACGACGTACCGCACTTCAGCTACTCGGCGCAGCAGGGGGGCTGTTGGCAGGCGGCAGGCTGGTACAGGGCGCGGCAGCAAGTCCACGCTCTCTAGACCTGACCGACAAGGCACAGCTCTTCACCGCTTACCGGAAACTGGCCTACTCGCTCGACGGTTCCGTCACCTGGTGGTGGATGCGCGGCACCCGCATGGGTGTCGTAGATTCTGTAGCCACCCCGTTCTGGGACATGTACGTGGGCAGCTGGTTCACCACCCGCGATCTGGACGACGGTGCCTATGAAGTCACAATGGCGGGCGCGAACTTCTATACCCCGATCAACTCCACCTCGCTGTTGCGTACCTTCCGCAACCCCTACACCGGGGAAGAGGTTCCTGTGAACTATGCCTCGCCTCGCGCCCGGAAGACCATTATCACGCCGGAAAGGGGCTCCGCCTTCGGCGAGATCAACATACCGGACATGGAAGTCAGCCAGAGCAGCGCCATAGGGCCCGGCTGGGTAGAGGGCGAGGACGTGATTATCCGGGGTGACCTGGCGCTGACCGCGACACCGACAGACCCCGACTCGGGCAAGGAGATCCTCACCGTGAACGACTGGTCCAGCTATGTGGGCAACCTTGCGGATGTCGCCGACCCTGCGGTGAAGAATGCGCCCTGCCAGCAGCATTTCAATGACATTCTGACCTGGCCGGGCTGGCTGCAAATGGGCGATCAGCCGGGCAGCTATGTATCGCGCTGCTACGCGCGCAAGGTGTTCGCCTATGAGCAGATGCCGGAAACGTGGCGCAAGCTTTTCGCGGAGGCACAGCCAGAGGCTGCGCGGGATCCCGCAGCATTCCTGTCGGCTTAACGGGTGGGCAGCTTGGGCCGTCTATGCTGCTCCCAGTAGGGAGTTGCGTCACGGTACATAGCCCGCCCCTCGTTCAGCAGGTAGTCGCGACAGGTTTCAGCGACTACCGAAAAGGTCTTGCCTCGCCTGAACACCAGATTCCAGTAGTCAAGTAGCGGAAAGCCCGAGATGGGCAGCTGTACCAATTCGCGCTGGTCCCCCTCGTCGAGACAGAGGCTGGGCACAATCGCCAGTCCCATGCGGGCCAGCACCGCGTGCTTGATACCTTCATTGCTGGCAATGGTCAGCTGGTGGCGCAGGGAGTAGCCCATCTTCTCGAGGTGGTACTCAACCGCCGCTCGCGTGCCAGCCCCTTGCTCCCGGACAATGAACAGTTCGTCCGCAACTTCATTCCAGTTCAATGACCGCTTGCGGGCGAGCGGATGCCCCTTGGGCGCGATTACGACAAGGTGATTGGCACCTAGCTCTGTGATTGCTATATCGACATCCTGTGGGGGAAAGCCAAAGATATACAGGTCATCCAGATTGTCCTTCAGGCGTTCCGTCAGCTCCGCCCGGTTGCCCACATTGAGCGCAACTTCGATGGATGGGTAGCGGCGATAGAACGGGCCGAGCAGGTGGGGCGCGAAATATTCTGCGGAACTGACAATGCCGATACTCAATCTACCTCTGTGCATTCCTTTCAGTTGGTTCAGCGCCATCTCCAGGCGGTCGGTGCAGTCGAATATCTCCCGGGCATGTTGTTGCATAAGCTGGCCCGCATGGGTCAGGGTGAGGCGGCGCCCGGAAAGGTCATACAGCGGCGCGCCCACATTATCCGCGAGCTTGCGCATCTGCATGGAAACCGTCGGTTGGCTCAGGTGCAGCTTTTCAGCCGCGGCGGCAATTCCGCCGGACTCGGCTACGGCCAGCAGTATCTCCAGCTGGCGGAACGTACCGATTCGAGCGGCCAGTCGGCCTGTGTTCATGCATAATCCTCCGCAACACCTGCTGTGCAGGTTATCCTAGAGTGTATGAACGTTAAACAACAGAAAGTGTATTCCCGGGAGGTCGAGGTGAACGGAAAGGAACCTGCTTGGAAAATCGCCTTTACAGTCGCGCTGTCGTTAGCAGTTGCCGCGCCGTGGACAAACGCGCAGACATCGGCCAAAGAGGCTGTCGCGCTGGTCGACAGCTACATAAAAACACACAATGACCACTCGGCCGATGCAACGCTCGCCTACTATGCACCGGACGCCGACTTTCATCTCAGCATGGAGCGTGGGCTGGTGAGTGGCATCGAGCACATTAAAAGGCTGGAATATTTTGATGCAGCGGTCGGCTCTACACTTTACCCGCAGAACCTGAGCGCGCGACTTGTCGCTGGCCGTTGGCATGTCGGCTTTGACTATGTCATCGAGTACAGCGATGTGTTTTCGGCCATGGGCCTGCGAATTGTATTGGCCGAGGGCCTTGAGACAGGCTTCATTCTCAAGGACAACGCCATTCAAGTCCTTTTCCAGCCCGATTTGTACCCGGCCTGTACTGCCGTCATGGCATCGGGGTTCCGTAACCTGCTGCAGTGGCTGGGCAGCAGCGGCGACCCACGTGCGCCGGTTCTCCTGCCGACGGGAAGCCTGAATCTTACGGGTGAGACGGCTCCCATACTGGTTGCCGCGGCCCGGGGTGTTGGTTGCCGTTTAAAACTGACCCGGGGGGGATGCGGACAAAATCTTGGACTACTTTGGAGGTAGTCCATGTACTCATACGAAGAGCGCCTTCGGGCGGTGAAGCGGGATTGCCAGGCATGCGCGTGTCAAACGGTTCATGAATTCTCCCCTGTAGGTCTGAATGAGACCGGCTTGCGCCAGATAGCCAATCTGGACAAAGCTACGACAGGCGAAGCACGACTGCGATTGATATCAGCTATATCGAGACGGCCAGGGCTGAATATCCATCTCTGGGCCGGTTTTCTCCTGGTCAACGGGGTACCGCTCCACCAGGTCATGATAGGGGCTGCGGCCAGCATCCTGCCAGATTGCACTGAGTAACACCTAGGAGGCCAGCAAAGCGGCAGTGTAAAGAACCGGTCCTGTCGGCACGGGTTCCGGAGAACCCCCGGGTGGCTCCAGGCTGACCGCGAGTGTCGAGCTGCTTTGAAGTGCAGCTCTCGCAGCGCTGTCTAGCGCCAGGGTAAGACTACCGGACTGTGGCAGCAATCCCAGAGAAACGGGAATGCCGGCGTCGGTCAGGGCCCAGAGCTGATAATCATTGGCAGGCTGTGCGGTGATATCGCCGACCACGCGCACTGCCAGTTCACCGCTGGTCGTCGCGATTCGGGTCACCCACAGAGGCTCGCCCCCTTCATCGGCAAACAAAGCCACCGCGACCTGCTCGGGCACCTGCTCGATGACCGTTTCCCTGACGATTTCAGGCCCCCTGCGCTCTGCCGTCCACCAGCCGCCCGCCATAAAAATCACCACGAATGCGAGCATTGCCGCGATCCCTCGCCATAGACCGGGGTCTGCACCGGGTAGGGGCCGTTTGGGAGCCTTATTGTCAAGTCCGAGCGCACGGGAAAGCCGCTGCCAGAGAAGATCAGAGGGCGCAATCGGCGCCAGATTCCACACCAGCGGCGTCAGGCGCTGCTCCCATTTATCCACGGCCTGGCGTACGTCGCTGCGCTGGTCAATTAATACAGCAAAGCGGCGCCTGGCGCCCCCACGCTGCGTTCCGAGGACATAGCGCTGGGCGAGCAGCTCAAGCAGTTGCGGATCTTCCAGTTTCATAGCTCCACACACTCACGCAATTTTTGCAGGCCGCGGCGCATCCAGCTCTTGATCGTGCCCAGCGGCCGATCGAGCCTGGACGAGATTTCGTCGAAAGTCAGCCCCTCTGTAAAGGCTAATTGAATACAGCCAGCCTGGTCGCGACTGATTTCTCCAAAACAGTGCTGTAAGCGGTCGACTGTTCCCGACGAAACAGGCTCTACCTCTTGAGCGGGTTCGTCGTGCCCCAGGACAGTCAGAATGTCGTGCTCCCCATCGCGCAGAATATCCCGCTGCCGCCCTCGCTTCCTGAGCAGGTCGAGCGCACGATACCGGGTAATGGCGGTGAGCCATGTCGACGCCTGCGATCTCCCTGGATCGAAATCAGAGCCTGAAAGCCAGGCAGCCATCATGGTCTCCTGCACGACATCCTCCGCCTGCTGATGATCGTTCAGCATACGCACCGCGACAGCCATGAGCTTCGGGGACACCGCGTCAAACAACTGTCGGAACGCGTGCTTGTCGCCCTCGCCACTCTTCTGCAGCAATGTGTTCAGGTCGGATTCGGCCATTATGCTTATTTCTCTCTATTACCCAATCTTTTGTGTGGCACCGCACTACATTTCATTTGCAGCCTAAGTAAGTTCTGAGTTGGCTTAGACAGAACTTTACCAAGCACCAGGAAATGTTGCCATTGAGCAACCTTTGATCGGCTGTATGGGCAGTTATACGTGCCGACCGGCGCGAAGGATGCACCCTGGGGTAGAAATAAATATTACCTTTCAGTGCATCCGAAAGCATGGTTGACGCGCACCATGAATAGCGCCGTCTATTGACGGCCACTGTTACTTGATCCAAAGGAGCAATTTTGATGACTCATTCAAGAACAATTCTGGCGGCAGCCGTCGTCCTGGCGCTTACTGCATGTAGTGATAGCAGCGACAACATCTCAATGGCACCGCCGGCACCGGCGCCGCCGGCTCCCGCACCGGAGCCAGAGCCAGAGCCGGATACGGTAAGTGTCGGCATGGAGGTCTTTCGCTTCGAGACTTTCGGTAATCAGGGGTTCTGGACCGATGCCATGCGGCTGCCACAAGGTATAGCCGGAGCGGGCGTCACGCCCCTCGACGCGCTGGCGCTCGGCCTCAGTGTCAACGTTGAGGCGCTGAGTAGCGGCACTGCGGAGGCCTTGCTGGATGCCTTGGACCAGATAGAGGCTGGGACAGCTGCAAACGAGACCGTGCTGGGGGATCCCGCGGTTACGCTAGCCCTGATCAACGAGGGCGCAGTCATCGGCGTAGTCCCTTTCGACGCCAATGGTGATCGCAAGCCACTCGGCAGCGATTCCGAGTTTATGAATGCGGCCCTGGATCTGGGCGCGGGTGAGCGCATCGGTGTCAGCTGTGCGCTTTGTCACTCAGTAACAGACAACAGTGTAGTGCCGGCGGGTCTGGTGGGACCGGGCTCCGTAGGCGCACAAATTGACGGCTTTATTCCAGAGGGTCTCGACGTTGGCGCGATTTTTGCCGCCTCAGAGAATCCGTTGGCGTATCTGCCATTTCTCCAGTTGTCCTTTGACGTGCTTGACGGTGCATCACTGGGCAGGGGTGACTTCCCCGGGATTGACTCGGCCGATACCGTGGAACAGCAGACTGCAGCGGCACGTGAGTACCTCACCGGCATGTCAGCGGCGGGTATGCGCCACTACCCGAAGACCTCTTTTGACGCTACCCCGGACGGTATTGGCAACGCGACCTATATAGCACCTTTCTTCCGCACCGATCTGGCAGCACCATGGGGCTCAAGCGGCGCCTTTGAAGAACTGGAGGACTTTAACAACCTCGTATACACGGTAGCGCTGGACCCGACCAGCCTGCTGACGGAAAGCGGGCGCGCCCTGCTGAACGTGCTCGCAGGTCCGGTAGGCGATGAGATCGCGGAGCGCTACGAGGATGTGTTGCGCGCCACTGGCGTGATCCCCGAGGGAATGGCAGCCAGTGACGTCATTCCTTTTGTTGAGGTTGCTGACGACACGATTGCGGCAGGCTCTCCGGAAGGCCCGGTCGGACGCCGTGTTGACGAGGACCGATTACTGGCTCTGAATGCGTACACGGATCAGCTGCCCTCCCCCGCCGCACCTGAAGATCTTGATCCTGAGGAGGTGGCACGAGGAGAGGAAATATTCACCACGGCACGCGCAGATGGCGGCGCCAACTGTACCGCGTGCCACACGGCCGACCCCGAGATGCCAGTTAGCGAGGCCATTCGTCCAGTCGAGCAACTCTACACTCCGTACGACGACGACTTACTGGTGCTGCTCGAGCGCTCCGCAATTACTGAGGGGCTCAGTGACGTGCAGACAACCCTTGCGGGGCCGAGACCTGACTACGACCTGGCTCTGGTTGTTCTGGATGCCAGTCTGCGCGGAGAGCCGCGCGGGTTCGCACAACCGCTGCTGCTGGGACTCGACGACAAGGACGAGTTTTTGCACAACGGCTCTGTCGTAGCGCCCGGTGTATCCTCGCCTTCAGCAGCTGAAAGTCTCGACTGGCTGCTGGACCCGGCGCGAGGCGATGACGCACCCCACGCGTTCTACTTCCCGCGCGTTGGAGAACCCGATGACATGGACGGAAGGGCGGCACTGGTTACCTACCTGCGTAGCCGCAGCGCACCTTAATCCGCCAAGGAAAGCACGGAGACAGACGCGCCCCTCACGGGGCGCTTCTACTTTTTTAACCAGCACCCGCACCACAAACCAGGTTGCTCGCAGATGCAGCAGCAATGCTTCCGCCGACGACTAAGGAGTTCATCATGCGCAGCCTACTTGCTTTCGGTCTGGTTCTCTCACTCGCTGCATGCCAATCCGCCCTCTACAGCGCGGCGGAGAAAATCGGCTTTCACAAGCGCGACATCCTGGTCAACCGCGTCGAGCTCTCGAGGGATGCTCAGGGTGACGCGCAGGAAACATTCCAATCAGCGCTGGAGCAACTTTCCGCCCTGATTGACTACGACGGCGGCGACCTCGAAAAGATCTACAAAGAAACCGAACGCAATTACACGCGAGCCGAATCGGCCGCCGAGAACGTGCGTGACCGAGTGAAGGCGGTCGAAGATGTCGCCCAGGCCCTGTTTGAAGAATGGGAAGATGAAATCGATGAATACGGCAGCGCGTCGCTCAAGGCGAGTAGCCAGCGCCAGCTTGACGCTACCCGTGAGCGATACGCGGAAACAATCGAGACCATGCGGGGATCGACCCGCAGGATGGACCCGGTGCTTGCCTCGCTAAACGACAATGTTCTCTACCTGAAGCACAACCTGAATGCCCGCGCGGTGTCGGCCATCCGCGTCGAGTTCGAGACCATAGAACGGGATATCCGTGTGCTTCTCGAGGACATGCAACGCTCAATCGCGTCGTCGCAAGCTTTCATAGACAGCATGCAGGACGGCTAAGCGCCCCGGGCACAAGTGGTATATATGACACGCGTCTGAGAGCCCTCAAGCCACCCCGTATAGCCCAGCGTCTCCTGAAACCCTTTTTCCATGATGGTCTTGAGCAACTCCTGGACCGCAGCTGTGTCGTTGGCGTTCGGGAATTCGCCCTCGGGCACGGGAAGTTCGAGAAAGTCGCAAAGCGGCTCCCAGCCCTGCGTCACCTCAAAAACCAGTAATCGCTCCGGCGCGACGCTGGCTTTGACCAGTTCGGTGTGCTCGTCGAAGCGCTGGATGAGGTAATCCCGGTCGTGCATGCGATCGTCGAAGTAGTCGTTGATCGTGGCCCTCATGAATGGCCCGGCTTCGCTGGTGGGTAGGAAGCGCATCCACTCCTCCCCGAAAATGGTGTTCTGCACCGATACAAACCACTTCTCAGGGTCGCGCACCGTATGGATCACCTTGGC
>JBGTGB010000125.1:0-24429 GCA_041746975.1 Haliea sp. | reverse complement strand
AACATCGCTGAGTTCAAAAAGATCAACATTCTTTATGGCCGTAACTACTCAGGAAAGACAACTCTATCACGAATTTTTAGAGCTCTCGAAACCGGTTCGATATCAGCTAAATACAACTCTCCTGAATTCCAGCTAGTTCTTGATGGCGGCAACAATGCCACACAAAGCTCATTGACTAGCCATGGTCAAGTGATTCGAGTTTTCAATGAAGACTTCGTCAAAGATAACTTGCGTTTCATCGTTGATGACGAGCAGACCATCAACTCGTTCGCCATTTTGGGGGAAGACAATACAACGCTTGAGGAAGAAATTGGAAGGCATGCAGCTGAACTCGGGAACGATGAGGTTAAGTCAGGACTTTTAGGGGAATTTCACGGCGCTCAGGAAAAATTCACCGAAGCCAGAAAATCCCATCTCGACAAGTCGTCAGAATTGGACGGGAAGCTGCGTGACAAAGCCAACAAGGCAAGCACGGGAATTAAACACAATAAAATGTTCGGAGATGCCAACTACAATGTTCCAAAGATTAAAGCAGACATCGTAACTGTTTGCAAAAAAAGTTATCCCCCTCTTACGGATGAGCAGGTAGCTAAGTTTCATGATCTTCTCAGAGAGGCACCTAAAAGTGAGATTCCTGAATCATCATCATTTAATCTTCAATTCTCTGAAATCGTATCAGAGGCCAAAGAGCTAATTGAAAAAAGAATTCAGGTCTCTGATCCGATTCAGGAATTGCTAAACGATGCTGCGTTGGCGACATGGGTGAGGGCTGGTCGAGGGTACCACCAAAATAAAAAGAGTAAGTGCACATTCTGTGGAGGCGACCTTCCACAAAACTTATGGGAAAAGCTGGACAAGCATTTTAATCAGGAGTCTGAAGATCTTCGGAAAGCGCTTGATAATCTGCTAGGATCGATTGAGCGTGAGCGGTCAAGAGTTCCTAATCTACTGAAAATCAAGAGTTCGGATTTCTATTCTAAATTTACCACGAACTTGGATTCGCTTGCAGAGCAGTTATCAGCTCAGTCGGCCTCTTACTGTGCAAGTCTGGATTCGGTTAAAGAGCAGGCCGAAAAGCGAAAAGACACCATCTTAACACCTCTCAAATTCGATGTGCCTGAATCTTTTGAAGACTCTTTGAACACGATTTGGGACTCATTTGACGAACTCAGATGCAAATCAAACCAATTCACAACATCTCTGGGTACCGATCAATCGAAGGCTCGCTCCGCTCTCCGGCTCCATGAGGTCCATACGTTCGTTAACGACATAAAATATAAAGAAGAATGCGCATCCATTGATGTGTTGAATGAGGTAATGTGTGAAGCGGAAGAGGCCAAGAAGATCGTAGATGAAAAGATCAGTACAAAGCAAGCAAGGATAGGAGAACTGAAGGCCCAGTTGAAAGATGAAAGTAAAGGTGCTGAACGAGTCAACGACTATTTGAATAGTTTCTTCGGTCATAATTCGCTGTCACTCAAAGCTATTGAGGAAAACCCGGGAAATGTGTCATCTGGATATCGATTCGAAGTTACTCGTAACGACAAAAAAGCTTTCCATCTTAGTGAGGGAGAATGTAGCCTTATAGCCTTTTGTTACTTCATGGCTAAGCTTGAGGATGTTGAGACCAAAGGCAACCAGCCGATTATCTGGATTGATGACCCTATTTCCAGCCTAGATGCAAACCATATATTCTTTGTTTACAGCCTCATAAACGCAAAGATTGTGATGCCTGAGAAATATGAAGATGGCGGGGAGCTAAAAGAACGGGACCGCTTTAGGCAGTTGTTTATTTCTACTCACAATCTGGACTTTTTAAAGTACCTGAAGCGGCTTCCCGGTGCTCTAAATAAAAACAAAGCTCAATATTTTATTGTCACCCGATCGGAAAAAGCCAGTGACCTAACATTGATGCCTCGATACTTGAAGGATTACGTCACAGAATTTAATTTCCTGTTTCATCAAATTTACAAATGTGCTCAAGCTCAAATTGCAAATGATGAAAACCATGATTGCTACTACAATTTTGGTAATAACTCTCGCAAGTTCCTTGAGTCTTTCTTGTACTTTAAATATCCCAACGCTGTAGAGAAAGACGACAAATTGGCGAGGTTTTTCGGAGACGATGAACTGGCTGCTCCACTCACGGATCGTATCAACAATGAGTTCTCCCACTTGGAGGGTTTATTTGAGCGGAGTATTTTGCCTATTGATATTCCAGAGATGAAAACCACAGCAAACTTCATATTGCGAAAAATAAGGGAAAGAGATCCTGATCAATATTCAGCCTTAATTCAGAGTATTGGTGAGCAAGACGCCCAACAAGGTGGTGCATCGGGCGCCGTTGATCTTTGACGTCAGGCAATGAATTGGGGCTGCTATAGTCATCTGAGTGGAGATTTTTTCTAGATGAAGTTTCACGTTTTGCCACGAGACGAGCTTCCGCCAAGTAATGGAAGGAATGCTATTTATCTCAGAATAGACCACTGGAACGACTACTCGTTCGTTACAATGTTTCATGTGTCCGCTCATGATGGTGACGGTAATTTCTACGAAATCGGCGATGTCAAAGTAGCATTCAAGGGCCAGACCACAGCAATGGCTACCTATAAAAGTCTGCCCGAGAGTTTTGGGAGTGTCGCGGATGACTTCTTTTCGCTTGGTCACGGCGTCGAATACTATCGCAATATTGCTTCGTTGCCAGGCGATATGGGTAGAGAGATTCTTTTCAGTCTGAGGGATATCGTTGCCCAGCCTGAACTGATCGCTGGGGTGACCAACGAGGAGGTTTTTAGGACCTCATTGCTGCGTAGCGCCAGTCTCTCTGTAGTGAAAGGACAGTATGCTCGTGTACTTGAAGGCAAAGCCGAGCTTACAGATTACCAATTTAGGTTCGCCAGACCGGAGACTGCGGACCTGTCTGCGATAGATGTCGACTTCAATGTGGAAGTATCCTCCACCCCGAGCACCAATATTCATGCGCTAATAGGGCGCAACGGTGTAGGAAAGACCACTGTATTGAATAGCATGATCGAGGCGGTCGTAGCCAAAGTCGACTCCGTTGGTAAGTTTTTCGATTCTTCCGCTTGGCAGGAGTCCGAGATATCCAGAGATTATTTCAGCAGTCTTGTCTCGGTATCTTTCAGTGCATTCGATGCTTTCTCGCCCCCTAAGGAGCAGCCTGACCCTGCAAAGGGAGCCTGCTATTTCTATGTTGGTCTGAAGGATGTGAGGAGTCATGGCGGCCACCGCACGATCAATGATCTTCAGAAAGATTGCGTGAGGTCTCTCATTAGCTGCTTCGCTGACAAAAAGAAGGCAAGGCGATGGCATGACGCCATCGAAAAACTTGGTTCAGATGAGATCTTTGCATCTATGGGACTCGGGTACCTAGAGGAAGCATACAGGGATGTTCGGGCAAAGCTTTTCGAGAATTTTCAACATGATACGAAGCAGTTCCGAGCGAGATATGAAGAGGAGGTTTCTCCGTATCTGACGCGAATGAGTTCAGGTCATGCGGTGGTTCTCTTGACGATAACTCGCTTGGTTGCGACGGTTGAGGAAAAGACGCTAGTCCTTTTGGATGAGCCGGAAAGCCATTTGCACCCACCGCTGCTGTCCGCTTTCGTCAGGGCTCTATCGGACCTTCTTCATGATCGCAATGGTGTGGCGATTATTGCGACACATTCGCCTGTGGTATTACAGGAGATTCCGAGATCGTGCGTATGGAAAATATATCGATCCGGAAAATCTGTAGCTACGGAACGCCCCTCAATCGAGACGTTTGCTGAGAACGTTGGTCTGCTAACTAGTGAAGTATTTAGTCTTGAGGTCGCGCGCTCTGGATTTCATGATCTTCTCGCTCGCTCAGTTGCATCGGGCGCACAATATGAGAAAATTGTTTCTAGCTACGATGGTCAACTGGGGTTTGAAGGTCGGGCAATTCTCAAGGTACTGATCGCTGAGCGTGATAGGGGTGGCAAGCATGATGAAGCTTGATGAGCCACCTTGCAGTTTTGAGCAGGCTCTTGAAGAATGTCAGAAGGGCGCTTCCCGAAACAGAGGGCTTCTACGCAGGCTGGCGTCTAGCCGCGCTGATCTTCTGGCAGTAGAGGGGCAGTATTCTACGGCAGCGCTCGCCGGGGACCTTTATACAATCCCGCCGATCGCTGCTGGCATGAATGCCAACGCGCTAGTTATCAATGCATTGAGCAAGTCCGACTTGGTAAAGTTCTACGACCAATATTTCGTACCCAATAAAAAGCCAGCGAGAAAAATTTATGATGCATTGATAAATGCGGCAAAAGAGAAATGTCCATTTTGCGGTGGTATCGGGACGCCAAGAAATCTTGATCACTTTCTTCCGAAAGCGAATTTTCCTCAGTTTTCTGTGCTGCCGAGCAATCTGGTCCCTTCCTGTCGAGACTGTAACATGGACGGTAAGGCGCATAACTTTGCGCGAAGCGCCGAAGAACAACTTATACAGCCTTACATTGATTGCGCGGATTTTTTCTCTGTGCAATGGATATTTTCGCGATACCACCACGACAACAACGGAGAGCCGGGCGAATTTGAGTACTTTGTTGACCCACCTGCTGAATGGTCGCTGGTGGACAAAAATAGGGCGAGCCGTCACTTCGATGCTTTCAGTCTCGCTAGGCGGTACGCCACTAAAGCGGCAGAGGCTCTTGGTACAGTCATGCGCCAGATAGACACCATGCGGGATGCAGGCCTAAACGGGCGCACAATTGAAGTCGTCCTGCTACAGCCAGGGGTAGACAGTGCGATCTTTGCGAATCATTGGCAAAAGGGAATGTACCAAGCGCTAATTGAGCACTTGAAAAGTATCAGTGTCGAATATTGCGCACAGGAGTAAGCGTTCGGCCATAACACCTTGACGGACGGACTTTTACTAGCATGAGGCACATCCAGTCTGCTCTCGAGTATCGCGACAACATCAGTGATGTTGAAATTCGAGAAATGGAAGGGGTATTTCGCCAGCTGTATCGGTTTGATCGTCGAGCAAATTCACTGAATAAACAGCAGACGCTTCGATCTCTGACGAGAGTTCGCAAGGAAACTGAGCTAGAGCTCGGAGTGAAAGCGTTAACAAGAAAGTCGCTGGGAGTAAAGTAATGGAGGTGTGGCCAGATAGCCAGTACGTTGTAAGTACCCCTCGCTCCTCGAGGTGGTGTACCTGAGTGGCATTAGTGCGAGAAAACCGATAATGAACGCGAACGCACCGCCAATCGATGTCGTGTGCCTTATGCTACAGGACGCAACTGGCGCTGTTCTGGCTACGCAGAGACCAGCTAATAAACGCCTCGGGCTGTCGTGGGAGTTTCCGGGCGGTAAGGTTGAGGCCGGGGAAGACCCAGAAGCTGCTCTGCGGCGTGAAATCCAGGAGGAGCTTACGCTACAGATTGCGCGAGTCCGGCGACTCGTTGATGTGGTTCACGAATACGACTTTGGTAGAGTTCGGTTGATTCCGCACATCTCCCAATGTGCTGAACGTCCACCTATATGTCTCACAGAGCATATCGCATCCGTCTGGATTGATCACAGGAATTGGGAGCAGCTTCAATGGGCTCCTGCCGATATACCTGTTCTATTGCAGCTTAACCAACTGGCTAAATGATGACAAAAGACTTACCGATTGGCCTCTACGAGCGTCTGCTGGACGAGGAACTCCAGGAGCTTTTGGATTCCAAGCCTGAGCTGAAAGCGATATTGAGATCGATCGACGATGAGTCGCAGCCCCATACCTATTCTCGTTTTCTCCTTGAAGTGCTGGAACAGGCGCTGCGGAGAGAGAAGCCTGGTGGAAGGCTCGCTTTGGTTAATCGAGTTGTCCAGCTGGTGGGCGAGACGGATGGGCTCGAATACCTGATTAAGAGAAAGATTCTGTCCAAGAAAGATCAACTCTTGCTAGAAGTTCAGAGTGACAACCGGAGAAGTGTTCGTCCAACCACGCCTCTGTCTACCAGCATGCTGCTCACCGGGCAACGTGGCGATCCACCGCTGGAGCACGAGCTTCGGGCGGAAATGGCAACTGCTAACCGCGTCGATATACTGGTTTCGTTTATCAAATGGTCTGGTCTGAGATTGCTCCGCCCAGCGTTCGAGTCGTTGGCGGCTTCCGCCGTTCCGGTGAGAATCATCTCCACCAGCTATATGGGGGCTAGTGACCCCGAAGCGCTGGAGTGGCTGGCATCTCAGCCAAATATAGAAGTTCGTCTTTCATACGACACAGGTGGCACGCGTCTCCACGCAAAGGCTTATCAGTTTATCCGTGACAGTGGTTTTTCTACTGCCTATATCGGCTCTGCAAACATGTCGCATGCCGCGATGACCAGTGGGTTGGAATGGACGGTAAAGCTCACAGAGCAAGATATGAAGCATATTCTGGATCGGTTCTCAGCAGAGTTTGCGACTTACTGGGATAGTCCGGAGTTTGAGCCCTTCTTCAAGGAGGACTTCGCCAGGTTCAGAACGGCCATTGGCCGCGCTCGGGCGAGAGACACGAGTACTGCGGTCTTCTTTGCGGACATCACTGCCAGGCCTTTCCAGGAAAGGGTGTTAGAAGCTCTCGCGGCGGCACGGAATAACGGGGAAAAACGGAATCTCGTTGTTGCTGCAACAGGCACAGGTAAGACAGTAATCTCCGCGCTTGATTATCGACGGTTTGCGGAGGGTGCTGGTGGGCCACCCAATTTGTTATTCGTCGCACACCGCAAAGAGATTCTGCAGCAGGCGCAGAGCTGTTTTCGAACTGTGCTTCGTGATGCCAATTTTGGCGAATTGCTCGTTGACGGCCAGAAACCTGTCGAGTGGCGACATGTGTTTGCGTCGATACAAAGTCTTGGCGCCGGAAATACCTGGCAATCATTGGGCGATAACTATTTCGCATACGTTGTGATAGACGAAGCTCATCACTTACCTGCGGCTAGCTACCGTCCCATCATCGATAGCTTACGTCCGGAGTTGTTGCTGGGTCTTACAGCTACACCGGAACGAATGGATGGAAGCTCGATTTTGTCTGACTTCGGTGGGCGTTATGCCGCCGAGATCAGGCTACCGGAGGCATTGGCGGAAAGGCTGCTCTGTCCATTTCACTATTTTGGCGTGACCGATACCGTAGATTTGAGCGAGGAACGATTTTGGAAAAACGGCAGGTACGATTCGAAGGAGCTGGAAGCAGTCTATACAGGTGATGATTTTCGCGCTCGACAGCGCGTTGACCTGATTTTGCAGGCTCTTGAGAATTACCAGCCTGACCTGTCTGAGACAAAAGGCGTCGGTTTTTGTGCTGGGGTGAATCACGCGAAATATATGGCAAAGTGCTTCCAAGCCGCAGGGATCCCCTCTGAAGTGCTTCTTGGGGATACTCCTTCTGATGCTCGGGAAGCAAGATTGCGCGATTTTAGAGATGGGGCCATTGTTTTCCTGTTTACGGTTGATGTGTTGAGTGAAGGCGTTGATGTCCCTGATATCAACCTCGTCATGTTCCTTAGACCTACGGAGAGCCTTACAGTATTTCTGCAGCAACTCGGACGGGGCCTTCGTCACGCCCCAGGCAAGGATTGTCTGACCGTTCTCGATTTCGTAGGTCAGACCCATAGGCGATACCGTCTGGATAGAAAATTTGCCGCTCTTCTTTCTGATGGCCGCATGCGACTCGACAAAGAGGTCGAGCAGGATTTTCCGAGCTTGCCAGCAGGGTGCAATATTCAGCTTGAGCGCGTCGCCAGGTATGAAGTCCTAAAGAAAATCAAAGCAGTTCTAGATGATTTGAATAACTTTATTCCGGAAACGATACGTACCTGGGAGTCCGAGTCAGATCAGCCACTGCGGTTTGGATCGTTTATCGAAGAGACCGGCTTGGATGTGAGCGATGTTCTGAGGAAGAAGACTTGGTCCGAATGGAAAGCGCAAGCTTTTCGAGAAGAGTTGCCAACCGATGCGGATATCGTGTCTGGTAGGAAGGCGCTATCTCGTATCGCGCTGAGAACAGATCCAGTGATCCTGAAGGCAGTTTCCGATATTCGGGATCCGGAGAATAGTACCAGCTACGATGACAAAGGAGTTGGGCTGGCCTTGCACTATCTATTGTGGGGAAAAAAGAGCTCAGCACTTGGTGTCTTCTCTGTTAACGAATCAGTCGCAAGGTGGAATGCCAATCCCACGCTTGTTAATGATGCTGCAGAAATTGCTGAATGGCGTCTTTCAAGGGCTTCTACGGTCATGCCTGAGATTGAATTGCCTTCCGGTCATAGTCTTCGGCTTCATGCCGAGTATGGATCGTCAGAGATTAAATCGTTACTGGATCTAGCGAGTATAGAAAAGAGTGGTCCCACGGGGGTTGGTGCGTTTCATTCACGTGAGCATAAATTCTACGCAAACTTGGTGACCTTCCAGAAGGATGAACGTGACTTCTCTCCGACCACTCGCTATGAAGATTATCCAATTAGTCGTACTAAGCTGCACTGGCAAAGTCAGTCAGGAACGTCCCAGGCCAGTGACCGGGCCAAGGGGTATATCCATTTCAAAGAGCGGGGCTACGTCGTATTGTTTTTTGCCCGTTTGAAGAAGCGGCAGGGTCAGGAGACCTCGCCATTTGTGTTTTTGGGTGCCGCTAAGGATCTACTGTCCTACGAGGGGGATAGGCCGATATCGATGGTCTGGGAGCTGGAGCATCCAATGCCCGCTCAGCTGTTTGAACATGCTCGCCCCGCGTAGCGATCGTTGTGCTCACTACAACCATAAACTACTACAATGATCATGCTGACGATTTATTGCTGCAATACCAAGCAGTATCTGCGGACGCGGTCCATGGTGGGTGGGTCGGGGGTAGTCTACCTGAGACAACCGGCTTCGCCTGCGACATAGGCGCCGGCTCCGGCCGCGACGCCAACTGGCTTGCCGAGAAGGGCTGGGACGTTATCGCCGTCGAGCCCAGCCGGGGCATGCGCGAACTGGCCATGCCGAAATCCCGTCCCAACGTCACCTGGCTCGACGACTCTCTGCCGGAACTCTCCCGCCTGCGCGCCCTCGGCCACCGCTTCGACCTGGTGCTGCTCAGCGCCGTCTGGATGCATGTGCCACCGGGCCAGCGCGAGCGGGTCTTCCGCATCCTCACGGAGCTGCTGAAGCCCGGTGGCACGCTGGTCATCACGTTGCGTCACGGCAGCGATGAGCAGGAGAACCGGGAGCGCGGCTTTCATCCGGTATCCGCCGCGGAGCTCGCGATATTCGCCCAGCGCCGGGCGGTGGTGATGAAGGATCCGGTCCGGCAGCCGGACCAGACCCGCGCCCACGTGGAGTGGGAGACGGTGGTGTTCACCATCCCGGATGATGGCACCGGCAGTCTGCCGCTGCTGCGCCACATCATCGTCAACGACAACAAGTCGGCGTCCTACAAGCTGGGTCTGCTGCGGGTGCTCACCCGGATTGCCGAGAGCGCGCCCGGCGTGGTGATGCGCCGCTCGGATGACTGGGTGGATATTCCGCTCGGTATCGTCGGTCTCTACTGGCTGAAGCAGTACAAGCCCCTGCTGATCGACCATCAGCTGCGCGAGCGCCCCGAGTCGGAGCAGGGCTATGGCTTTGCCCGCGAGGCCTTCTGGAAGCTGGCGCAGATATCGCCCTATGACCTGCGCGTCGGCGGCCACCTGGCGGCGGACCATGCCGCCATTGTCACCCAGGCCATCCGCGATGCCTGCGCCAATATCACCACGATGCCCACCCGCTACATTACCTGGCCCGGCCGGGCTGACCCTGTATTTGAATTCGAACGGCGCGGGTTTCGTTTCCAGCCGCAACCGCTGGTGATTTCCGCGGAGTACCTGGCGCGGTTCGGCGTGTTCCGTATTCCCGCCGCGATCTGGCAGACCCTGGGCCAGTACGCCTGCTGGCTGGAGCCCGGGATCCTGCGTGAGTGGGCTGCGCTGCACAGTCAGTGGAATGTGAGTGATCCCCGCGCCGGCGACCAGCAGGTATTTGCCTGGGAGGAGGGGAGGCGCGATACGAGTCTCGCCGCCGGCCGCTTGCTGGACCTGCGCCAGCAGGGTGTGGACGTTCCCTGCGTGTGGAGCGCCCGCCATGTCCGCGAGGCCAACAGGCTGCATATCGACCACTGCTTCCCCTGGTCGCGCTGGTTCAACAACGATCTTTGGAACCTGCTGCCCGCCCGCAGCGACGTCAACCTGGCCAAGGGCGACAAGCTGCCGTCCGCGCTCGCCCTGTCCTCCGCGCACGAGCGTATTCTGGACTGGTGGGACCAGGCGTGGCTGGGGTCGCCGTACCGTGAACGTTTCCTGCTGGAGGCTGCGGTGTCACTGCCGACCCTGGTTGAGGAACCTGCCCCCGCGGATATCTACCAGGCCATGCTGCACCAGCGGGCGCGCCTGAAGGCGGACCAGCAGTTGGCGGAGTGGACGTTTGGGCGGTAGCTGCTGCTTTGCGGCCAAGAGGTTGCCCGGCGCCCTGCCGTGTTCAATAGTAACTCTTGGTATTGACCGCTGCCGCCACGGAGGGCGCCATGGTCACACTGCTGGACCCGAAAAACGACTACGTGTTCAAGCGCCTGTTTGCCGGTGACCCGGAGCTAACACTGGCTTTGATCAACGACCTGCGGCCCGACCTCCCGCGGGTGGTGTCGGTGGAGATTCTCAACCCCACCATCGAGGCCTCGGAGCTCACGGGCAAGGGAATTGTGCTGGATGTGCGGGCCCGGTGTGCGGATGGCCACCAGTACAACATCGAAATGCAGGTCCAGCGCTCGCGGGACTGGGGTGCGCGGAGCCTGTTTTACCTGGCCCGGCTGCTCTCCCAGCAGTTGGACGCGGGTGAGGAGTACCAGGCCGTCGCCAGTGCCATCGGGATTCATCTGCTGGATTTCGACCTGTTCGTTTCCAGCGATGCCCAGCGGCAGCAGGCCCTGTGGCGTTTTGAAATGCGCGACGCCACCCAGCATGACGTGCTGCTGGGAAGCGAGCTACAATTGACGGTGATCGAGTTGAAGAAAGCGGACCGCCTCGGGCAGCTGCAGGGCGCACCGGGTGATTGGGTCCGATTTTTCCGCCACTGGCAAGAGGACAGCATAATGGCCGAGGTAACGCACGAGCCCGTAAAGAAAGCCATGGGCAGCATCCGCCAGCTCAGCGCCGACGAAGAGGCCCAGCGCCTGGCCGAGTCCCTTGAGCGCGGCCGCATCAACTGGAACCTGAGCATCGGCTCCGCGCGGCGGGAGGGGTTGGAGCAAGGGCTTGAGCAAGGCTTGGAGCGAGGGCTGGAGCAAGGGCTGGAACAAGGTGAGCGCCGTGTGCTTCAGCGTCTGTTGGTGCGTCGCTTTGGCGAACTCCCTGTCTGGGTCTTGAAAGAGCTGGAACACGCTTCCGCGGAAACGTTGGAAACCTGGGCAGATGACATTTTGACAGCCGGCTCACTTGAGGAGCTGTTTGGGCGGTAGTGCCTGGCGGCTTTTTCCCGCTTCCCAGATGGGGCATTGTTTTCGCCCGGTGCGGGGTGATGCTCAGCTTCACGAGGAGCTGGCGCTGAATCAGCGGGTCTAGAAGTATCCGCGGATTGTGTGACTCATGCGTGCGAGTTACGCGTCCTTTTTCATCAGATGTGCTCATGTGCTTGTTCGTTGCGGTGTCATCCTGCAGAGTCGGCGGGACAGTGAAGAGGTCGATGCCGCTGCCGATCAGCTTGGTATCTGGACTGAGCGCATACTGTCGGTTGGCAGTCCGGGCGCGCCTGAAGGCGGACCAGCAGTTGGCGGAGTGGACGTTTGGGCGGTAGTGGGAATATGGAAATCAGGCAAGCCGTAGTTCAAGTTTTTTGCCGATTCCACGCGCGGCTTTCACCATCGTTTGCAGGGTGACACTCGGATTGTCGGGCTCGAGTAGTCTGTCTAGCTGTGATCGGCTGGTACGTATACTTTTCGCGAATGCAGTTTTGCGGACGTCGTTTTGCTTGAGATAGGCGGCGACCTCCGCGGCCAACACTCGCTTGACCGCGATGGCTTCCACTTCGTCGAGTAAGCCTTCTTCTTCCAGGAAGCTGTTCAGGCTACTGCCCAGGTGTCTGTTATGTGCCATGTGCCATGTGCCATGCCTCGCCGATCGTCCTTTTGTCCGGATCTCCGAGTCCACGCAGCCAGTTTCGGACCGGTTCAGCGCCCGCGTCGGTTGCAAAGAAATGGGCTGTGATCCTCTTCACTGGAGATTGCACCTAAATTGGTGCACAAATACGCAAGCTATTTTGACGACAGGAGTGGCGCCTCCCTGGTGTCACTCAACATCAGGAGCCCGTGCAGTATCGTCAGCTGTAAGCATGCACGCACGTATATCCTGGACTTGAGACAGTGCTTGACGCTGTTGCGCAACGCGCTACACTGCGGCGGTGATCAAGTCATTTAGGCACAAGGGTCTAAAGCGCTTCTTCGAAAGCGGTAGCGCTCGTGGTATTCAGGCCAAGCATGAGAAGCGGCTTCGCATGCAGCTGGCCGCGCTGGATACTGCTCATGAAATCAATGACTTGGATATTCCTGGATATAAGCTTCACTCACTAAAGGGTGATACAAAGGGTATATGGGCAATTACCGTGAATGGGAATTGGCGGCTGACGTTTGAATTCTCCGACGGTAATGCCTATGTGCTCGATTATGAGGATTACCATTGATGAAGATGTACAACCCCCCTCATCCTGGCGAGTTCATTCTGGCTACCTACATGGAGCCTTTCGACCTAAGCTGCCGTTATTTGGCAGGGAGGCTGGATGTATCGCCTTCTACCCTGAGCCGTCTGCTCAAGCAGCAAAGCGGTGTGAGCCCGGAGATGGCGCTGCGCCTGTCCAAGGCGTTGGGCCGGACGCCGGAAAGCTGGCTTGCGATGCAGGATGTGTATGATCTGTGGGTGGCGGGCAAAAGTGTGAAGCTCGACAAGGTGCAAAAAGTTGAGCTCGATGCCGCATGACCGAAAACCGTCTCCGACCTTGTCAATTTCTCCACAAGCACCGTAGAGGAGGCCTCGAAAAGTGGAATGAGCGATTATCGTAAGGCTGTCAAAAGGATAGAGGTATCTGTAGGTGATTCGGTGCGTATATTGCGTGACTTGCAGGAGATGAGCCAAAACGACCTTGCTGCCGCGACCGGCATTCCGCAATCAACAATTTCTGCCATCGAAAATGATCGTGTCCGCCTTGGTGTAGACCGTGCAAAAGTGCTTGCCAGAGCATTGCGCTGTCATCCTGCCGTATTGGTATTCCCAGGCTGGGACGTTGAGCATGAATCAGCCGCATAGCCAACGGTTGCAATAGACGCTGTTAGCACGATTGGCCCAGACTGACCCAAACCACTGCGGGGATTGAGCATGCCAAAAACTGTTTCCGATCTTGTCAATTTTGCCACCAGCGCCGCGGCTACCGAGTATTACCCCACACCTGCCGAGCGGCTCGTCAAGGGGCACCCTGAGCAGCACAATACCCTGCACTTCGAAGCCGACGGCCGATTTTTTGCCGGTGAGTGGGGAGCGGAGCCCGGCTGCTGGCGGGTGCAGTACACCGAGAACGAGTACTTTCACATCCTCTCCGGACGCTCGATTCTGCGCGACCTGGATGGCAATGAAATGGCACTGGCGCCTGGCGACAAGGTCTGTGTCCCCGCGGGCTTTGAAGGCGAGTGGGAAGTGCTGGAGCCCACCCGCAAGATCTACGTGATTTACGAGAATCCCGGCGATTGACGGGGGCAACTAACTGCCGCAATGGCCCTCCTTGTGAGCCGGTACTGCGTACATCTTTTTCATTCGAGCTCATCAGCCCGGATTAATTCGCTGCCACGCAGAACTGTAAGTACTGAAATTTTTTGGGCTCGGGTGTCAACGCGGTAAATGACCCGATACGCACCATAAATGATCTCGCGAATTCGCTCGATGTTGACTTCAGGAACAACTCGTCCGCTCATTGGGTGTGGCTTCAGACGTTCAACCGAGTGGAAAAGTCCGTGTATCCAGGACTCCGCAGCTGACGGTTTATCCATCGCGATATAGCTGGCAATTTCCCCGGCTCTTTCCAATGCGAGCGGCGACCACTCAAGAATCATACCGGCGCAGTTTCTTCAGTATCCGATCCTTTGCCTCTGCATGGGAAATACCTTCTCCCGCTGCGATTTGCGCTTCAGCCCGGTAGATATCTTCGAGCAACTCCAGACGTTGCTGCATCTTTTGATATTCATGCACTCCAACCAGAACAGCGACGCCACGGCCGCGCTGGGTTAGTACCATGGGCCGATGGGTCTCATTGATCTGTTTCACAAAGGATGCTATCCCCGCCCGGAAATCGGATAGAGGGCGAATATCTTCATCAACTCTGAATTTAGTCATTTCACTTCTACCGTACGTTTAAGTGTACTGAAAAGTGTACTCCTGTGATAATCAACGCGCAATCCCGGCAGAAACCGGAGGCACATGAGAGTGCAAGCATGTGAGCTTTTGTAGTGATTTGGTACGTCAAGCCCCGCGCATTTATCACCGCACCCCGACAATGGTAGAGTGCTCCGGAGCCGGTCATGCCCTACTGACCCAGACAATAATGCCCCCTACGGAGCCGGAACCATGCCCTCAAAGCAACAAATCGACCACGCTATCAACGAACACTTCGATGCCTGGAACGCCCAGGACCAGGCGCGCTGGTCGGCCAACTTCGCGGACGACATCGTCTTCGAGGACCCCTACGGCGGGCTCACCAAAGAGGGCCCGCAGGCGGTACGGGAGAGCTGGGAGAATACTTTCAAGAACGGCGACGTCTGGACCCTGGAGTGCCTGCTGAAGCAGGTGTGCCTGGACCAGGCAGCCCTGGTGGTGCGCTCCACCGGCACCTACAATGGCCAGCCCGTGGTGGTGGAGGGGATCGAGATCTACACCGTAAACGATGACGGCAAGGTCTGCCACGTTCGCACCTATTTCAACCCCCCGGAAGGTGTGGAGCTGGATCCGTATTTTTCCCACCAGGCCTGACGACTGCGACCGCCCTTGCCGCGAGCCGGTGCCGCGCGCAACTCACCCCGGCGGATCCATGCGCTTGTCTTGCGCGCGTTTCCTGCGCCGTTAGTCGCTCTCCTTCACCACATTGCAGATCGTTTCCAGGTCAGCGCTCGCCTGGGCGAACACTTCGCATTCAGCTCGCTTAGGAAACTTGCAAGACTCAAACAAGTAACTATACTCAATTTGCCGGGCCCTAAATCGTGGGCTGATGCCCGGTCTGATTGGAATGTCGTGGTCCTGGATCTTCCTGGCGCCTCGCCGGGTTTGACCACGACACCAGACGCTATTAATAACAACCAACGAGGAAGGCATCATGATAAGAAAGCAGAGGATGGGAGCTTTTTCCCGGTTCTGGGTCGGCGCAGCTGCGCTCGGCCTGACGTTGATCTCGACCCAGGGGTGGAGTGAGGAGGCTGCTCTGGGTGGTACTGTCGTTCTGGACAGATTTGAGGCGACCTTCGAACGGGAAGCTGGAGCCCCGCCCGAGCAGGCGGAGATATTCATCGGGAGTGCGGGTGAAGCTACCCTGACCCTGGTCGATCTGTCTGACTCGCGTTCCAAGAGTATCGCCAGTGCGACCGTCACCCTGAATGGCGAAACCTTGCTGAAGCCAAGCGACTTCCGCAAGAAAGAGTCAAGCTATGAGTTGCCCGTGACGCTGCTGGCCGGGGCCAACGAAATTACCGTCAAGCTTGCGGGCAAGCCCGGCACCCGGTTCGACCTGCAGATCCAGCAGACGGTGTCTACCGGGGTAACGGGCCGTATCCATTTCAATACCCAGGTCAGCAGTTTCGAGCTGGCACGGGAGTTCTATCGGAAGCTGGGGTTCAATTTCAGTATTGATTTCCCGCAGACCAATACCGCGGCAGTGGCGCAAGCGATTGGCATTAAAATTCCGCCCGGCACAGATTTCGTAGCGGCAGAGTGGGAGGGGCGGCTGGACGAGGATCGCGCCGTCGGTTTCCCGATCGGTGTTGATGGTGGTTACCTGCTCAAAGGCCAGTTGATTGGTCTGCCTGCGTTCTTTGCTCGCGGCTTCTTCATTGATCTGATCGAGTTCACCATTCCGCGCCGGGACGATCCGCCCTATGCACAGATCAACCATCTGGGCATGGCTATGGCGGCGATGGAAACGGCGGATATAGAGTACGACTACAACTATATGGTCTCCAATGGGATCGAGTTCCTTGCGCCGCCAACCACCAACCCGGACGATGAAAGATTCGCGATCTTCAAGGATCTGGATGGTGTTTACTACCAGCTGCTCGAGACTGAATCCGCGTTCATCGATGACGATGGTGATGGCATGATGGATATCGCTACCAACATCAACCGGCTCGGCAAGGTGACGATCAACGTCAGTGACCTTGATGTCTCGGTACCTTTCTACGAAAAGATCGGTTTTACGGTGGTACGCAATACATTCGAAAACGGCGATACGGATGTTGCAGAAGCGCTGGGAATGCCTGTCGATTTCGAGCGTAGAGGCAAGCTGATGGCCCTGGCCGACGGCTCTCAAGTCGAACTCGTGCAGTGGCTCAATCCCTTCGACCCGGAGCCACCCTATACCGGCCCGGTAAACCACATCGGCATTGGCCGAATCGCGTTCACGGTTGAAAACATTACCGGCGCGGTCGAGAAGCTGAAGGAACTGGATAGCGGGATTGAATTCGTTTCAGACATCGCACCCTGTTGTACAGGCGACTTGTCGGCCAGCGGTATTGTTGCCTTTTTTGATCCTGATGGCACGGTACTGGAGTTCACCGGTCCTCGCTAGCGGCTGCAGCCGGGAAGGGGCTTTGGAGGCGGTGATCGATCTGCTCGCGACACTCACCGACTGGGTTGAATCCCGCCAATAAAGTCCCTAGGCTGTTGAAGGTACATGCTCATCAAACCATGTACGCCTTGATAGCGGAGCCTGCATGAAACCTGTTTCCAGCGTGGTGTTTGCGGTGTTCGGCGCAGCGCTGATCGCGATCAGCTACGGGCTCGCGCGCTTTGCTTTTGGTCTGTTCGTGCCGCCTATCCGCGCGGAGCTGGATCTGACGCCGGACGTCATCGGCCTTATCGGCGCGTTGCCGCTCATCAGTTTCTTGCTGGCCACGGTGGTGGCGCCGTTCGTGGCCGATCGCCTCGGTGCCCGCAACACGGCGGTGTTGTCCGTTGCGTTTGGAATCATTGGCCTGGGGCTGATCAGTCAGGCTACAGGCGCGCAATCCCTCGGCGCGGGTGTATTCGCCTGCGGCATCTGCACTGGCCTGATGATGCCGGCTCTCACGGCCGCCATGCAGGCGCTGGTGGAGCGCTCGCTGCACGGGCGCGTAAGCGCGGTCATGAATGCGTGTACCAGTATTGGCGTGTTCGTTGCGGTGCCCGCGGTACTGTTCATGGCCGATGCCTGGCGTTTTGCATATATGTCCTTTGCCATGCTGTCGGCCTTGGGGATCATTGCCGCTTGGTACTTCATTCCCTCGGTGTCGCGGATCACTCCGGCGAACGCCGCGCCGCCGCCTCCGGTCAGCATCCTGCAGTGGTCGCGTCTGTTCAGGCTCTCGCTGTTTGCATTCGTCCTGGGCTTTGTATCCTCTGCGTACTGGATCTTCGCGCCCGATCTGGTGATCACCCTGGGTGCCTTGCCGCCCGACGCGACCGGGTGGCTGTGGCTGGCGGTCGGCATCGCCGGCCTGGGCGGTGCCGTGATCGCGGACCTTGCCGATCGCAACAACCCACCCATCACCCACGCGCTGATGTTCATGATGCTGTCTGCGAGCCTGGCATTGCTTGCTGCAAGCCCGGGTCAGCTGCTGTTGGCGGCATTTTCCGCGCTGATCTTCGGCCTGGCCTACATGAGCCTGACGGGGCTCTACCTGATGACCAGCATCCGCCTGTTGCCGGGCCGGCTGTCCATGGGGCCGGTACTGCCGTTCATGGCTGTAGCGCTCGGGCAGGCGACCGGCTCGCCCGTTGTAGGTGTGCTGGTGAGAGAATTCGGTTATGCCGATGCCTTTGCCATGTTCTCCGCGATCGGCATCCTGGCGGCACTCCTGTCGCCACTGTATCCGCGCTACATCGATTTTGGGCCTGAAGAGGTTGATGAGGTCGAGACCGGCCTGCAGGCGGCGTTCGATCTCCAGCTTCGCGGCGCGGATGGGGTGCCGCTTCAGCCTGTCACGGAGCAAGCTGAAAACCCGTAACCGAACGCAATAAGCAGGGTGATCGGGGTATTCACGGTGCTGGATACGCAACACTCCCGGAGCAAATTCCGCTATGCTGGGCGGCATATATTCCGCAACCCCAACACAAGGAGACCCGCCGCGTGGCCTACGATTTAACCGGCAAGATCAAGCTCATCCAGGAACCGCAAACCTTCGGCAGCGGCTTTACCAAGCGCGAGATGGTGGTCACCGTCGAGGACGGCAAGTACCCCCAGGACATCAGCTTGGAGTTCGTGCAGGACAAGATCGCGTTGCTGGATGGCCTGCAGCCGGGGCAGGAGGTCACGGTCACGTTTGACATTCGCGGCCGGGAATACAACGGGCGCTGTTTCAACAACCTGCAGGGATGGAAGATTGCCGCAGCCGATGCCTCATCCGCGCCTGCGGCGGAGTATGACAGCTACCAGGGCATGCGCGGGCAGGATGGGGATCCGGGCCCCGGGGATGATGATATTCCGTTCTAATGGGCGCGTGATGAACGCTAGCGGCGAGTGGCGAGCCTGCCATGCATTTTCAGATTATCGAGAAGCGCCCTGTAGGTAGCTCTAGGTTTTTTGTGCTCTGTCGTCAAAAGCTTGGAGATCCTCCAAGTCCTCGGGTAGTGGCTCGGTGGCTGCTTTTGATGTTCTCTCTCAATGAAGCTTGAATTAAGCTTTGGACTCTTGCGGATTATTCGCCCTGCACTTCTATTTTAAGGCTTGACGGTTAACGATATGCGTTATATGGTGGCGTCTTGATTAGAAGTTTTCGCTGTCGGGAAACACAACGTCTCTTTACTACCGGGAAATCAAGGCGGTGGTCGAGCGTACTTGTGGTGATTGAGCGCAAGCTGGCTCAGCTGAGTGCGGCGCAAGACCTGCGAGACTTGGGATCACCACCGGGGAACAGATTGGAACTTTTGTCTGGTGACAGGGAGGGGGCGTATAGCATCCGGATCAACGAAAGGTGGCGTATCTGTTTCAGATGGACTGCAGATGGTCCGGAGGATGTTGAAATTGTCGATTATCATTGAGCGGAGCTAGCCGATGATGAGAAGTGGTATGCGGCCGGTTCATCCGGGTGAAATATTGCGGGAGGAGTATCTTGTCCCGCTCGGTTTGAGCGCCAACGCGCTTGCGCGGGACCTGCATGTTTCACCTCCTCGCATCAATGATATTGTCCTCCAACGCCGCGGCGTCAGTGCGGACACCGCCATGCGCCTTGCGCGCTACTTCAACACCACAGCGGTGTTCTGGATGGCATTGCAGTCGGACTATGACCTGCGGGTTGCCGAAGCCGAGTTGTCGGAGCGCATCACGCGCGAGGTGCGGCCGCGGGACGTGGCTTAACGTTGGTCACAGCAGGGTAATGACGGTAGGCTTGGGTTCACGCCATCACATCAGTTGCTAAAACTACAAGGCCAGGAGGCCCCACCATGTCACTGCAAGGCAAGAACGTTCTGATCACAGGCCCCACTGCGGGAATTGGCCGCACCTCGGCGCTGGCCCTGGCCTCACAGGGCGCTACGCTGACCCTGCTGTGTCGCAGCCCGGAGAAGGGCGCGGCGCTGGCGGAGGAGATCACCGCCTCCGGAGGTACAACGCCGGCGGTAGTGGAGATGGACATGGCCAGCCTCGCCAGTGTGCGCCAGGCGGCGGAGCATTGCCTCGCTCCGGGGCGGCCGATTGATGTGCTGCTCAACAATGCCGGGGTGGTGAATACGAGCCGCCGGACGACGGTGGACGGTTTCGAGGAGATGATGGCAGTGAACCATTTCGCTCCCTTCCTGCTGACCGGGCTGCTGCTGCCGGCCATGCTGGAAGTCCCCGGTGCGCGCATCGTCAATGTCGCCTCCGCAGCCCACGCCTTTACCCGCGACATGGGCTTTGATGACCTGCACGCGGAACAGGGCTACAAGACCTTCCGCGAGTACGGCCGTTCCAAGCTGGCAAACATCCTCTTCACCCGCAGCCTGGCGCAGCGCTTGGCAGAACACCCGGTGACGGTAAACAGCTTGCACCCGGGCGCGGTATCCACCTCGCTGGGCGCCCAGAATGGCGGCGTGCTGAGCAAAGTTCTGCCGCTTATTCTCAAACCCTTTTTTCGCTCGGCGGAAAAGGGCGCGGAGACGTCCATCTACCTGTGCAGCAGTGATGAGGTGGCCGGGGTCACCGGGGAATACTTCGTCGACTGCAAGCCGGTACGGCCCAAGCCCTGGGCGCGGGATGACGAGGCGGCGGCGCGGCTGTGGCGCGTTACCGAGGAGAGCGTGGGATTCACTTACCCGGTGTGAACGCCACGCCAGCCCCGGCCCGTCGCCCCAAGGTCTGGCTGTTCTCCGCCTACCGCGCCGATAGCCACGCCGCCTGGGCAGACTGGCTGCTGGCCTCCCATCCACAATTTGACTGGATCAAGCTGGAACTCCCCGGACGCCATTTCGCCTGGCGTATCCGCGGCAATCCCCTGTCCTGGCTGGACGCACTGCCAGCTGAGCCGCCGGATCTCCTGCTGGCCACGTCGATGGTGGACCTGGCGACCCTGAAGGGCCTGCAACCGCGGCTGGCCAGAGTGCCGGCGCTGTACTACTTCCACGAGAACCAGTTTGCTTATCCGCTTAGCGACCGTCAGAGCCACTGGCTGGAGCCGCAGATGGTGCAGCTCTACGGCGGGCTGGCGGCGGATCGTTTGCTGTTCAATTCCGCTTTCAACCGTGACAGCTACCTGCAGGGCGTGGCGGAGCTCCTGGCGCAAATGCCTGATGCGGTTCCAGCGGGCATCGTCGAGCGGCTGAAGCAGAAAGGCATCCTGTTGCCGGTACCGATTGAATCGGTCCCAGCCGCAGCGGAACGGGACGCACAACTGGTGCTCTGGAATCACCGCTGGGAGCACGACAAAGCGCCGGAGCTATTCGCCGAAGCAATGGTTCAGCTGGCAGGGGAGGGGATACCGTTTCGACTCGCCCTGCTGGGCAAGCGTCCGCGCCGGGTACCACAGGCGCTGGCGCGGTTGCGTGAGGCGATGCCGGAGCGAATCGTGGCCGATGGCCGGTTGCCGTTTACGGAATACAGGGCCCTGCTGGGTCGCGCCGGCATTGCCGTCAGCACCGCACGCCACGAGTTCCAGGGGCTGGCGATGCTGGAGGCCGCCAGTGCCGGCGCCCGGCCGCTGGTGCCGGATGCACTCTGTTATCCCGAGCAATATCCGCAGCTCTACCGTTATCCCGAGAATGACTGCCCGGCTCTGGTAGCACGCTTGCGGAACTGGCTCACCAGCGGCCTGCCGCCAGCCATGGATGTCTCACCCTGGCATGCGGACCGACTGGCGCCTCTGTGGGCGGAGGTGCTGGGCGAAACCGCTACCCCTTCGGACCCAGCAGCAGCCAGATAATAAACCCCACTACCGGTGCCAGCAGCAGGAGCAGAATCCACAATACTTTGGCTAGATCGCTAGCAGAGCTCTTCACCACCTTGATGATGGCCCAGATAACGAGAGCCAGCCAGATCAGGCCCAGCACGCCACCTACTTCTACATTCATGGATAGCTCCTTGATCAATGTTCAGGACCGGGGTTCCGGTCCGGTGTCCCTCGTGGTGCACGCTTCACTCTACGCAGTTCCTGCACGCGTATCCACGTAATTCATTCCAATCAATATACCGGCCCCGTCAGCGACAGATACTCGCGTGCTATACTCCCGCCCCGCGACCCGCTGCAGCGGGCGCTCAGTACCAGCAAGAAGCACCCGGAACCCGCATGACCCAGACCCAGCATACGCCGCTGGCGATCGTGTTTGCCCTTGGCTTTACCATGATGCTGGGGCCCTTCGCCATCGACACCTATCTGCCCGCGTTTCCCGACATCGCGGCGGCCATGGGCGTGGAAATCAACGTGGTTTCCCTGACCATTTCGGTGTACATGGTCGCTATCGCCCTGGGACAGCTGGTGGGTGGCGCGCTGTCGGACCGCTTTGGCCGCCGCCGCGTGCTGGTCGCTGGCCTGCTGCTGTTTGCTGGTGCAAGTTTCTTTCTCGCCCAGGCACAGACAATCGACTCGCTGTTGCTGGGCCGGGTAGTGCAGGCCATCGGCGGCGGCTTTACCGCGGTCTCCGTGCCCGCCCTGGTACGGGACCGGGTTCACGGGCTGCAGGCGGCCAAGCTGTTCTCGATGATCGGCCTGGTGGCTATCGTGGCGCCGGCGATTGCCCCCTCCATCGGCACGCTGCTGCTGCGCCTGGGTGACTGGCACATTATCTTCACTTTTCTCGGTATCTATGCGCTGTGCCTGCTGCCGCTGCTGTCGGCTACGGTATTCAAGGGGCCGCGGCGCGCTCCTGTTGGTCCCGGCGGTGTCACCATGGTGGCGCGCTATATGGGAGTACTGCGCGAGCGCCGGGCGCTACCGCATATCGGCTGGCAGACCGCGGGCTTCGGTGGCCTGATCATCTTCGTGACCTGGTCCGCCTATATCTACCAGGTGCACTATGGGCAGTCCCGCGATGCCTTTGCCCTGCTGTTCGCCTGCAACATCATCGCCATGTTCTGCTGCAACCTGCTGAACCGCGTGCTCCTCAATCGCCTGCCATCGCTGCAGATCCTGCGCGGGGCCACGGTCGCGCAGGCCGTGGCGGCGGTCTGGCTCCTGGGCGTCGCTCTTCTGGACGGCTCGGTGCTTGCCTTTCTGCCGGGCATGATGCTCTACGCCGGGGCCCTCGGCGCCATGAGCCCCAATAACCAGGCGGGCTTCCTGGAATATTTCCCGGGCAGCAGCGGCTCGGCGGCGGCGCTGATGGGCACCGCCACCTTCAGCCTGGGGGGCATCGCCAGCGGGCTCAGCACGTTGTTGCCGCAAACCCTGCTCGCGGTGACCCTGTGTATGCTGGCCTGTTCCCTGCTGAGCCTGGGCTTTATGGCCCTGCGGGGCACCCGCAGCCACGCCGTGGCCTGAGAACCCTTCCCCTGACGGCCGGTCACAGGTATCGTTCAGGGCGCGACACTCGCAACTCCACCAGCACATAAGCTATAACACTGCAGGGAGACGCCGTCTTGACAGACATCCGCCCCGGCGCTGTGGCGCCATCGGAATCATTTGGCGAGGGCACGCGCCGCTATGTGCTGACCATCCTGGTCATCGCCTACACCTTCAATTTTATCGACCGGCAGATTCTGGGCATTCTGGTGGAGCCGATCCGGCTGGAGCTTGGGGTCGGGGATACCGCCATGGGCCTGCTGACCGGGCTCGCCTTCGCCGTGTTCTACACCCTGATGGGCATTCCCATTGCCCGCTATGCGGACCGCGCCAATCGCCGCAACCTTATCGCCCTGGCGGTTGGCGTCTGGAGCCTGTTTACCGCGGCCCAGGGCCTGGCGCAGAACTACTGGCAGCTGCTCGCCTACCGCATTGGCGTAGGCATAGGCGAAGCCGGCTGTTCGCCGCCGGCGCACTCCATGCTGTCGGACTACTACCCTGCCAACCAACGCGCTACCGCGCTGGGGATCTACTCCCTGGGTATCCCCATCGGCATCCTCTTTGGTTTCTTCGTCGGTGGCTGGATGAACGAGTGGTTCGGCTGGCGGGTGGCGTTTTTCGTAGTCGGCATTCCCGGCATCGTGCTGGCGCTGGTGATTCGCTTTACCGTACGCGAGCCGGACCGGGGCATGTCCGAGCAGCGGGCCACGGCGGATGCCAGCGCGCAGCAGCCGGCGATTGGCGCAGTATTCCGTTATTTGCTGGGCCGCAAATCCTTTATCCATATGGCCCTTGGCGGGGGCATTTCTGCGTTCGTGGGCTACGGGCTGATTTCCTGGGCGGCGGCGTTCCTGGCCCGCAGCCACGGCATGTCCTCAGGCGAGATTGGAACCTGGCTGGGGCTGATCTTCGGCATTCCCGGGGGCATTGGCATCGTGCTCGGGGGGCGCCTCGCGGACCGCTTCGGTGAACGCGATGCGCGCTGGTACCTTTGGGTGGTGGCGGTGGCGCTGTTGCTCGCCGTGCCCGCCGGGGTCGGGGTATTCCTCTCCGACTCGGTGACCTTTGCGCTGCTGTTCCTGATCATTCCGGTGATGCTGGGCAATTTCTACCAGGCCACCACCTTCGCCCAGACCCAGACCCTCGTGGGTCTGCGCATGCGTAGCGTTGCCGCTGCCATTCTGCTGTTCGTGATCAACATTGTCGGCCTCGCCTTCGGGCCTTCAGTC
>JBGTGB010000124.1:0-2183 GCA_041746975.1 Haliea sp. | reverse complement strand
GACCTGCAGGTCAATGGCGGCGGTGGTTTGCTGTTTAACAACGCGCCCAGTGCCGACACCGTATTGCACATCGCCGCCGCCCACCGTCGCTACGGCACCACGGCACTGTTGCCTACCCTGCTCAGCGACACCCCCGCGGTGCTCGAGGCGGGCGTGGACGCGGTGCGCTCGGCCCGGAGCTCGAAGGCGGAGGAAGCCGACGCCGTTCTCGGCATTCATATCGAAGGACCGTTCTTTGCCAATGCGCGCCGCGGCACCCACCGGGCGGACCGCCTGCGGCCGCCGACGCAGGAGGACATCGACTGGCTGTGCGGCCTGACCGACATCCGCTGCCTGACCACCCTGGCGCCGGAGGTGATGGCGCCGGGCATGATTCGCCAGTTGGTCGGCGCCGGCATTACCGTCAGTGCCGGCCACAGCGCTGCCAGCTGGGCCGACTTGCAGCAGGCACGGCAGGAGGGTCTGCGCGGCTTCACCCACCTGTTCAACGCCATGAGCGCACTCACCGCCCGGGAGCCGGGCGTAACCGGCGCCGCCCTGGACAGCGGCGACTGCTGGCTCGGCATCATCGCCGACGGCCATCATGTACACCCCGCCAGCATTCGCATCGCCCACCGTTGCGCGGCTCCGGGCAAGCTATTCCTGGTCAGCGACGCCATGGCGACGGTTGGCAGTGGCCAGCCCTGGTTCACGCTGTACGGTGAGCGCATTACGTCGCAGGATGGGTGCCTGCTCAATGCGGAAGGCAATCTGGCGGGGAGTGCCGTCAGTTTGATTGACGCGGTGCGCTACTGCCACCGGGCAGTAGGCCTGCCGCTGGAGGAGTGCCTGCGCATGGCGTCACTGTACCCGGCCGAATTCATCGGCGAGTCTCGGCTGGGAAGGATCGCTGCGGGTTCACGGGCGGACCTGGTGCTGCTGGACGCGGATCTGCGGGTTGCGGCCACCTGGCTCGCGGGCCAGCGTGACGACCACGCAGAGCCAAAGTGAGATTCAGGGCTTGAGTCGCGCCGCCATCAATGCCCGCACATCCACCTTCGCTCCGAGGCGATTGGCGAGCATGAACATGCCGCCCAGCTTGCGGTGGAAATAGACCGCATGGGTGGGCGGAGCCTGCCAGAAGTCCCTGAAACCAGTGACTGACTGACCCATTTCCATCAGCCGCGCGGGCATGTCAGAGGCACCGAAATCGTAGGGGCCTTCATGGCGCAGGGGCTCCAGCGCCAGCAGCAGCATGTCCAGCACCAGTTCCCGATAGCGCGAGCCCGGCTCGCCCATGGAATAGCCTACGCGCTCCGCCGCCCGCGCCGTACCCTCCCGGTCCCCCGCCATGGCGGCCGCCGCCAGCTTGCCATAGTCGCGCACGAACGCGGCCTTGAAAGGGCGGGTGGCGCCGAAATCCAGCAGCACGATGGCGCCGTCGCGCTCGCGGTACTGGTAATTGGCAAAATTGGGATCGGTCTGCACCAGACGCAACTCGAACATCTCGGTCAACAACAGTTCGATCAGCGCGCTCATGACCCGGTCGCGTTCGGCGGCTGGCTGCAGGGACACCGTCTCGATGGACTCACCGTCGACATAGGTCATGCCCAACACGTTGCGCCGGGTCAGGTTCGGCAATACTTCGGGCAGAACAAAGCGCGTGTCATCGGCGAGAGCCCGGCGAAAGCGGTTCAGGTATTTCGCTTCCTTAAGATAGTCGGCCTCGTCCTTGAGCTGGGCCCGGGCATCTGCGAGCAGGGGTTCCAGGTCGAGGTGCCGCGGCAGCAGTCCCGACATGCGCAACAGGGTTGCGATGTTGTCGACGTCGCTGTCGATGCTGTCGGCGACGCCCGGATACTGGATCTTGAGTACGGCGGCGCGGCCATCCGGGGCGCGGATACGGTGCACCTGGCCAATGGAGGCGGCGGCCAGGGGGCGCCACTCGAAGTCGAACAGCGCCGGGTCCCAGCCCGTGCCGAAGGCCTGCTGCAGTGCTTCCTGCAACTGTTTCACCGGCATGGATTCGGCGTCGGCCCGCAGCCGCGACAAAATTTCAGCCAGCTCCCGCGGCAGCAGGTCACCGGTATCCATGGACAGGATCTGCCCCAGCTTCATGGCGGCGCCACGCATCCGCGCCAACTGCTTGGTCACGCGGCGGGCGTTACCCGGGGTCAGCAGCATGTCCCGCGCCTTCGGGCGCT
>JBGTGB010000123.1:0-6708 GCA_041746975.1 Haliea sp. | reverse complement strand
GGCGCCGGGCGCCATCGCGGCTGAGGCCCTTTACCAGCCGCAGCCCCAGGCGCACGGGCGGCTGCCCGGAACCGGTAGCAGCCAGTAGCTGGTGGTCCCAGGCGCTCTGGTTCACATCCACGGGCAACACCGTTACCCCGTGGCGGCGGGCATCCTGGAGCAGCTGGGAGGGGGAGTAAAAACCCATCGGCTGGCTGTTCAGCAGGCCCACAAAAAACGCCGCCGGATGGTGGCACTTGAGCCAGGCAGACACCCAGGCCAACAGGGCAAAGCTGGCGGAGTGTGATTCCGGGAAGCCGTAGCCGCCAAAGCCCTTGATCTGGTCGAACAGGCGGTGGGCGAAATCCTCCTCGTAGCCGCGCTCGATCATGCCGCGGACCAGCTTCTGCTCGAAGCTCAGCAGCTTGCTGTTCTTACCCCAGTTGCTGATGGCCCGCCGCAGCTGGTCCGCCTCGCCGCCGGAAAAGCCCGCCGCCACCATTGCAAGCCGGATCACCTGCTCTTGGAAAATGGGTACCCCCAGGGTGCGGTCCAGCACCGAGCGGATTTCCTCGCTGGGGTAGGTGACGGCCTCCAGACCCTGTTTGCGGCGCAGGAACGGGTGCACCATGTCGCCCTGGATGGGTCCCGGGCGGACGATGGCGATCTGGATCACCAGGTCGTAGAAACAGGTGGGCCGCAGCCGCGGCAGCATGGACATCTGCGCCCGGGACTCAACCTGGAACACGCCCACCGAATCCGCCTGCTGCAGCATGCGCCAGGTGGCGCCATCGTCCCGGGGGATATCCGCCAGGCTGCGGATGTGGGGGTGATCCCGGTGCACCAGCGCCAGGCTCTTGCGGATGGCCGAGAGCATTCCGAGGGCGAGGATGTCCACCTTGAGCAAGCCCAGGGCCTCGATATCCTCCTTGTCCCACTGGATCACGGTGCGGTCCACCATGCTCGCGTTCTCCACCGGCACCAGCTGGGAGATCGGCCCGCGGCTGATCACAAAGCCGCCCACGTGTTGCGACAGGTGGCGGGGGAAGCCGAGAATCTCCTGTACCAGCTGCTGGAACAGTGCCGCCAGCTGGCCGTGCCCGGCCACACCCTGCTCCTCGAAACGCTTGCCGAGGTCCGAGCTGCGGTCCCACCAGGCCATGGATTTCGCCAGGTCGTCGACGAATACCGCGTCCAGCCCCAGGGCCCTGCCCACATCCCGTACCGCGCTGCGCGACCGGTAGCAGATGACCGTGGCGGCCAGTGCCGCCCGTCGGCGGCTGTACTTGTCGTAGATGTACTGGATGACTTCCTCGCGGCGTTCATGCTCGAAGTCCACATCGATATCCGGTGGCTCGTCCCGCTCCCGGGAGATGAAGCGCTCGAACAGCAGCGACACCTGCTCCGGCGACACCTCGGTGATAAACAGGCAGTAGCACACCACCGAGTTGGCTGCCGAGCCGCGGCCCTGGCAGAGAATGTCGCGCTCCCGGGCAAAGCGCACCAGGTCGTACACTGTGAGGAAGTAGTACTCGTAGTGCAGCTCGGTGATCAGCTCCAGCTCATACTCGATGCGCGTACGCGTTTCCGCGGAAACGCCCCCGGGCCAGCGTACCTTGCAGCCCGCTTCCACAAGCTCACGTAGGTAGCCGCTGGCGGTCTGCCCCGGCGGCACCACCTCCTCTGGATATTCATAGCGCAGCTCCTCCAGGCTGAACTGGCAGCGGCGGGCGATATCCAGGGTCGCCGCCAGCAGGGCGGGAGGGTAGAGCAGCTTGAGTTTATCCAGCCGCCGCAAGTGCTGCTGGCTGTTGCCCAACCGTCGGCGCCCGAGCCGGGCCACGCTGGTGTTGTGGCGCAGGGCGGTGAACACATCGTGTAGGGGCTTGCGCGCCGCCACGTGCATCTGCACATCGCCACAGGCGACCATTGGCAGGTCCAGGGTCTGCGCCAGGGCATGCAGTCGCAGGTGTCGGGCCACATCGTCGCCGCCCAGCAGGTGGGTGACTCCCAGCCAGACCCGCCCTTTGCACAGGCGCGCCAGCTGCTGGCCGTAACCGAGTTCGGCGCTGTCTGCTGCCTCCCTCTGCTCCTCACCAGCCCCCTCATCGCCCGGGTCCGGCCCTTCCGCCCGCGGCAGCCAGATCAGCAGGCAGCGCTTGAGATGAAAAATCACATCCCGCAGCGCCACCTGGTACTCCCCCTTGGGGCTGCGGCGCCGCGCCAGGCTGATCAGTCCGGACAGCTCGCTATAGGCCACCCGGCTCGGCACCAGGGCGACAAGACGGATACCCTCCACCAGGTTCAGCTCGCTGCCGATGATAAGTGGTAGCCCCACCTCCTTCGCCGACACGTGGGCCTTGACCACTCCGGCGAGCGAACACTCGTCGGTAATGGCCAGCGCTGCGTAGCCCAGCTCATGCGCGCGCTCCACCAGCTCCTGCGGGTGGGAGGCGCCGCGGAGGAAGCTGTAGCAAGTGAGGCTGTGGAGTTCGGCGTAGGGCATGGGGGTCAGATGCCGTCCAGGGGGCTGATCACACCCATGGCACCGCGGCCGAGCACGTGTGTGTAAATCTCCGTGGTGGTTACATCACTGTGCCCAAGCAGTTTCTGTATGGTGCGGAGGTCATAGCCTTGCTGAAGCAGGCGAGTGGCAAAACTATGCCTAAAAGTGTGACATTTGATGGGCTTGTTGATGCCGGTTTTGCGGCGTGCTGCAGTGAGAGCCTTGCGCAGCGATGACTCATGCAGGTGGTGGCGACGCAGCACACCCGTGCGTGGATCGGGCGCAATCGTCGTTGAGGGGAACAGGAACTGCCAGCCCAACTCCTTCGCCGCGCTAGGATATTTTTTTGCCAATGCGTAGGGTAAGTAAACTTCACCAAAGCCGTCTTCAAGGTCTCGCTGATGTTGTTTGGCCACCACTTCAATCTGCTCTTTCAGCGGTGACTTTAGCTGTTCAGGAAGCAACGTTGTGCGATCCTTGTCACCTTTGCCTGAACGCACCGTGATGGTAGACGTTTCGGAATCGATATCCTTGATACGAAGCGAGAGCAACTCATTCAGCCGCATGCCAGATCCATAAAGCAGACCTACCATAGTCTTGTGGATGCCATGCATCTGCCCGATTAACAGCATGGCTTCTGCATGAGTGAGCACCACAGGCAAGCGTGGTTTTACGCTGGCCCGCTCGAAGGCGAGCTTCTCCAGCTCAAGGCCCAGAAACTTTCTGAATAGATAGACGAGTGCATTCAGGGCGATACGCTGCGTAGATGGGGAGCAGTGACGTTCATTTGCCAGCATGCTCAAAAACTGGTTGATATGGAAAGCAGACAGGGTGGAAGGATGCTGTTTGCGATGAAATAGAATGAAGCGCTTGATCCAGTGGACATAGGTCTTTTCTGTTTTCCAGGCGTAGCCACCATCCCGCATGTGCCGACGGAGTTGATCCAGCAGTCGCGTGGGGCTGGGGGGTATGGCTGGGCGGATATCGTCCATGGGGTGACCCGATAGTACTGTGTTTATATACAGTATAATGCTTTGCGGGAATTTCAAGCGGGTTTTTCAGCGGCAGTGTTACATCTGGGTTTTAATATTCAGTGTAACCATCTGAACTTTAAGCAGAAGTCCAGCGCTTGAATGGCTGAAAATGATGGAACGTATTAGCCGGGAGGGGGCTTTGAACACGGCTGGCTTGTGGGTGTGGGCCCGTAAGCCTTTGAGTTCCTGAGGAAAGGTTATGCCACGTATACATAGCTTGCTGGAGTTAGCCGGAACATTGTTATACGGTTGGGTCTGTATATTTAGCTGTAGAACTAAACCGCTTCGCGGTGGCTCCATCCGCCAGCCCTCCGCCACGCTGACCTCCCTAAAATATCCCACACTTATCACACGGCATTGAGCCGTTCACTCAACCAGTGAGGTGATAAGTCATGACACCGTTACGCCAGAAAATGATCGATCTCATGGTGCTGAAGGGATACTCACCAAAAACTCAAAAGTCCTACCTCTACTCCGTGGAGAAAGTGGCGAGGCACTTTGGCCGCTCGCCCGACAGCATCGATGTCGGCGAACTGGAAAGCTATTTCCTGTATTTGCTGACCGAGAAGCGCATGGCCAGCGCCAGCGTTCGCCTGATCGTCAACGGCATGCGCTTTTTAAACAACCAGGTGCTTCAGCGTCCCGCTCGGGACTTTCTGGTGCGCTATCCGAAACGTGCGCAACGCATACCGGAACTCCTGACCCGTGATGAGGTGCATCGGATTCTGTCCCACACCCGCAACCTGAAACACCACACCTTGCTGGCAACCTGCTATGCCGCGGGGCTTCGCGTGAGCGAGTTGGTGCATCTGCGCGTGCGCGATATTGATAGTGCCCGAGAGCTGGTACATATCCGGGCGGGCAAAGGCAATAAGGATCGCGAGGTGATTTTGCCCGAGTCCCTGTTGCTCCTGTTGCGGCGCTACTGGCGATTTTACCGCCCCATGGTGCCTTTGTTTTATGGCCAGGACCCGAGGAAGCCTCTTGATGCCGGAACGGTGGGCAAGATCTTCACGCGGGCCAAGGCGGCAGCCGGAATTGATAAACAGGGCGGGGTTCACAGCCTCCGCCACGCCTACGCGACCCACCAGCTGGAAGCCGGAATGCCGACGTTCAAATTGCAACGTCTGTTGGGCCATACCGACATGAAGAGCACCCTGCGCTACGTCCATTGGCTGCCGAGCTACGAGAATCGGGGCAAGCTGGGGATGGACCTGCTGTGCTGGCCCGAGGGGGTATCATGAACGCCACCCCAAGTACGGCAGAAATCCTGAGGCAGTTTCTGCCCAGCTATCGTCAGCGACATTCTCTGACGCCCCAGCAGGCGAAAGTGACGGGCCTGCTGTGCCGTTGCCGCACCGAGGCTCTGGGCGGATATGATTTAGCCTGTGACCAGTGTGATTATCATGAGACGCGTTTCCGCTCCTGCCGCAACCGCCATTGTCCGCAATGCCAGCAGCACGCCTCGGCAACCTGGCTGGCTGAGCGGCGTGAAGATCTGTTGCCGGTGCCTTACTTCCACCTGGTGTTCACTGTCCCCCATCAGCTTAATCCCTGGGTGCAATTGCATCCGGAGGTGTTGTATGCCGTTCTGTTCAAGGCGGTCTGGCATACCCTGCGGAGCTTTGGCGATGATCCGAAGCGCCTTGATGGCCAGATCGGGATGACGGCGGTATTACACACCTGGGGACAAAACCTGAGTCAACACGTTCACCTGCACTGCCTGATACCGGGCGGTGGCTATCATCGGGAACGCGACGAATGGCATCCCGCCAGATCGACCTACCTGTTTCCCGTCAAAGCCCTATCGCGGCGCTACCGAGGCCGGATGGTGAGTGAGTTGCGACAGGCATACGATGAGGGTCTGCTATCGCGACTGACCGACGTAGCCGAAGTGGAGTGTAAGTTGGCATCGCTCATGGAGACGCCCTGGGTGGTGTATGCCCGGAGCACCTGCCAACACAGTGATACGGTCCTGGCGTACCTGGCGCGCTATACCCACCGTATAGCCATCAGCAACAACCGGCTTGAAATGGTGGGGGAGAACGACGTCATCTTCCGGTACAAGGATTACGCGTCGGGAGGCACCAGCAAACGTATGCGCTTGCAGGGCGAGGAATTTGTGCGTCGCCTTCTCCTGCATGTCTTGCCTCACGGTCTGATGCGTATCCGTCACTACGGATTCATGGCCAATTGCTGTCGGCGAAAACGACTTGAGCAAATACGGCACTGCCTGGAAGTCGATACCATCAAGGGCGTGGACACGGTCGTGCTGAAGCGGGAGGGGACTGTGTATCCTGCTATGGACCTGAGGGCAATCACCACCTGCCCCCGTTGCCACCAGGGAAGCTTGCAAGTCGTTGGCGAGATAGAGACCGGCCGCCCCAGGCGATGTTGTGATGCTGTAATGTAAGCCAGGCTCATGCCGTCAGCGTGGAACGGACAGTTCATGTCTGAGCTGGGGAGGCGTGTGGACTTTACCCTCCAAATTGGCTTAAATGAGTCGGAATAACGTACCGCCACAGGGAAAACGCAGGCGAGTGTAAGCAGAGGCAGGAGCTACAAGGCGTTGCGCCAGGGCTGATTGGCCATGATCCGCGATCCCCTCTACAAACAATCCCCTATATAAGATGCAGCCACCGCAAAGCGGTTCAGATCAACAGACGTTTATACGCCATGCTTGCATGTCGAATAAACGCTAAGGTGTTATTGAGCGCACCCAGCAAGGAGTCGAGAAATGCTGTTCACGGCAACTCAGGCGCTTCGATTAGGGAACCCGGCCTCAAAACCCTGGTGTGTCTTATATCGCGGCGTGTCTGTTTCTGGTGCCATTTATAACCGAAAAACGTCTCTGCGGAGACGTTACTTCGCCTTCATGAGTGCCGCCTCAAAGGTCAGCAGTTCACGGGGACCGAGCAGTTTCGTTCACGGTGCTTCTGCCGAGCCGAGGCCTCCGCATGCGCTCCGGCAACGTGGCAGTCGGATTGTCTTTCCCGGCGCTGCAATAACCAGGCAGGGCAGCGGACGGCGTAGCCGCCCCTGCCTGCAGCGTTATTGAGCGCATCCACCAAGGAATCGAGGAATGAAGTTCACGACAACTCAGGCGCTTCGATCAGGGAATCCGACCTCAAGAGATTGGCGTGGCTTATATCTCTGTGCGCTCGTTCCTGGTGCCATTTATAACCGGAA
>JBGTGB010000122.1:0-7643 GCA_041746975.1 Haliea sp. | reverse complement strand
GGCGCACCCTGGAGATTCAGCGCCTCATTGGCCGCTCCCTGCGCTCCGCCGTGGACCTGAAGAAACTGGGTGAATACACCATTACCGTGGATTGCGATGTCATCCAGGCCGATGGCGGCACCCGCACCGCTGCCATTACCGGTGCCTGCGTGGCGCTGGTGGATGCCCTAAACCATCTGCAGCGGAAGAAACTGATTACCACCGACCCGCTGCTGCAGATGGTGGCCTCGGTTTCGGCAGGGATATTCCAGGGAGTGCCGGTGCTGGATCTGGATTACCCCGAGGATTCGAAGGCCGACACGGATATGAACGTCGTGATGGGCGAGAACGGAGGTTTTATCGAGGTGCAGGGTACTGCCGAGGGCCAACCATTCCAGCGCGCTGAAATGGATGCCATGCTGGATCTGGCTGCCACAGGCATTGAGCAGCTTTTTGCCCTGCAAAAGCAGGCCCTGGCAGGTTAAACCTCGATATCGTAGTCCATGATAATCGGGGCATGACTGGAAAACACCCGCGCCTTGTAAATCGCGCCATGGTCCACGGCGTACTTCAGCCCTTTCGACACGACCTGGAAGTCCGTGCGCCAGCCATTGCTGCCGGGCTCCCCGTCGGGCCACCAGCTGAATTCGTCACGGTCGGAGTTGATCTCCCGAAAGGCGTCTACGTAGCCCGACTCGACCAGTTCGTCCATCCACTGGCGTTCTTCCGCCAGGAACCCGGGGGTGTTGCTGTTGCTGTCGGTGTCCTGGACATCGGCGGCGGTGTGGGCAATATGCCAGTTGCCGCAGATGATAAACTCCCGCCGCTTGTTGCGGACCTTCTGCAGGTGGTGCTGCAACAGCCCATAAAACTCGGTTTTACGCCGCAGTTGATCTGCGTTGCCGGGTTCCGCATACGGCGCCAGCAGGCAGCCGACACTGAGGTTTTCGTAGTCCGCCTGGATATAGCGGCCTTCCATGTCAAAGTCCGAGAACCCCAGGCCGGTCATGATTGCTTTCGGTAGTTTGCGACAGTAGATCGCAACGCCGTCGGACTTGCCGTCAATGTGATCGAAGAAATAGGCGTTATATTCGCTCGGGAAGTAGAGATCGTCCCGTAAATCATATTCCGTGCAGCGCAAATCCTGGATGCAGACGAAATCGGCTTCCTGCTCGCTCAGCCAGTCATAGAAACCATTGCCTGCGGCCTGCTGGATGCCGTCGGCACTGAAACTGATGATCCTCATTCGTGGCCCCTTGCAGAGAGAGCGTGTATCATTTAATTATTGGCGCCATGATAACGGCGCCGCTGGGACAGCATAACCCCAATCCCCCGATTTCGCAGCTTTTTACCCTGCACCGGATTAGCGCATGAATGGATACCAGCAGGAGTTCATTGAACTGGCCCGTCGCTACGAGGTGCTCAAGTTCGGAGAGTTTACCCTGAAGTCGGGCCGCGTCAGCCCTTACTTTTTCAATGCCGGCGGCTTTGCCAGCGGGGCTGCACTGGCCGCCCTCGGGCGTTGCTATGCCCGACGCATAGTAGAAGCTGGGCTTGAATTCGATGTACTCCTGGGTCCAGCCTACAAGGGTATCCCCCTCGCCGCAGCGACGGCGGTAGCGTTGGCTGACCAGCACGGGCGCGATGTTCCCTTCGCCTACAATCGCAAGGAAGCGAAAACCCATGGCGAGGGTGGAGTGCTGGTGGGGGCGGCCCTGCGCGGCAGGGTACTGGTTATCGACGATGTCATCACCGCAGGCACAGCCGTTCGCGAAGTCATAGCGATGATCGAGGCCGCCGGTGCCAGCCCCGCGGGTGTCGCCATTGGTCTGAACCGCCAGGAGCGCGGCGCAGGGGAACTATCGGCAATCCAGGAAATCGAATTGGAACACGGTATCCCCGTGTTGAGTATCATTGATATGAGCCACATCATTGCCTACCTCGAATCTGCCGGCGGCGACCATGCCAGTTCGCTCGCGGCCATGCGCAGCTATCGCCTGCGCTACGGGGTTTGACTTGTTTGCCCGCATTGCGACCTCTATATTGAAACCGATGACTGCGCTCCGCCCTCTCCTGCTGTCCTGTGTCCTGCTCCTGCTGGCGGGAGAGGCGTCGCTGGTGTATGCCCAGGGCAAGGAGTTCTACCGCTATCGCAACGCAGAAGGCAACGTGGTCGTCGACCACCGGGTGCCTCCCGAATATGTCGGCGGTGGTTACGAGGTACTCAGCGACCGCGGTGTGGTGTTGCGGGTGGTGCCGCGAACACTCTCGGAAGAAGAGCGCGCCGATATCCACGCACAACAGCATTTGGAAGCTGCGGCGAGGGAAGAGGAGGAGCGCTTGCGCGAGTGGGATGAGACTCTTCTGCTGCGGTATAGCTCGGTGGCGGATATAGAAGCGGCCCGTGACCGTGCCTTGCGTGACCTGCGGGTCAGGGTGACTATTCTCAGAGGCAACCGGAGTGCCCTCAGGCAGCAGATTGAAAGCCACCAGGCCAGGGCGGCGGACCTTGAGCGGCGTGGCAGCGAGGTAGACAAGTCGCTGCCGAAAATCATTGCCGACCTGCAGCGGGAAGTCCGCGTCATCGAAAGGCAGATTGCGGAGCATCAGCGCACGGTGGCAGCCACTGAGGAAGGGTTCTCCGCGGATATGCAACGCTTTTCCCAGTTGGAAGAGGTGGTGCAACTGCGCCGCGCGGCCGCTCGACAGCGCGATTAGGTCGGGCCGCGTAGGTGGGGCCGCCCAGGTCGGGCCGCCCAGGTCGGGCCTAGCTAGGCTTGGCCTGCCAAGGGGCCTGTCTGTCCCGCCACCGGAATTGTTCCAGTCTGGCGAAAGAATCCGGCCATCAACAGCTCCCACTGTTCTTGCCAGTTGGCCGTCGGCGAGCGGGTGAAACCGCTGCGCACAAACTGGGCAATACGCCCTTCCGCGGCTGCCATTAGCAGATTGGCGGCCGCGCCCAGAGGGATCACTGGCCGCAGTCCCTCCCGCAGTTCCGCCTCTCTCAAAACTTGCTTCAGCTGGGTCTCGTAGCGGTCGAACAGTTGCGCGACGCGCTGATGAAGACGCCCTGTTTCACCTGTCAGGGCATCACCGGTGAGAATGCGGGTGATACCGGGATTGCGTTCGGTAAAGGCCAGCAGCAAAAGCAGCATTTTCTCACAGCGCTCTGCCGCGGCGGGTTCTTCATTGAGAATAATGCTGATGCGGGAGAACAGGGTATCTTCGATGAACTCGATAAGGCCCTCGAACATTTTGCCCTTGCTGGGGAAATGGCGGTACAGCGCGGCCTCCGAGACCCCCACCTGGCGCGCCAGCCCCGCCGTGGTGATGCGCGTGCCTGGGCTGGCTTCCAGCATCTGGGCAAGTGCTTCCAGAATCTGCTGGCGGCGTTGGGACTTTTTCGGCGGCATGTCGCTCACGGTCAGCGGAGATAATGATAATGCTAGCGACTCGCCGACGGTCGTGCAACAAGCCCCGTGCCGATAGCATAGGTTTTTCGCCGATCAAACTCCCTTCCTGGCAGAGTACTAGTCCGGGCGACTGGTGATCAGGGTGCCAATGCCGATGTCGGTGAAGATTTCCAACAGCACCGAGTGAGGCACTCGCCCATCGATAATGTGGGCGCTGGCGACGCCGCACTTTACCGCATCCAGGGCGCAGCTGATCTTGGGCAGCATACCGCCACTGATGGTGCCGTCCTCGATCAGGCCATCGACCTGGCGGGTACTGAGCCCGGTCAGGATGTTACCTTCCTTGTCCAGCAGCCCGGAGACATTGGTCAGCAGTACCAGCTTTTCGGCGCGCATCACCTGGGCGATTTTGCTGGCCACCAGATCCGCGTTGATATTGTAGGTGTTCCCCGCCCGATCAACACCGATGGGTGCAATGACCGGAATGAAATTGCTGCCCAAGATCACCTGCAGTACCTCGGTGTCAATCTGTTCCACTTCCCCGACCTGACCGATATCCACGATTTCAGAGGCGCCCAGCTCCGGACTGTAGCGATTGACCTGCAGCTTGCGGGCGCGGATGAGCTGACCGTCCTTGCCAGTAACACCGATCGCCTTGCCACCTGCGCGGCTGATGGAGGAGACAATCTCCTTGTTCACGCTGCCCCCGAGCACCATCTCCACTACGTCCATGGTTTCGCTGTCGGTCACGCGCATGCCGTTCACGAACTCGGTGTGAATATTGAGTTTTTTCAGCAGTTCTCCGATTTGCGGACCGCCACCGTGCACAACCACCGGATTCATGCCGACCAGTTTCATCAGCACCACATCGCGAGCGAAGCTCTCGTGTAGCTGGGGGTCCACCATGGCATTGCCACCAAACTTGACCACAATGGTCTTGCCGGTAAAACGCTGGATATACGGCAACGCTTCCGTCAGCACCTTGGCAATATTCATGGCGGAATCGCGATCAAGTGACATAACAGTTCCTGGGGTAAGCGAGATCAGTCGGGGATTTCGAGACCGGACCCGGTTGCGGCAAGCTGGTCCCGGAAAGCGTCCATGATAAGCTTTAGCTGCTCCGGTGTGGAGCCCTCAAAGCGTGCGGTCAGGGCGGCGGAGGTGTTGGAGGCGCGGATGAGGCCCCAGCCATCATTGAAATCTACCCGCAGCCCATCCAGGGTGTTGACCTTGCCCTCGGGAAAGCTGGCGCCGTCGATGATCTTTTGCATCAGTGCAAACTTGGCGGCCTCGGGGACGGGAATCAGGATCTCTGGCGTATTCGCAGTTTCCGGGAACGCGGCCATCAGTTGCTCCAGGGTCTGGCCCTGGTTGCTGACGATTTCCGCCAGCCTGGCGGCAGCGTAGAGGCCGTCATCAAACCCGTACCAGCGCTCGCCAAAGAAAATATGTCCGGAGAATTCGCCGCCGAGCAGGGCACCCGTCTCCACCATCTTCTCTTTCATAAAGGCGTGGCCGGTTTTCGAGAGTACAGGTCGGCCACCATGTGTCACTACCAGCTGGGCCAGGTGGCGACTGCATTTGATATCGAACACCACATCGGTACCCGGGTTGCGGGAAATGACATCCTGAACATAGAGCATCAACAGCTGGTCCGTGCGCAGTATACGTCCGGAACCGGTGACCACTGCCAGCCGATCGCCGTCGCCATCAAAGGCGATTCCCAGGTCAGCTTTCTCGCGCACAACCGTCTCCACCAGGGCACTCAGGTTGTCTTCACGGCTGGTGTCGGGAGAGCGGTTGGGAAAGCTGCCATCAATGTCGCAGAACAAGGGCACAACCTCGCAGCCCAGCTCAGTGAAAAGTCTAGGCGCGATCTCGCTGGTGGCGCCGTTGCCCGCATCGATCACCAGTTTCAGCGGGACCGGCAGGGCGATGTCGCGGAGGATCTCGTCCAGGTACTCCGGCAGCAGGTCCGCATGGGAGAGAGTTCCCTCGCCCTCGCAGAAATTTGCCTCCAGGGCCGATTCCCGAATCCGTTGCACCAGGCCACCGGCGATAGTGTGGTTCTTCAGCACCATCTTGAGTCCGTTGTCCTGCGCCGGGTTGTGGCTGCCCGTAACCATGACGCCGGATCGGGTCTCCAGCTTGCGGGTGGCGTAATAAAGCAGCGGTGTCGGCACCACGCCGATGTCGATGACCTGGCGGTCCGTGCCCAGTAGTGCCCGGATCAGGGCCTGCTTGATCCGTGGACTGGAATGGCGACCGTCGCAGCCGACCACCAGCGTGCTCTCGTTCTTTTCCGCGGCAAGGGTGCCTATTGCCCTGCCGATCAGGTCAATGGCGGTGTCGCTCAGTTCACTCTCTGCCTCTCCGCGGATGTCGTAGGCGCGGAAGATGTGCGGCGGCAGGAGTAACGTCGGGTCCGGTGCCTCGTGGTCTTCCTGCAGGTCCAGCTCGAGGACTTCCTCGTCTTCGTCCGATTCACTATCAAGAATACCGCCGTTTTCGAACAGTGGGTTGGGCAGGTGGTGGCCGGTGAGCACTGGAGCAGGCTCGGGCCGCTTATTGCCGTCTGCTGCCCCCGCCTGCGCACCCAGCAGCCTGCGCAGATGTTGCCCCAGGGGTACGAGCTGGGGGATATCCAGGTGCAGCCTGGATTTCAGGCCGGCACCGTCGAGGATGCGCGTGACATCACGTCCCACCAGTCGCGGTAGCCACAGCACCAGCGTGAGTGCTCCGGCACAGATGCCCGCCAGCAGGAGGCCGAGCAGCACCACCAGTGGTAGCCGGTTTACGGCGAGGTCCTCCAGCAAGCTGGCGGAGGGTGTGAAGGTGACCTGCCAGGCGGTATCGGTGACCGCATGCGACGCCTGGAAAGGGCGCGCCTCCGGACTGGCCTCGCCGACGCGGATAAAGTCGCTGCGGTCGTCGCCATAGAGCTGTTGCAGGGTCACTTCGCCGAGATCACCGGTTGCCCCCTGCAAGCGCGAGACCAGCAGTTGCTCGCGCAAGGTGCCAAGGATGACAATGCTGCTGTCGCCTGCTCCCGGAGCGCTGGCGAGAGATGCGATGGAGGCGAACAGCTCGCCGTCGATGCGGTAGGTCTCGGGTCGCCCACCCTCGCCGGCCGCGGCTCTGCGCACGAGGTCGACTTCTATGTGGTTGCGCAGCCCATAGTGTCCCTCGCCCAAAGTGGCTGTGCCCATATCCGTCAGGGGCACCAGGCGGAGCTCGGAGAATTCGGGAAACCAGGGCAGCAGTGCCTGTGCCAGCGCTTCGGGATCGGCGCCGTCGCGCAGCTGCTGTTGCCATGGCGTCGCGGTGCCTGCTGCCCCTGCCTGCCGTAGTCGCAGGCCCAGGTTTTGCAGCAGCACCGACAGGCTTTCCGCCTGCTGCCGGGCGAGCATGGCGCTGAAGGCATGGACCTGCCGGCTTTCCAGCTGCGGATCCCGCAACAGGGTCAGCCAGGCGAAGCCCGCCAGCAGCGGCCCCAGTGCCAGCACCAGGGCCAGGGCAGCAACCTTGAGCAGCGCCTTGTTGCCGGCGACCACGCCGCGGCTATTGTGCGGATCCGGGTCAGTCATGGGCGGCGCCAAACTGCTCGGCGATAATTTCAATCAGCTGCCGGGCTATGGCATCCTTGCTCGCCTCTGCCAGTGTCTTGTCGCCGTTGCGCCAAAGCACGGTCACCGCGTTATTTTCGCTGTTGAAGCCGATGTCGCTGTCGGAGACATCGTTGGCGACAATCATGTCCAGCCCCTTGCGCTCCAGTTTGCCGCGGGCGTAGCTCAGCACATCGGTGGTTTCAGCGGCAAATCCCACGGTGAATGGCGCCCCCGGGCTGGCGCTCACCGTGGCGAGGATGTCCGGATTGCGCTGCAACTCCAGGGTGATTCGCTCCTCGCCTTTCTTGATTTTCTGCCCGGCGACCTCGGCCGGACGGTAATCAGCCACCGCCGCGCAGGCGATAAAGATATCGCAGGCCGGCGCCAGGATCAGACACTCACGCAGCATGTCCTGGGCACTCTGCACATTGATCCTCTGTACGTGGTCCGGCGTCGGCAGCTGCACCGGCCCGCTCACCAGGGTGGTGCGGGCGCCCGCATCTGCCGCGGCCCTTGCCAGGGCAAAACCCATCTTCCCCGAGCTGTGATTGGAAAGGTAGCGGACAGGGTCGAGTGCCTCCCGGGTGGGGCCCGCGGTGATTACCACCCGTCGACCCGCGAGCAGACCGCTGCTGAACAGGCC
>JBGTGB010000121.1:0-7334 GCA_041746975.1 Haliea sp. | reverse complement strand
AATAGGTCGGGTCAGGGGAAAGCGCACCGCCCAGCGGTGAAAGCGCGGGCTCGCCAGCAGGCGATCGCGCAGGCGCAGCCAGCGCTCGCGCAAGGGTAGAGGCTCTGCGCCTGTGGTTTCAGCCAGGTGTAGCGGCTCGGGATTCGTCGCCACCAATACTCAGGCCGCCACCTGGCGACCGGTACCGCGGGGGAAAAAACGCTTCGACTGCTGCCTGACCAGACCCTGCAGGCGCTCGCGTCCCGGGCAGTCAGGTACCGCGGCAACGCCCTCCTCGACCAGCGCGCGCAGATGACAGACAGCGCCCGCCAGACCGAGTTCGCGAACCGCGCTGGGTCGATCAAGAGCCTCGTCACGACCGGCGGGCTTGCCCATGGTGAGGGCATCGGATGTAGCGTCCAGAATATCGTCCGCGACCTGATAGCTGGCGCCAATGCAGCGCCCCAGTTCGCGCCAGGGGGCGACCTCGACTCCGGCAGCGGCGGCACCGGCACAGGCGGCGGCGATAAAAAGGGCACCGGTCTTGGCCTGGTGATACAGAGCCAGCTCCACACTGGCCTCACTTTCCCAGGCCTGACCCGCGGCGATGCCGTAGGGTGCGCCGCAGCCGCGGGCAATCAACCCCAGCACCTGCGGCAAGCGTTGCGGCTGGCGGCTGGCCGCCCGACCCAGCATCTCGAAAGCGGAGACGATCAAAGCGTCCCCCGCCAGTACAGCAATCTGCTCGCCATAGGCGCGATGTACCGATTGCCGGCCACGCCGTTCCCCAGCGTTGTCGAAGCAGGGCAGGTCATCGTGCACCAGCGAAGCGCAGTGCATCAATTCGATTGCCGCACCGGCAGCCGCAGCCAGATCGGGGTCGTTGCCACTGTTGGCCGCAGCAACGGCGACGCAGAGATGGGGCCGCACCCGGGCGCCACCCGGAAACACCGCGTGGCGCAGCGCTCGCGCCAGCAACGGCGGACAATCTGGCCCGGCGGCCCGGTCTATCCCATCCTGCAGCAGCTGCTCAAAGCCCACATGTACTGTGCCCATGGCGCCGGTCCTCGACTGTATAGTTTAATTTACACTCTTAACTGTAATCTATACTAGACACTGTTACACTATTGCGCAAGGGGAAGCTCGTCCAAACGGAGAGTGCATGACAGCGACCGGGACAGTGGTAATCGGCGCCGGCGTCGGCGGCCTGGTAGCGGCCCTTGAGTTGGCCCTGGCCGGCGAAGCCGTCACCGTACTGGAGGCCGACGACCGCGTCGGTGGCAAGTTGCGCCAGATTACGGTGGGCCCACACAGCCTGGATAGCGGCCCCACCGTATTCACCATGCGCTGGGTATTCGATGCCCTCTTCGCCGCGGCGGGCAGTAGTTTGGAGGAAGCAGTGCAGCCCAGGGCGCTGGAGGTACTCGCCCGCCACTACTGGCCCGACGGCAGCCGCCTCGACCTGCACGCCGACTCCGAGCGCTCCGCCGAGGCTATCGGCGACTTCGCCGGAGCCGCCGCCGCAAGACAGTTCCTGCGCTTCTGCGAACAGACCCGGCGCATGTACACAACCCTCGAGGAACCCTTCCTCCGCTCACCGCAACCCAGCACCGCCGGACTGTCCCTCAGGGTGCTGCGCCGCAGCCCCGCGGGCCTGCTCCACATTCATCCGTTCCGGAGCATGGCCGGCGCGCTGGCACGGAATTTCACCGATCCGCGCCTGCGCCAGCTGTATGGGCGCTACGCCACCTACTGCGGATCCTCTCCCTACCTGGCGCCGGCAACGCTGATGCTGATCGCCAACGTCGAACAACAAGGCGTCTGGCAACTGCGGGGCGGGATGCAGAGCCTCGCGGATGCGCTGTACCGGCTGGCCCTGGCGCACGGTGTGCAATTCCACTTCAACAGCAAGGTCGCCGACATCGAAACCCACGCTGGAAGGGTTTCCGGGGTCCGCACCGTAGCGGGAGAACTGGTCACAAGCGGGGCGGTAATCTGTAACGCAGATCCGGCGGCCCTGCGCCTGGGCTTGCTCGGCGACAGCGCCTGCGGAGCCTTGCCCGCAAGTTCCGCCGAACGCTCCCTGTCGGCGGTCACCTGGGGCCTGGCCTGCTCAACCGGCGGCGCCGATCTGGCCCACCACAACGTCTTCTTCAGTCCCGATTACCGCCAGGAGTTTCGCGAGCTGCTGGAGCAGCAGCAGCTTCCAGGCTCACCCACGGTCTATGTGTGCGCCCAGGACCGCGGCCCCGACGTACCTGCCCCGGACCAGCCGGAGCGGCTGTTGTGCCTGGTCAATGCCCCGGCCCGTGGCGACAGCCGCCCCTTTACCGACGAGGAGATCGCCGCATGCGCGACCCGCACCTTCCAGATCCTGGCTCGCTGCGGCCTGAACCTCAAACCGGAGCCGGCGCAGCAGACGGTGACCACCCCCAACGACTTCGCCCGGCGCTTCCCGGGGACCGGGGGCGCGCTTTACGGCCAGGCGAGCCACAGCTGGCGCAGCAGCTTCAGCCGACCGGGGAGCCGCACGCAGATTACGGGACTGTATCTGGCGGGGGGCGGGACTCACCCGGGCCCGGGAGTACCGATGGCAGCGCTGTCGGGCAAACTGGCAGCCCAGAGTCGGCTGGCGGACCGCGCTTCGACAGCGCCGTGCCAGCCGACGGCTATCGCTGGTGGTATCTCGACGCCCTGAGCGATGATGGCAGCCAGGCGCTGGCGATCATCGCCTTTATCGGCAGCGTATTCTCACCCTGGTACGCCAGCGCGCGCCGGCGGGGGGCAGCGACCGCAGAAGATTTCTGTTCCATAAATGCCGTGTTCTACACGCCCAAGGGCAAGCGCTGGGCCATGACCGAGCGCGGCGCAGGCGCCCTGTCGCGCAGCCCGGAGCACCTGCAGATCGGCCCCAGTGCGCTGCACTGGCAGGATGGGCGCCTGACAGTGGAAATCAACGAATTCACCGTTCCTCTGCCCGGGCGGCTGCGCGGTCGGGTCACCCTGCAGGCCCAAACCGATACCGGCGGCGCCCGGGCGCTGGACCGCAACGGCAGGCACTTCTGGCAGCCGCTGGCACCGCTGGCGCGCGTCGATGTGCAAATGTCGCAGCCTGAGCTCAGCTGGCAGGGAGAAGCCTATCTGGACAGCAATTGGGGCAGCGAGCCCCTGGAGGCCGCTTTCAGCCGCTGGGACTGGTCCCGGGCAAGAATGGCGGATGGCAGCTGTGCCGTGCTCTACAACACAGTGAACCGTGACGGCAGTGATACCGCGCTGGCCCTGCGCTGTCCGCCAGGAGGCACAATGACGCCGATGCCAGCACCGCCGGCGGCGGCTCTGCCCACTGCCGCTATCTGGCGCATGGGCCGTTGCACCCGTGCCGACAAAGGCAGCGAGGCAACCGTATTGCGGACCCTGGAAGACACGCCTTTCTATGCGCGCTCCCTCCTGCGCACAACACTGGCAGGAGAAACAGTGACCGCGGTTCACGAGAGTTTGTCGCTGGAGCGATTTCAGCAGCGCTGGGTGCAAACCCTGCTGCCATTCAGAATGCCGCGGCGACGCCACTGGCCCCCGAATTGAGGCTCAGGGCTCGGACGAGTCGCGCGAATCCTCGCGCTGGTCTGGTTCACGGTCCCGGATACGCTTGAGAATCCGCAGCTGCCAGAAGCCAAAGCCCAGCACTGCACCGAACACCAGCAGCAGCTCGATCAGCGCCAGCTGGTTGCCGCTCACAGCGCTGCCTGACGACTGCGCTCGCGCCGCTCCAGCTCCTGGAACAGGTCCAGCACCCAGGCAAAACCACCGCCGTTCACGGGGTCGCTGGCAGGCAGCACCGAATCCACCAGATAGCGGGTTTCCAGCAGCGCGGGCTGGGATAGGCCCGTCTGGTCCAGCAACAGCATTCCGGGCAGGCGCGCCACCTGACGCAGCTTGACACCGGCGCCCACGACCGTACGCCGGCTGACCGAATCACAACCGCGTTTGAGGAGCTCGTGACCGATCCGGGCATAGAGCAGCCTGGCCGCGTAGATGCCGGCCCGGCAGCTTCGGGGCAGTTGGGCGATACCGCTGTCAGCGCGCCGGTAGAGGACCTCCGCGTGCTCCAGCAGGCGGCGCGTCACCACGGCCAGCTCGGGGCTGAAGCGGGGCTCGCGCAGGAATGTTCCGGGATCAATACCCGCCTCCCGCAGCCATTGGCGCGGCAGATAGAGGCGTCCGGCACGGGCGTCCTCGCCCACATCGCGGGCAATATTGGTGAGCTGCATCGCAACGCCCAGGTCCGCGGCCCGGGCCAGGGCGCTCCGGTCACGCACTCCCATGAGCACTGCCATCATGGCGCCGACAGAACCCGCGACCCGGGCGGCGTAGTCCAGCACCGAGGACAGATCCTCGTAACTGCGCGCCTGGGCGTCCCACGCAAAACCTTCCAGCAGGGCCGCGGGCAGCTCCCGCGGCAGCTCGTGGCGACGCACCACCACGGCCATGGCGCGGTCGACTGGCGCATCTTCCGGCGCGTTCCGGTAGATCGCGTCCAGGCGCCGGTTCAAGCAGATCAGGGCACTGGCGGGATCGTCCCCCTCATCAATGACATCATCGGCAACCCGGCAGAAGGCGTAGAGCGCGCAGGCGGAGTCTCGCCAGGGCTGCGGCATAAGGTGCGAGGCAACATAGAAGGAGCGGGAACCGCTTTTCAACAGCGCCCGGCAGGCGCGCAGATCGTCACCGGACAAGCGCATCTCAGCGCACCGTGCTGGCATGGGGCACCACCGAATCCAGCACCTTGGCGGAGGACAGCACCCCCGGCACACCAGCGCCGGGATGCGTACCGGCACCGACGATATAAAGACCCTCCACATCCTCGCTGCGGTTGTGGGGACGGAACCAGGCACTTTGCATCAGGGTGGGCTCAAAGCTGAAACCGGCACCACGGAAGGACAACAGCCGGGTTTCGAAATCCTGTGGGGTGGTGACCCTTGAGGTGATTACGGCGTCGCTCAGGCCCGGCAGCACCGTAGCTTCGAGGTGCTGCTCGATTGCCCTTCGGTAGGGCTCGGCCTGCTCGACCCAGTCGATATCTGCCGCCAGGTGGGGCACGGGCGCCAAAACGTAGAAGGAATCACAGCCCTCCGGCGCCATGGACGGATCCGTCGCTGTGGGGCGGTGCAGGTACAGGCTGAAATCCTCCGCCAGCTTCTGCTGCGTGAAGATGTCGTCCAGCAGCTCGCGGTAGCGCGGTCCCATAAGAATCGTGTGATGGGGCACATCCGGATAGCGCCTGCTGGTGCCGAAGTACCAGACAAAGAGGCCGTTGGAGTACCGCGCCCGCTCGATCCGGCGGTTGCTCCAGCGCTTGCGCGCTCTCTCGGGCAGCAGGTGCCGGTAGGTCCACGCGGCGTCCGCATTGGAGACCACAATATCCGCCTGCAGGGTGTCCCCGCTGGCGAGGCGCACCCCGTGGGCGCGACCATCGGTCACCAGGATTTCGCTGACTTCGCTGTTGAGCCGCAGGGTGTTGCCCTGCCCCTCGATCAGGTCCACCAGCCCGTCAACCAGCTTGCCGGTACCACCCATCACCGAATGCACTCCCCAGTGCTGCTCGAGGAAAGAAATCAGCGAGTAGATGGAGGTAGCCGCGAAAGGGTTGCCGCCTATCAACAGGGGATGGAAGCTCAAGATGATACGCAGGCGTGGATTCTTGACATAGCGCGATACCAAGCCATACACCGTGCGGTAACTGCGCAGGCGCAGCATGTCTGGCAGGATCTTCAGCATGCTGCCCAGGGAGCTGAAGGACTGATGCCCAAGCTGCTCGAAGCCGACCCGAAAAATCGCCTCGCTGGCGGCCATGTAGCGCTCGTAGCCGGCGACGTCCTCCGGCGCGAACTCCGCAATCGCTGCCTTGGTCCGCTCCAGGCCGCCGTAATAGTCGAAGTTCTGCCCGTCTTCAAAGCGGATGCGGTAGAAGGGCGCCATCAGCCGCAGGTCAATATCATCGACCATAGCCCGTCCGCACAGGGTCCAGAGTTCTTCCAGCAAAAACGGGGCAGTGATGATGGTGGGACCGGCATCGAAGGTGAAGCCATCCTGACGATAAACGTAGGCACGCCCACCCGGGGCATCAAGTTTTTCCAGCACGGTGACGCGATAACCGCGAGCGCCGAGGCGGATGGCGGCGGCCAGACCGCCAAAGCCGCTGCCGATCACAATTGCTTGGGGCGCCGCGGCCTTGAGAGAGGCGCTTTCCAGCACCGGCAGATGGCTGTTCACTTATAATTACACTCTAAGTGTCAATCTTCCGTGACACTTTAGCAGCTCCCGGCCCCCTTGCCCAGCACAAACCCGCACCCTGCGGGCCTAAGTGGAAAGCACCCCCTCCTCCGCGGCGACCTCCAGGACCAGCTGCTGGAACTTGCCCGGGTCCTCCTCGTGCCCGAGGTGGCCCAGATCCGGCAGCAGCCGCAGGTGGGATCGGGGCAAGCGCCGATGCAGCCTGCGCGCCTGCGCCTCCGGTACCGCCCGGTCATTGCCGCAGACCAGCAGCCAGAGCGGAGCCTGCAGCCGTGGCAGGTCGCGGTTGAGGGTCGCCAGGTCCCAGTTCGCCATCATCTTCAGGGCAGCGCCGACGTGGCCGGGCATCTGCACCAGCAGGCGATACTGGTCCAAAGCGGCCTGTGGCAGGGAAGACCCGGTGCTGGCGACCATCCGTTCCACCGACTGCGGCCGCCGGGCCTGGCGGGCAAATATGGCAGGAACGAAGGACAGCGCTGAAAGCGCCCTGGCCGCCGGCCGGAACAGCTGCGCCTGCAAGCCGGAAAAGGGCTCCAGGGCACCGTTGACACTGATGATCGCGGCCGGCTCGATGGCACCATCCAGGCACAGGCGCGCGCCAATGGCCACACCCGCCGAATGTCCCACCACCAGCGCCGGCGCGAAATCCAGGGTTTGCAGCAGGCCGGCAACGCAACCCGCCATACCTGGCAGGGAGAAGCTCTCATCCCCGGGCGCTTCGGAGAAGCCGTGGCCGGGCAGGTCCAGGGCCAGCACCCGAAATGACTGCGCCAGCAGGGGCAGCAACCCGCACCAGGAGTGCAGCGAGGCACCGGTGCCGTGCAGCAGCAGCAGCGGTGGACCCGCCCCCTGCTGCTGTACATGCCAGCGCAAGCCTCCGCTGGCGACAATATCGCTCGTCTCGCGGTGAGGCCAGTCCGCTGGGATGGACCTCACTCGGCGAACACACCCACGGCCTGCCGCAGGCGCTCCGCGTCCGCATGGGGCAGGGGCAGATAGAGTGCTCCCGCCGCAGCGGCAAGCTGCTCCGCCATGGGGTGCGGTCGCGGCGAGGTATCGATGAC
>JBGTGB010000120.1:0-4081 GCA_041746975.1 Haliea sp. | reverse complement strand
TCGGCCAGATGCTACGGTGGGCGGAAAAGCGACAGCCGTGGCGCGGACTGATGGTGGACGGCAATCCCTGCGATCTCGTGGACGTCGAGGCCCTCCTTGATGCCGACTATGTGGAAGAGCGGGACCGCATCCTGTCTCCGGCTGAGCTTCTGGAACTGCACAACATCTTCGCCCTGCTGGATAGCGGCTATGCCGCCCTGCCCCCTGGTCAGAAATTCAAGGGGACGAAGCCGATTGGAAGACAGATTCAGCTTGCCATGTGGATTTGTCTCAGCACGCTGTGCCGCATCGGGGAGCTGATGCAAGCCGAGTGGTCCCATGTTGATCTCGATGCCGCCACCTGGCTCATTCCTGCCCCCAACACCAAAGGCCGACGCCGCCAACGACAGGACCACCACGTCTTTCTGTCGCGGTTTGCTCTACGCCAGTTTACAGAGTTGCACGGCCTGACCGGCGCAACCCCCTGGCTATTTCCCAACCGAGACAAGGACGGCCCCATCTCCGCCAAAGCGTACTCAAAGGTCATCGGCGACTGTCAATCCATGTTTAAGAAGGGCAGCAAGCCATTATCGGGCCGACGCCATGATGACTCCCTAGTGTTGGCCAATGGCAAAAATGGTGAGTGGACACCACACGACCTGCGCCGCACTGGTGCAACGATGATGCAAGCGCTCGGTATCACACTGGAAATCATCGACCGCTGCCAAGGTCACGTCCTAAAGGGCAAGGTGAGGCGACACTATCTGCACCACGCCTACGCCCAGGAGAAGCGCGAGGCCTGGCGGCTGCTAGCGGAACGTATTGAGACAATTTTGAGGGCGGAGTCCGAAGTGCGGAAGATAGGGTAATGATTAGGCGCAAACGGGGGCACCGAAATCCGGCGCTGCTGGCATAGATCGCCAAGCAGGTCGACGACAGGGTTCGTGACACTGCCCTTAAAGGGCGCAGCAAAGCTTCAGGCTGTTCAGGTGCGGCGACGGCGCGCTAAGCCCAGACCGGCCAGACCGAGGGTAAGCAGCGCCAGCGTACCAGGGGTAGGCACCGTCGCTTCAGCCCTTGCAGCGGTTAGCAGGAAGGCGCGGCCCTCACCGCCGATCCTTCCCCACGCAGCGATATCGCCGAAGCTGTTAATGCCCCGGGCTTCAAGAAGCAAGGCTTGACCGAATAGCGGATCACTAGCATCGATCAGGCTGTTTAGATCGAGCATCATGCCATCGTCATACAAGAACGCGCGCTCCCCGCTTGAGAGGGTGTAGCTACTCCCGACAATCTGCCCGGAATCGTTTATGCCGTAGGCGAAGCTTGAGCTCCCACCAAGCGTGCCAAGATCGATGAGCGTATTGCCGTTACTCGGGTCCGACACGAACGCGTGGGAAAGGTTGTCGTTGACGAGTCGAGACCACCCTACGACTTGCCCTGAATTATTTATGGCATGGGCAACGCTAAATGTTCCGCCAAGGGTGCCAAGGTCGAATAGCGCGTTGCCGTTACTCGGATCTGAGACGAATGCCCGACGCTGATCGTTGGCGAGTGCAGCTTGGCCAACCACCTGCCCGGAATCGTTGATACCATTGGCAGCGCTCAATGATCCGCCGAGGGTGCCAAGGTTGACTAGCGCGTTGCCGTTACTCGGGTCTGAAACGAATGCCCGCAACTGACCAGTAGAGGCTTGAGACGTGCCAACTACCTGTCCGGAATCGTTGATACCGCGAGCCTCACTAAAACCAAAACCGCCGCTGAGGCTCCCAAGATCGATTAACGCATTACCATTACTCGGGTCTGAGACGAATGCTCGGTTACCCGACCGCCCCGCGACCTGACCGGAATCGTTGATGCCATAGGCAATATTAGGTGTTCCACCAAGTGTGCCAAGCTCGAGTAGCGCGTTGCCGTTACTCGGGTCTGAGACGAATGCCCAAATCTGCCCATTTGCGAGCGAAGCATGCCCCACGACCTGCCCGGAATCATTGATGCCGTGGGCAATACTGAACGTCCCACCCAGAGTACCAAGATCGGTCAGCGTATAGATAGGCGCAGCATTAGCCACTGATCCCGCGACAAGAGTTGAGGCGAGCAACGACCCCGCAAGGACTCTGGAGAAAATCTTCGCTCCCAGAACACATATCAGATTCTTCATGCCAAAAAAGCTCCCTCGCCGTCATTCTGCTGATTAGCTTACAAATTATTCGACCCTACTGAGTTGCCAGATGATCCTGAACCCAATTGTCCAGTGAAATCATTCGACATACCCTTCCCGCCGAGCTCACCATCTAGGCTGATTAGATGGAGATCGCACAATCCCAAATCAATCCGTGACCAACTTCCTGCCTTTAAGTTAGCGTATTCACCATGATGCAACATCCCCATTTATGGGGAAATTGCGAATCCATCCAGCTACGATGACATCACTTTCATCGTGCGCCGCGCATGGGATGCGAGGGCAGTTTTCAATTGTCGTCGGGGATGGCTTCCTGAGACGGGAGCGGGTCAACTTTCCGGCAGCGTGTAAACTGAGCTCTTACTTAGGATCCACCGGTATATTCACCGAATGGGCCAGATGAATCAGATCACCACGCCGATGGCTGTTGGTCTTGGCGAAGAGTGACTTGACCTGAGTGATTACCGTTTCGGGGCTGACATTCCGGCTATCGGCAATCTCGTTGTTGGTATAGCCCTTGACCACCAGGTCACAGACCGCGGCCTCGGATCGAGTAAGTCCGAACAAATCAGCCATGTTGGTCAAATTCACGATTCCCGACCGGTCAGGGTCGACCAGGATCATGGCGAAACCAGCGCGCGAATCCAAACTACCGTTGTTCAGCGGCGAAATATCTGCGATATAAGCCTCCGCCGCCGTTTTCTGCCCTTCGGCACGCGGTAAGCGGATACGGATCGACTTCGGGACGCTGGAATCGGTTTCACCCGATAAGGAGGAGAAGCAGCCGTCCAGTACCTTGGCAACCGCCACGCCCTTGCCAGCAAGCTTGCCATGATGGTCAATCTCAATACTGTCGCGATTTTCAAGAATGCGATTGGCGGCTTCGTTCTTTAGCCAGAGGCTTTGATCCTGCCCCAGTAGGATCACACCAAGCTGCAAGCGATCCAAAACTTCGAGAACGGCCCGGTAGCGTGCTTCCAGCAATGCGAAAGGTCGATTGATTTCAATGGCTTTGGCCAGGTGGGGCAGTAAGCGATTGCACTGGTTCATGAACTCTGGTGCCGGGTTTTCACAATCATTACCGAAGTGCAAGGTCAGGAATTCGAAGTAATTGGGACGGTGATTAAGAGGCGAGGTCATTCGGTGGTAAATACCGTAGGTATCGCGCATCCATCGATGCAAGTCGTCCAACTGCAAGGGCGGGTAACCCAGACGATCATACTGCCGCAAAAGGTCTGCTACCTTTGTGATCCTTGGGGTCGTAATGATCTCCGGTATGGCGGCGTAGAGATTCCGCTCAGCCTCCAAAACTGCAATATTCTCCGGTTCCTCAAGCGCCCCCGCAATCACATCGCTGAACAGCGCGCCGTGTAATTCAGGATGCTGCGAGTCCCCATAATATATATTGGACGCCCTGGCGCCGAGAGAGTCGGTAATTTCATTGAGGATCGTCTGCCACTGCGTGGGTGCAGTTACCACATCGTAGATGCGGGGAATCAGATAGTCGACATCAGGCGCTCGGAGCATAACTGCTTACCGCATGACTTGCTGCTTTCTTAAGAAACCGTCTGAATGGCTATCTGTGAGTGCCTTTCTTGTGATTTTCTCCAAGCAGCGTTCTTTGGACATTAAGAATATATATCGAAAAAATCTCTCCTTGTCTAGCGGCGACATGGTATGCATGTGGCTACCGCATGCGAGGCAATCTTTGCGGCGGTTGTGCAAAGCTCAACCGGATGGCATCACACCTGCTTATCAGACCCAACTGCCTCCCAGAAAAATGTGATCCTGCCCACCAGTGATGGACACCGACTGGAGCGAGTAAACTACGCTACAGAGGTGAATCATGACAAAGCAAACAGGAAAGAAATCCGCCCCACGGCGGCAACATGCCCCGGAGTTCCGCGCCGAAGCATTGGCCCT
>JBGTGB010000119.1:0-5699 GCA_041746975.1 Haliea sp. | reverse complement strand
ATACTGGCCCGCCGGGTTGAGGAGATCAGGCAGGCGTCAGTATTCGGCATACGGCCGGTGCGTATTTTTCGCGAGGCAGCCACGCGCTTTCTCGAGGAGAACACCCACCTGGCTACCCTCCGAACCTACGCCTTCCATCTCAAAGAGCTGGACCCTTACATCGGCGAACTGCCGCTGCATCAGGTCCACATGGGCACACTGCAGGCCTACATAGATAAAAGGAAGAAGGAGGGCAAGAAGAACAAGACCGTCAACGGCGCCCTGGCCACGGTACGCCGGGTACTCAACCTGAGTGCCCGACTGTGGCGGGATGAACACGGTTTGACCTGGCTGGAGTCGGCTCCGCTGATCCAATTGTTGCCGCTACACGATGCCAGGCGCCCCTACCCGCTCAGTTGGGAGGAGCAACACCGCTTGTTCAAGGCGCTGCCGGATCACCTGAGCCGGATGTGTCTGTTCAAAGTGAATACCGGCTGTCGGGATGGCGAGGTCTGCAGCCTGCAGTGGGATTGGGAGATCGACGTGCCGGAACTAGGCACCTCGGTATTCCTTATTCCGGGAGCAAAGGTCAAGAACCGGGAGGATCGGTTGGTGGTACTGAACCGGGTGGCAAAGTCAGTGATCGACGGCGTGCGCGGGCAACACTCGCAGCGCGTCTTCACCTACTACGGCCGCCCGATGCGCAGCATCAACAACAATGGCTGGAAAACGGTCCGGCGCAAGCTGGACCTGCCTATCCGGGTGCACGACCTGAAACACACCTTCGGTCGACGCCTGCGTGCGGCCGGTGTGCCCCTGGAAACCCGGAAAATACTGCTGGGCCACAGGAACGGTGACATCACCACGCACTACTCCGCGCCGGAGTTGGAGGAGCTCATTGAGGCGGCAAATCGGGTGTGTTCAGGAAAGTCCGGCAAAACTCCGGCACTGGTGGTGCTCCGGCACCGAACCCAGAGCGCCGGTGCCCGGTAGGTAGTTGATAGTGAAGGGGAAATTGGTGGGCCGTGCTGGATTCGAACCAGCGACCAATTGGTTAAAAGCCAACTGCTCTACCAACTGAGCTAACGGCCCCGAAAGAGGGGCGTATAGTACGGATTTGGGTATAAAACTCAAGTGCTTTTTTACGTCATCGCCGCCTATTTCCCCGCTATGACCGGTAACGGGTAGGATCAGCAATGCCTGCCAGTGAGAAGCCCTCGCGGCGTAGGCGGCAGGAGTCACACTTGCCACAGGCGAGGCCCTGATCGGTGGGCTGGTAGCAGGATACGGTGAGGGCGTAATCCACCCCCAGGGCCATGCCCGCGCGAATGATGTCGCCTTTGGACATTTCCATCAGCGGGGTATGGACGGTCATTTTTTGTCCTTCGACGCCGGCGCGTGTCGCCAGGTTCGCCAATGTCTCGAAGGCGGCGATGTATTCGGGGCGGCAGTCCGGGTAGCCGGAATAGTCCACCGCGTTGACGCCGATAAAGATGTCATTGGCGCCCAGCACCTCGGCCCAGCCAAGTGCTATCGACAGAAAGACAGTATTGCGGGCCGGGACATAGGTGATCGGTATGCCCGGGGTCTCCTCCTCCGGCACGGCGATGGCCATATCGGTCAGCGCGGAGCCGCCGATGCTATCCAGGTTGAGGGTAACCACCTTGTGTTCGACATCGCCCAGGGCCGCGGATGTGCGCGCTGCCGCCAGCAGCTCAGCCCGGTGGCGCTGGCCGTAGTCAAAGCTCAGGGTAAAGCACTGGTAGCCCTGTGCCCGCGCCATGGCCAGCACGGTGGTGGAATCGAGGCCGCCGGACACCAGGATTACCGCGCGCCTGCCGGTCTCCACCTGCTCAGTGACCGGGTTCATCGTTCCACAGCAGTTTGTGTAGCTGCAGCTGCAGCCGCACCGGTAGGTTGTCCGCCAAAATCCACTCCGCGAGTGTGCGGCCATGAAGCTGGCCGTGGCTGGGCGAAAAGAGCACGTCGGTCACCCGCTCCGCGAGCCGGTATTCGTCAAGCTTGAAGCGTGCCCACTCGTAATCTGCGCGGTCACAGATGACAAACTTGACCTGATCCGCAGGTGTGAGGTGGGCGATGTTGCTGTAGTCGTTGCGATGGGATTCGCCGGAGGCGGGGGTCTTCAGGTCCAGCACCTTGACCACTCGCGGATCCACAGCCGCGACGGGAAGCGCGCCGGAGGTCTCCAACGACACTTCGTAGCCGGCATCGCAGAGCGCTATCATAAGGGGCAGGCAGCCCGGCTGGGCCAGGGGCTCCCCGCCAGTAACGGTAACGTAGCGCGGACGATGCCCAGCGACTTCCGCAAGCACCTGCTGCAGGCTCCACTGCTCGCCGCCGCTGAAGGCGTAGGCAGTGTCGCAATAGACACAGCGCAAGGGGCAACCGGTAAGGCGTACGAAAACGGTAGGCAGGCCAACGGTCCGCGCTTCGCCCTGGAGGGAGTAGAAAATCTCGGTGATGCGCAAGGATGTATCCCCCACATCGGCAATAGCCGCTACGGGGGATCGGTGAGAAGTGCTTGCCATGGCTGTACTGACCAGCGGTCAGTAGTTCTCGCTGATGAAATCCTGCGCCAGCTTGACCGCGGCACTGTTGGTGGAGCCGTACTCGCTTATCACGCGATCCAGAAACTCACGGGCACGCTCGCGATTGCCCTTGGTGTAGTGGATGCGCCCTAGCTTGAACAGGGCGTCGGGCACCTTGGAATCGTTGGGATACATATCCAGCAACAGCATAAATGACTGCCGCGCCGCCTCCGTATCCGGCGGCTGGGTCACCAGGTACAACTCACCCAGCCAGTAGTGGGCGTTGGGGGTAAAGCGCCCGGATGGGTAGTCCTGCAGGAACTGCTGGAATGCGGTAACAGCCTGGTTGAACTGCTGACTGCGTACCAGCGCATAGGCGGATTGGTAGGCCTGCGCCTCGCCAGGCTGCGCTTCCGCAACCGCTGTGGCAGGCTGAGGCCTCCGCGGCGGCGGAGCGTCTTCTGTAGCAGGGCCGGATGACGCCAGCGGTTCTACCGCTTCCGGGAGTGGATCGCTGGTACCGCCAGCCAGTAGACCCAGGCGGCGGTCCAGATCAATGTAGCGCTCCAGGCTCTGGGCCTTGAGGGTGCGCAGCTCGTGCGCCTGTTCCTCGACCATGCCGTTGAGGCGCATCACCTCCTGCTGCAGTTGCTGCACCTGTATCAACAGCTGCCCGGGATTGGCGCTGCTGTTGCTGCCAACGGGGCTGGTGGGGTTCTCACCCTGAAGCACCGGAGCCGCGGGGGCGGAGCCGATGCCGTAGCTGGTCACAGGATACGACTGGGCGGGCTGCGCAGCGGAGGAGGAAGCCGGGGGATTGCCAGCCGCAGCAGCGCGCTCCGCCTCGACATCAATGTAATCCTGGGCCTGTGCTGAGGCCAGAAAGCAGAACGGGCCAACCGCCAGGGCCAGCCCGTTTGCCAACAGCAATTTGCTGAAATAAGGCATGCGCTACCGCGCCCTACTTGAGCTCAACGCGACGGTTCTGCGACCAATTGGCTTCGCCGGAACCGTAAGCGATGGGCTGTTCTTCGCCGTAGCTGATCGTTTCGATACGGTAGCTGGGGATGCCGCTAACGACCATATAGTCACGTACGGTGTTGGCACGGCGCTCACCAAGAGCCATGTTGTACTCACGGGTACCGCGCTCGTCAGTGTGGCCTTCAAGGCGCACGCTGCGCTCGTTGGTCCGCAGCAGGGCGATGTGGGCATCCAGCGCAGCCTGGGCCTGGGGCTTCAGGTTGGAGCTGTCGTAGTCAAAGTAAAATACGTTGCCGACAGCGGCAACGGCGTCCTGCAGGCGCTGCTGGGAGCCAGCTGCGTCAGCATCGGCACCGCGAGCGCGCTCGGCAGCGGAACGGGCCGCAGCTTCAGCGGCAGCGGCGGCAGCGGCGTCGTCGTCTTTGGTGTCTTTGCTGGAACAGGCCACCAGAAAAACCGCCGCGAAGAGCAGAGTCAGTGCCTTGCCAGCAACAGTCAGATGTTTCATTGTATTTCTTCCCTTGAGGATATAGTTAATGAGGTTGATTATACCTGCCGCGATCAGCGGCTAAGGTACGGTGACCACGCCGGTTCGCGGACATCGCCTTCGCGCGCCGGTAAACGGAATTTCACGCCACCGTCCACGGAGACGGCAGCAAGAATACCCCGATCCCCGGATTTGGTGCCATACAATACCATAGAGCCATTGGGCGCGATACTGGGACTTTCGTCGAGCTCAGTACTGGTAAGCACCTGCAACCGGTTGGTGACGAGATCCTGCAGGGCGATGTGAAAGCGTCCGCCAGCCTGGTGCACCATCACCATATTGCGTCCATCCTGGGCCATGCGCGCCCGCGCATTGTAGGTGCCCTCGAAGGTGACCCGGTCAGTAGCGCCGCTGCGCAGGTCGTAGCGGTAAATCTGTGGGCGACCGCCGCGATCGGAGGTAAAGAGCAGGGACCGGCCATCCGGCATCCAGGCAGGCTCTGTGTCGATGGCGTAATGGCGGGTAATCTGGGTCAGCTGCTTGCTGCGCAAGTCCATCAGATAGATATCCGGATTGCCGTCCTTGGACAACACCATCGCCATGGTATTGCCATCCGGCGACCAGGCCGGCGCGCCATTGAGGCCGCGGAAGTTGGTGAGTTGCTCGCGCACCCCCGTGGCCAGCTCCTGGCGGAAAATCGCGGGACGGCTGGTCTCGAAGGAGACATAGGCGATGTGCTTGCCGTCCGGAGACCAGGTCGGGGCCATGATCGGCTCCCTGGATTCCAGCAGCACGATCGGGCGGGCGCCGTCGGAATCAGCCAGGGTCAGGCGGTAGTAATCCTTGCCGCCGGGGTTACGGGTTACGGAGACATACAGCAGGCGGGTGGCAAAAGCACCGGGAATGCCGGTCAGGGTTTCATACACCTCATCCGCCACCCGGTGGGACAGCATTCTGGCTTCATTGACATGACCTTCCTCGTAGCCGTGCAACACCCGCGCCTGACGGTTGACGTCAAACAGCTCGTACTCGATCCGCATCTGCACCTGATTGCTGATTGACACCCGGCCGATGAGGATATAGTCGGTGTTGATTGCGCGCCAATCGCGGTAGAACACCTCCTGCTGGGTGGTGGGCCGGGCCAACATATCGCCCCGGTCGACCGGGTTGAACTGGCCGCTGCGGGCAAGATCGGCGTCGATAACTTCCGCCACATCCGCCGGCGGCGCCCCGCTGCCCTGCCAGGCAAATGGCACCACGGCAATTGGCGTCGGATTATCCATCCCCTGGGTAATTTCGATGACCAGTTGCGCCCGTGCGCTCATCGCCGCGAGGACAATCACGGCCCCCAGTATCACTGCTGTCAGGTGTTTCATCAGTAACGTAGATCCTCTGGTCTGAATAACAGGCGAAAGCGCCGGAAGTTCTGCTCGAACTCGCGCGGCGGCAGGTTCCTGAGCTCGGGAAAGTTGCCCGCGCGCTCGACTGCAGCCATCGCCGAGCGGTCGAACGCAGCGTCACCGCTGCTGCGCAGCACGCTCACGCTCACCACCTCACCGGTGGGGATCAGTTGTATGGACAACAGAACCTCCATTCCGTTGCGGGCGCTGGGCGGGCGACTCCAGCGTCGCTCAACGGTTTGCTGGATCAAGGAAGCGTAGCTGGCGGCCAGCTCTGCAGAGGCAGCGGCGGCGCGCGCTGCC
>JBGTGB010000118.1:0-8394 GCA_041746975.1 Haliea sp. | reverse complement strand
GCGATGCGGAAGCGCTCGCTGCCTACCGTGATGCGCAGGCCCTGGTTAGGGAGTACCCGGGGCAGCTCAATATCGCGACCCTGGAGGCGAAAATCCAGAGTCTCGTGGCCGCAGGCGTGGAGGCAGGCGCATGATGACTTTATCCGCTCGCTGGGGCGCCCTGCTGCTGGTCACTTTACTCGCCAGTGGCTGCAGCACGATGAAAGGCTGGTTCTCGATTGACGATGACGAGGACCCGCGCCAGCCCGCCGAGCTGCAGGATATCGAGGAAACTGTCAAGGCCAAGCGGCTCTGGTCCACCGGTGTGGGCAAGGGGCAGGGTGCTGGTCTATATCGCATCGAGCCGGTAATTGGCGGTGAGCGGATCTACGCCGCTTCCTCCGATGGCGAAGTGCGGGCGCTGGAGCGCAGCAACGGCCGCCGCGTGTGGAGCAGGGATCTCAAGATGCCGATTTCCGGTGGTGTCGGCCTTTACGGCAATAGCCTTTTTCTGGGTAGCAGCGATGGTTTCGTGTTGCGCCTGAGCGCCGAGACCGGGGAAACCCTCTGGAGGACCCGGGTAACTGGTGAAGTACTGGCGCCGCCTCAGGGCAACGGTCGTGTGGTCGTGGCACAGGGCTATGACGGCAAGCTGCACGGGCTGGATTTCGGGACCGGTGAGCGCCTGTGGACCTATGACAGCAACATGCCGGTTCTGACCATTCGCGGGACCAGTACCCCGATATTCCGCGATAATCTGGTGCTGGCGGGCTTCGCCAATGGCCGCGTTATGGGCTTCAACGCTACCAGCGGTGCGGTCGAGTGGGAGGCCAGGGTGGCGATTCCCCAGGGGCGCTCGGAGATCGAGAGAATCGTCGATGTCGACGGCACCATGGTGCTGGTTGGCAACGAACTGTTCGCCGCCAGCTACCAGGGCAACATCGTCGCAATAGAGGCCAACAGTGGGCGCAAGCTGTGGGAGCGACCGGTATCTTCCGTGTCCGGTGTGTCCCAGGGCTTTGGCAACGTCTATGTTGCGGATGAGGACGGCACGGTATTGGCGTTCCAGCGCAATGGCCAGGGTCAGCGCTGGAGTCAGGGTGCCTTGGCCTGGCGCGGCCTCGGCCGCCCGGTCACGGCGAGCAGCTACGTCGCGGTGCCGGATTTCGAAGGCTACGTGCATCTTCTGTCGCAGGTCGACGGCAGCTTTGTCGGCCGCTTTCGCGCCGACAGCAAAGGCGTCAGCGCGGATATGCTGAACGACGGCAACATACTTTATGTCTACGGCGACGGTGGCAAGCTGCAGGCCTATGAGCTGAGTGCCACAACCAGGTAAATGCAATGATTCCCGTGCTCGCGCTGGTCGGGCGCCCCAACGTGGGCAAGTCGACCCTCTTCAATCAGCTGACCCGCAGTCGCGACGCACTGGTGGCAAACCTCCCGGGCCTGACCCGGGATCGCAAGTACGGCGAGGCCCGCATCGGCTCACGACCCTTCATCGCGATTGATACCGGAGGTATCAGCGGCGATGAGGTGGGTATCGAAGCCCAGATGGCAAGCCAGTCCCTGCTGGCCATTGAGGAGGCGGATGCCGTACTTTTTATGGTAGACGCCCGCGAAGGCCTGAACGCCGCGGACGAGGCCCTTGCGCGTCACCTGCGCCAGCGCAACAAGTCCTTCCATGTGGTCGTCAACAAGATCGACGGCCTCAACGAGGAAGTTGCGCTGGGCGATTTCTACTCCCTCGGTGTGGAGCAGCTTTTTGCGATTGCCGCCTCCCACGGCCGTGGCGTGCGGCAGATGATCGACGATGTGCTGGCGACCTTTCCCGAGCCGGAAGCGACCGCCCACGCTGACTTTGATCACCGCGACAGCGTCCGGGTCGCGATTGTGGGCCGCCCCAATGTCGGCAAGTCCACTTTGGTAAACCGTCTGCTGGGTGAGGAGCGGGTAGTGGTCTACGACCAGCCCGGCACCACCCGTGACAGCATCTATATCGACTACGAGCGTGACGGTCAGCGCTACACGCTGATTGATACCGCTGGGGTGCGACGGCGCAAGAGTGTGCGCGAGACGGTAGAGAAGTTTTCCATCGTAAAAACCCTGAAGGCCATCGACGATGCCCACGTCGTGGTGCTGATCATGGATGCCCACGAGGGCATTGTCGATCAGGACATGCATTTGCTGGGGCACTGCATCGATGCCGGGCGCGGGCTGGTGCTGGCAGTGAATAAATGGGACGGAATCGAACCGCACCAGCGCGACTGGATCAAGACCGAGCTCAACCGCCGGCTGATCTTTGCCGACTACGCCGACACCCATTTTATCTCGGCGCTGCACGGTACCGGCGTGGGCCTGCTGTACAAATCCATCCTCGGTGCCCACAGTTCTGCCACCCGTAAACTCAACACCAACCAGCTCACCCGGATTCTCGAAGGCGCGGTGTTTGACCATGCGCCGCCGATGGTCAATGGCCGCCGCATCAAACTGCGCTACGCCCACCCCGGCGGCCAGAATCCGCCGCTGATCATTATCCACGGCAACCAGACCGGCAGCGTGCCCAACAGTTACCAGCGCTACCTGGAGAAGGTCTTCCGGCGTGAGCTCAAGCTTGCCGGCACGCCGGTGCGGATTGAGTTCCGCAGCGGTGAAAACCCCTATGCGGACAAGCGCAATCAGCTTACCCAGCGTCAGGTCCAGCGCAAACGGCGGCTGATGGCGCACGTCAAGAAAAACGAGAAGAGCAAGAAGCGCTGACGGATGTGTCGTGGCCAAGCCTGACCTGAACAGCCGTGCCCATATCGAAGCCTTCGTTGACCGCTTCTACGCCAGGCTGCTGGCGGACCCTGAACTGGCGCCTATTTTCCTCGACGTGGCGCACATCGACCTCGCGGTACACCTGCCCCACATCAAGGACTACTGGTGCAAGCTGCTGCTTGGAGAGCGCGGCTACAGCCGCCACACCATGGATGTTCATCGGCGCCTGCACCGCCTGCGGCCGCTGGGCGAGGAGGACTTCCAGCACTGGCTGGCGCTGTTCACTGCCACGGTGGATGCACACTACGCTGGCGAGCGGGCCAGCCGTGCCAAGCAGCTCGCCACCACCATTGCTGCCAACATGCGCCAGAGCCTGGCCTGAGCAGAAATTTTTCCCCCATGGCTTGCACTCCCGGATTTTGGTGTTATAGTTACATATAACACCATAGCAACGAGGTGAGTGAAATGCTCATGTACTTACAGCGCAGGCGCCTTCTGGTCAGCCGCAACGGTATCCTGCCGGTAGCGGCCCTGTTCCTGCTCGCAGCGTTGCTGTTGGCGCTGCCGCGGCTGGCGCTGGCGGCTGATGTGCAGCGGGTGGAGGGCCTGGACGTCGACGAGGTGGTGGTCCACGGCAGCATTGAGGTGGAAATCAGCCAGGGTGACACAGTGGAACTGCTTCTGAGAGGGCGTCAGAAGGACCTGGATCCGCCGCCGTTCCACGTCCGCGAGCGCACCCTGGTGCTGGGTCTGCCCGCCGGAGCCCGCAGCAGCAAAGTCACAGGCGTGCAGTTCAAGCTTACCCTGCCGACCCTCGCCAGGCTGCAGCTGCGCGGTTCCGGCGATGTCTTCGTGCGCCCCTTCAACACGCCTGCCCTGTCGGTGATGGTCGACGGCAGTGGCGATGTCCGTCTGTATGACCTCGTGACTGACAGTGCCCGCTTCGACATGCGCGGCAGCGGCGACATTCAGGCCGCCCGGGTCCAGGCCGGGTCAGTCCGTCTGACGCTGGCAGGTTCCGGGGATATCCACCTTGGGCAGGTAGAGACCGAGTCCATGCAGGCGGTAGTCAACGGCTCGGGCGACGTCAGCAGCGGCAAGAACAGCCGTAGCGACAGCATTGAAATCAATATTGTCGGTTCCGGCGAAGTCAATTTTGCCGCTGTGGACGGCGATGAGGCGGAGATCAATATAGTCGGCTCCGGCACCGCCAGGATAGGCGAGGTCCTCGAGTTGGATGCGACCATCATGGGAAGCGGTGATATTCATTACCGCGGCGATCCCGAGATCAACCAGACTCTGTTCGGCTCTGGCCGGGTGCAGCGGAAGTAGCGCAGGTGGAGTGGAACGACAAGCAGCCCATATACCGGCAACTACGTGACCTGGTGGTGGAGAGAATCATGGATGGGACTTTCGCCGAGGGCGAGGCCGTGCCCTCGGTCAGGCAGGTAGCGACCGACTACCAGATCAATCACCTGACGGTAGGCAAGGCCTATCAGGAGCTGGTCGATGGCGGCCTGCTGGAAAAACGGCGGGGGCTGGGGATGTATGTGACCGTCGGCGCCCGGGCCACCCTGACCGAGGATGAGCAGGGCCGGTTCTATGCAGAAGAAGTTCCGGCCTTTGCCGAGCGAGTGCGGGCACTGGGGCTGGATATGCACGAGGTGGCGGCACAGCTGCTGCAACAGGGGGAAGACTCATGACTACTGCAGTCGTCGCGGCCCGTGGGCTGCAGCGTAAATTCGGGGAGCAGGTGGCGGTGGCGGGCGTGGACCTGCAGCTGCAGCCGGGCACAGTGCTGGGATTGATCGGCCCCAATGGGGCGGGCAAGACCACACTGCTGCGATCCCTGCTGGGGCTGACCCGCTGTGAGGGCGAGCTGTCGGTGCTCGGCCTGGATCCGCGCCGGGATCAGGCCAGGCTCATGGAGCAGGTCTGCTTCATTGCCGACACCGCGGTGCTGCCGCGCTGGATGACGGTGCAACAGCTGCTGGACTATGTTGCGGGCACCCATTCCCGCTTCGACCGCGAGCATGCCGAGAAGCTGCTGGCTGCCACCGAAGTGCGACGTCAGCGCCGTGTCTCTGAACTTTCCAAGGGTATGACTGTGCAGCTGCACCTGGCGCTGGTGATGGCGATTGACGCCCGCCTGCTGATCCTGGACGAGCCCACCCTGGGCCTCGATATCCTTTTCCGCAAGCAGTTCTTTGAGCAGCTGCTGAACGACTATTTTGACGAAGAGCGCACCATTGTGATCTCGACCCACCAGGTGGAGGAAGTGGAAAACATCCTCACCCATGCCATGTTCATGAACCGGGGCCGGACGATCCTCTGCGACTCCATGCTGGCGCTGGAGGAGGAGTACGTCGAGCTGCGGGTGGTCGGCCCCGCCGTAGCCCGCGCGGAAGGAATTCCCCACGTCGGCCAACGCCCGCTGCTGGGCGGCAAGGCCCTGATCTACCAGGGCATCGGGCGCGAGGCCCTGGCCCCCCTCGGGGAGCTGCGAACGCCGTCCCTGGCGGACTTGTTTGTGGCCAAGGTTGGGGAGGACAACAGTCATGTCTGAGCGTATGTCGGAACGCTGGTTCAGCCTGGTACAGCGCGAATTGCAGGAATACCGGGTGTCCCTGGTCTGGACCCCGCTGGTGGCGGCGGCCGCGCTGGCGGTGCTGATGCTCATCGGCGTGCTGCTGGCCAACCAGATCAGCAACCTGGGCCAGGTTGTGGTTCAGGCGGTGATGCAGGAGGTCATGCATGAGGTGATGGAGGGTGAATCCATTGATGGCCTCAATCTCAACATCCGCGTGACCGTCGATGACAACGGCAAGCGAGTCGCCGAACTAGACACCGAAACCCGGGAAGACTCCGCTGCGACAGGGGGCGCTGTACGGGAGGACTACCAGGTGGAGGCCGCCCCTGAACTTGCGGACGCACAACTCTGGGACTTCTCGGCGGACTGGACGTTCTCTCCGGTGAAGCCGGTCACCCCCGACGCCAACGGCAACGTGCCGGGGCCGGGGCCGGTCGACAGTCTCAACCCGCTGCTGACTGCCGTGCACGTGTTCATGCTGATCATTCTGGTATTCGTGACCTTCAACTACCTGCTGGGCTGCCTGTACCACGACCGCAAGGACCGCAGCATTCTGTTCTGGCGCTCGATGCCGGTCTCGGTTTGGGATGAGGTCCTGGCCAAGCTCGCCGTTGCGCTGCTGGTGGTCCCGGCCATTTTCATCGCCGCTTCCCTGCTGGCGCAGCTGGCGACGGTCCTGCTGGCCATGCTGCTGGTAGTGCGCATGGATCTGGACCCGTTCACCGTGGTGCTGGGCAATATCCACTTCGGACGCCTGCTGCTGGATCAGCTCGGCGGCTGGCTGCTGACCTGCCTGTGGGTGCTGCCGGTCTACGCCTGGGTGCTGCTGGCCTCGGCGGGAGCAAAGCGCTCGCCATTCCTGCTGGCGCTGACACCGGTGCTGGGGTTGATCCTGCTGGAGGCGCTGCTGCTGGGCAGCAGCTACTTTGGTAGCGCGGTGATGAATCACCTGCCGCATTACGACAGTGGCCGTAGCGCGGTGGGTTTCTATCTCCTGGGCCCGGACTGGATCAATCAGGACTTTCTGGGCCTGGTGCTGGGATTGCTGGTGGCGGGGCTCCTGCTGGCGGCCACAGTGTGGTTGCGTCGCTATCGCTGGGAGCTTTGACATCATTTATGAAACGAATAGTAAAAATACTTTCTATTTATTTCAATTATAGTGCTGGGCTCTCTAAGATACGGGGCATCCTGTTCTGAAACAGTCGAGGCTCTCCATGTCAGATTACCAGCAAGACGTTGCTTCCTTCGCCAAACTGCGCGCCGCGCAAAACGGTACCTGGAACAACATCAATCCCGAGTACGCTGCCCGCATGAAGCTGCAGAACCGCTTCCGCACCGGGCTCGATATCGCCCGCTACACCGCCGGCATCATGCGCCGGGACATGGCAGAGTACGACGCCGACAGCAGCCAGTACACCCAGTCCCTGGGCTGCTGGCACGGCTTTATCGGTCAGCAGAAGCTGCTGGCGATCAAAAAGCACCATGGCACCACCAGCAAGCGCTATCTGTACCTGTCCGGGTGGATGATCGCGGCCCTGCGCAGCGACTTCGGCCCGCTGCCGGACCAGTCCATGCACGAGAAGACTTCCGTGCCGGCGCTGATCGAGGAGCTGTACACCTTCCTGCGCCAGGCTGATGCCCGCGAACTGGGTCACCTGTTTCACGATCTCGATGCCGCCCGCGCCGCCGGTGACCAGGTCAGGGAAAAGGCCGTACTCAACGCCATCGACAACTACGAAACCCACGTGGTGCCGATCATTGCCGATATCGATGCCGGTTTTGGCAACGAGGAAGCCACCTACCTGCTGGCGAAGAAGATGATCGAAGCCGGCGCCTGTGCCATCCAGGTAGAAAACCAGGTCTCCGATGCCAAGCAATGCGGCCACCAGGACGGCAAGGTGACGGTTCCCCACGAAGATTTCCTGGCCAAGATCAACGCCATCCGCTACGCCTTCCTCGAACTGGGCGTGGATGATGGCGTCATCGTCGCGCGCACGGACTCCCTGGGCGCCGGCCTGACCCAGAAAATCCCCGTGTCCCGCGACGCAGGTGACCTGGCGCACATGTACAACGCCTTTCTGCAGACCGAAGTGGTGGAGAGCGCCGATGACGTGCGCGAGGGGGACGTGGTGATCAAGCAGGACGGCAAGCTGGTGCGCCCGGTGCGCCTGGCCAACGGTCTCTATCGCTTCAAGGACGGCACCGGAGAGGCTCGCTGTATCCTGGATTCCATCACCAGCCTGCAGCACGGCGCCGACCTGCTGTGGATTGAAACCGAGAAGCCCCACGTGGGCCAGATCGGAGCCATGGTGGACGAGATCCGCAAGGTTATTCCCAACGCCAAGCTGGTCTACAACAACTCACCGTCCTTCAACTGGACCCTGAATTTCCGTCAGCAGGTGTTCGATGCGTGGAAGAAGGAAGGCCGGGACCTCGCAGCCTACGACCGCGAAAAGCTCATGAGCGTAGACTACGACGGCACCGAGCTGGGGCTGGAAGCGGACCGCTGGATCCAGACTTTCCAGGCGGATGGCTCTCGCGATGCGGGGATTTTCCACCACCTGATTACCCTGCCGACCTACCACACCGCGGCGCTGTCCACCGACAACCTGGCCAAGGGCTACTTTGGCGAGGAAGGGATGCTGGCCTATGTCCAGGGCGTGCAGCGCAAGGAAATTCGCCAGGGTATCGCCTGCGTCAAGCATCAGGACATGGCCGGCTCCAACATGGGCGATGACCACAAGGAGTACTTTGCCGGGGAAGGCGCACTCAAGGCCGGCGGCAAGGACAACACCATGAACCAGTTCGGCTAATTGCCGAAAGGGTCATCCACTGAATGGGCCGGCTGGGTAAACCAGCGCGGCCCTTTTTCTGTCATGTAGAAATGGTCCTCGTGGCGGACGCCAAAGGCGCCGGGCACGCAGATCATGGGCTCGTTGCTGAAGCACATGCCCGCGGCCAGCGGGGTATCGTTGCCGCGTACCAGGTAGGGCCACTCGTGAATGTCCAGGCCAATGCCGTGGCCGGTGCGGTGGGGCAGGCCGGGCAGGGCGTAGTCAGGGCCTAGG
>JBGTGB010000117.1:0-30081 GCA_041746975.1 Haliea sp. | reverse complement strand
ATCCCGCCATGGTCGAGGATTGCATCTTTGGTGCGGCGGCGCAGCAGGGCACGCAGGCCTACAACCTCGGGCGCCTGTGCGGTATAGCGGGTGGCCTGCCTGACACAACCGCCGGCATGACTATGGACCGCCAGTGCTCTTCCGGGCTGATGACCATCGCCACCGCGGCCAAAGGGATCATGTGCAACGAGTACGATGTGGCGGTGGCCGGCGGCCTGGAGTCGATCTCGCTGGTGCAGACCAAGCACAAGAACAGTTACCGCAATGTGTCGCAGACGGTGCTGGATATCTCCCCGAAAGCCTACATCCAGATGATCGAGACCGCGGAGATTGTCGCCGAGCGCTACGGCATTTCCCGTGACGCCCAGGACGAGTACAGCTACCAGAGCCAGATGCGCACGGCGGCGGCGCAGGAAGCCGGAGCCTTCGACGATGAGATCGTGCCCATGGCCAGCCGCATGGCGGTGTTCAACAAGGAGACCAAGGAAACCACCTATCAGGAGGTGACGCTCACTAAGGACGAGGGCAATCGCCCGTCCACCACCCTGGAAGGCCTGCAGTCCCTGGAACCGGTGTTCAAGGATGGCCAGTTCGTCAAGGAAGGTCGTTTTATCACCGCCGGCAACGCCTCGCAGTTGTCCGACGGCGCTTCCGCCTGTGTGTTGATGGATGGCGCCATGGCAGCCCAGCAGCGCTTGCAGCCGCTGGGGATCTACCGCGGCCTGGCGGTGGCGGGTTGTAGTCCTGACGAGATGGGCATCGGCCCGGTGTTCGCGATTCCCAAGCTGCTCAAGCGCCACGGCCTGAAGGTCGATGACATCGGCCTGTGGGAGCTGAACGAGGCCTTTGCTTGCCAGGTGCTTTACTGCCGCGACAAGCTCAGTATCGACAACGACAGGCTTAACGTGAACGGTGGGGCTATTTCTATCGGTCATCCCTTTGGCATGAGTGGCGCGCGCATGGTTGGGCACGCCCTGATCGAGGGCAAGCGTCGCGGTGTGAAGTACGTGGTCATCACCATGTGCATCGGCGGCGGCATGGGTGCCGCGGGGCTGTTCGAGGTCGCCTGAACACGGTCCCGATCCGAGGCTGTCTCTCAGGTACTCCCCGCTGTTAGAATGGCCGCAGTCTGGAGGGTGCCCGCAGTGTCAGCAAGTCCTGTCAGTGATGTGTTCGATGCCTATCACCGCTGGTATTACGATACCGAGGTGTGGGAGACCGTGGAGTTCCTCGGCGTTCCCTGCCTGAAGTCGGTCGCCGACATGTGGAACTATCAGGAGATCCTGTCGACGCTGAAGCCCGCGCTGGTGGTGGAGTTTGGCACCCGCTTTGGCGGCGCGGCGCTGTATTTCAGTGTGATAGGCTGCGCTCTGAATCCTGCCCTGCGCGTCATCAGTGTGGATATCTCCCATGTCGACGTGCACCCTCTGGTGCGCACGCATCAGGGCGTCCACCTGATGACCTGTTCCTCCACTGATCCCGGGATCGCCGCCAACCTTCTGGCCTACCGCAAGGCAATGCCCGGGCCGGCTTTCTTTATCCTCGATTCGGATCATCGCAAGGCGCATGTGCTGGCGGAGCTGGAGCTGTTGCGCAAGGTCACCCGCAGCGGCGACTATGTCGTGGTCGAGGATGGCAATATCAACGGCAATCCGGTGCTTCCCGGCTGGGGCGAAGGCCCCTACGAGGCAGTGGCGGCTTACCGGGAAAAGTATCCGCAGGATTATCAGCACGACCAGGCCCGCGAACAGAAGTTCGGCTTCACCTTCGCCCCGGGCGGATTCCTGGTCAGACAATGAATTCAGGACAATGGCTATGAAACTCGGAGATCTGCTGGTCAGCCGCAACAAGGTCAGCCTGCGGGACATTGAGCGCGCGCTCATTGCCCAGCAAGAAATGGGTGGGTACATCGGTCAGGTGCTGGTGCAGCTTGGCCTGGTGTCGGAGCTGGATGTCGCCGAGGCCCTGAGTGAGCAGCTTGGCCTGACCCTGGTAGCCGCGGCCGACTATCCGGAGGAACCACTGGAGATCAAGGGGCTGGCGACGGATTTCCTGTTCAACCGCCAGGTCGCGCCACTTGCGCAAACGCCAGAGGGCCTCCGCTTTGCTGCGGTGCTGCCCCAGGATCCGTTTATTCGCAAGGCCCTGCAGCTGGCGACCGGCTCGCCGGTGGAGCTTTGCCTGGGTCTGGAATCCGACATCAATGCCGCCCTGCAGCGCTATATGGGACAGGACGAGGACGAAGATGTCGGCCCCGGCGATCAGTACGCGGGTGACGAGGAGTTCATTGAACACCTGCGTGATCTGGCCAGCGAAGCGCCCGTCATCCGCCTGGTCAATCAGCTCATCCACCGGGCCCTGGATCTGGGTGCCTCCGACGTCCATGTGGAGCCGTTCGAGGACGGTCTGCACTTGCGCTACCGCGTCGACGGCGTTATACAGCTGGCCCCGGATCCGCCCCCCGCCAGCCTGGCCCCGGCCATCGCCTCGCGAATCAAGCTGCTGGCGAATCTGAACATTGCCGAACGGCGCCTGCCCCAGGACGGACGCATCATGACCCGGGTCAAGGGGCACGAGCTGGACCTGCGGGTCTCCACTATTCCCACGGTGCACGGGGAGAGCATCGTGATGCGGGTGCTGGATCGCCAGAGTATCCGCCTGAGCCTGGAAAGCATGGGCTTCAGCGCCGATACTCTGCGTCGGTACACGGATTTACTGCATCGTCCCCACGGGGTGCTGCTGCTGACCGGGCCCACCGGTTCCGGCAAGACCACAACCCTGTATGCATCCCTGTCGACCCTGGACTCCAACGCCCTGAAGATCATTACCGTGGAGGACCCGGTTGAATACCAGCTGAATGGCGTCAACCAGATCCAGGTTCAGCCGCAGATAGAGCTGAACTTTGCCCGCGCCCTGCGCTCCATCCTGCGCCAGGACCCGGACATCATCATGATCGGCGAGATGCGCGACTCGGAAACGGCTCAGATCGCCGTGCAGTCCGCGCTCACCGGTCACCTGGTGCTTTCCACCCTGCACACCAACACCGCCGCCGGCGCCATCACCCGGCTGGAGGACATGGGTATTGAGCGCTTTCTCATTACCTCCGCGGTTAACGGCGTACTCGCCCAACGGCTGGTGCGAATGCTCTGTCACCATTGTCGCCGGGAGATGGAGCTGACCCCGCAGGCCATCGATAAAGCCGGTTTGCGGCGCTGGATGCCCGCGGGCAGCAATCGTATTTATGCCGGAGAGGGCTGCGACCACTGCAAGTTTACCGGCTACACCGGGCGCACCGCCATTCACGAACTGTTTGTGCTCGACACCGAGATGCACAAGGCTATTCTCTCCGGCGCGGATGCCACCACACTGCACGCCGCGTCGCGCCAGCGTGGTATGCTCACTCTCTATGAAGACGGGCTGCGCAAGGTGGCGGCCGGCATCACTTCCCTTGAGGAGGTGTTGCGGGTGACCCAGGATCAGAGCGAGGAAGTGGAGCTGCTCGACCAGGTTTCCTGACCCGGTCCATTCGCCTTTCCGCTCTTTCAGCCACCGGGGTCGATAACCAGCCATGCCACAGTTCAGCTACAAGGCCGCCCAGAAGGACGGCTCCATCACCCAGGGGTCCCTGGTTGCCTTGAGCCAGGGAGCAGCGCTGCGCCAATTGCGTGGGCAGGGTCTTACCCCGGTTCGGGTGTGGCCGGCTGTTGGTGATGTTGTAGAGTTGCCCACCGCCAGCGAGGCTGCGCCCGGTGCGCGCCCGGCGCGGTTTGGCAGGAATGCCGCTGCAGTGGTCAGCCGCGACGATGTCCTGGCGCTGACCTCGGAACTGGCGGTGCTGCTACGCGCGGGCCTGCCCATCGACCGTGCCCTCAAGGTGCAGATAGATATGAGCAGCAAGGAGGGTTACACCGGCCTGCTGCGGCACCTGCTGGAGACGGTGAAGGGCGGCAAGCCCCTGAGTAATGGCCTGGAGCGGCGCCCCGAACTATTTGGCAATTTCTATGTCAACATGGTGCGTTCCGGTGAGGCCAGCGGCCAGCTGGGTGACGTGTTTGATCGTCTCGCCGAATACCTGCACCGCTCCAAGGAGGTGCGCAGCACGGTGGTTTCGGCGCTGATCTACCCCGCCATCCTCGCCGTTGTGGCTTTATTGTCTGTGGCGGTGATGCTCGGCTTTGTTGTGCCGCAGTTCGAGGCCCTGTTTGCCGATATGGGCGACGGTTTACCGGGGCTGACCCGCGCGGTGATCGCGCTGGGTGACGCGGTAAAGGCCTGGGGCTGGCTCATGCTGCTGCTGTTGATAGCGGTCTGGTACGGAGCGCGGGCCTGGCTCGCAAAGCCCGAGGGCAGTAGCTGGAAAGACAAGAAGCTGCTGCGCCTGCCGCTGCTTGGCGCGGTGCTGTTCAAGTATGAACTGGCGCGCTTTGCCCGTACCCTGGGCACCCTGCTAAGCAATGGCGTATCGCTTTTGCAGGCGATCAACATCGCCCTGAGCACGGTGGAGAACTCCGTGGTCAGGGAGGCGCTGGCTATTCTGCCGCCGGCGGTGAAGGCAGGCCGGCGGATGTCCGATGCCCTGGCCGAGCCCGGCACCTTTACCCCCATGCTGATCCAGATGGTGCGGGTGGGGGAGGAGTCAGGGCGGCTGGATGCAATGATGCTGGAACTGGCGCGTGTCTACGAGAGTGAAGTCGAGTCCGGCATCAAGCGTAGCCTGACTGTGCTGGAGCCCCTGCTGATACTGGGCATGGGCGGGATGATCGCCGTGATTATCGTGTCCATTCTCATGGGCATTCTCTCGGTGAACGATCTGGCAATGTAATCATTGGTAAACAGCAACCCGCTGTTGTAGGAGTAGGGAATGTCACAGCTCACGCGTCGCCTCAGTCGCGGCTTTACCCTGGTCGAGTTGCTGGTGGTACTGGCCATTCTGGCCATGCTCGCCGGTCTGGTGGGTCCGCAGGTGCTCAATCAGTTGGGCGGGGCCAAATCGAAGACCGCTACCGTGCAGATTCGTGACCTGGAACAGGCGCTGGAAATGTATAAACTGGACGTTGGTCGCTTCCCCTCCACGGAGCTGGGCCTCGAGGCCCTGGTGCGCCAGCCCGGGGGTGTCAAAGGCTGGAACGGCCCTTACCTGCGCGGTTCCAACGTGCCTCAGGACCCCTGGGGCAATCCCTACAACTACCGCTTCCCCGGCCAGCATTCGTCCTATGACCTGATTTCCTACGGGGCGGACGGAACGCCAGGCGGTACCGGTGAGGACGCCGATGTCAATAATTGGGAATGATCGCTGAGGCTGCGAATCTGCACGCCGGCGTGCAGCGACGGGGATTGATGCGGGTTCCCCGCGGCCGTGGCTTTACCCTGATCGAGCTGATGGTGGCGCTGGGTATTGCAGCGCTGCTAGCGGGCCTGGCGACGCCGATGGCGGTGAAGATGTATGCCAATATGCAGTATCGGGACGCGGTTCGGAATCTCACCGGCGCTGCGACTGCAGCCCGCTACCAGGCCATCAATACTGGCAGGGCACACGACTTGCTGGTGGCGCCGGAGAGTCATCGTTACAGCGTACAGCCGGCGGAATCCAGTCTGGATGACGAGCGCGCTTCCACGGTTTCGGATGCATTGACGCTCAAAATGGACGTCGCCCGACAGCTGGTAACCGAGCGCGGCGTCGGCGTCATCCGCTTCTACCCCGATGGCACCTCCACTGGCGGCAGCATTACCATCACCCGGGCGAATGGCGATGGCCAGCGTATCCGGGTGGACTGGCTGCTGGGGCGGGTCACTCATGAGTTGCCAGGCTCCGCATGAAGCGGGTCCAGCGCCGTGCCGATAGCGGCTTTTCCCTGATCGAAATGATCGTGGCGATGGTGATCCTGTCCCTGTCGCTGGGGATGTTGTATCAGGCCGCTGCTGGCGCAACGCGGAACGTCCGTATAGATGAACGTTACAGCTACGCGGCGCTCCTGGCGCAATCCCTGTTGGCCGAACACAGCCTGCTGCCAGCAGCCGGGGCCGGCGGTGGTGGCGAGGTCGAGGATTATCGCTGGCGCCTCGCCAGTACCCTGTTGCCCGCGGAGGAGGGTGCCGAACCGATTCCGCTGCATCTGCTGACGGCCACCATTGAGTGGAGCGACGGTGGCAATACCCGGCAGGTTGAACTGGTTACCGTAGTCCCCGAGGCGCCGCCGGATGCGTGAGCAACGCGGCTTTACGCTGGTGGAAGTGGTGGTGGCGCTGACCGTCATGTCACTGCTGGTGCTGGCGACGCTATCCGCCGTGCGCACGCTGGGGGATACACATTCACGGGTGGAGTCCACCACCCAGCGCCTGGATGAAATGCGCCTGGTCAGCCAGTTCCTGCGCAACAGTATGCGCCAGGCGGTCCCGCTACAAACCGTGAATCGACCCGCGGGCTACATTCTCGGCGGCCCGCGCGAGCTGAACTGGATCGCGCCGCTGCAGGGGGTGGAGGGCGTTGCAGGCCTGCAGTACATGCGTCTGTTTCTGGATGGCGCAACCCTGAAGATACAGTTTGTGCCGTTTCATCCCGCATTGGAGAGGCCTGACTGGGGGGCGGCGAAAGCGCACCCGCTGCTGCATGAAGTGAGCGAGGTCGCGCTGTCGTTCCGGGAAACGGCGCAGGAGCCATGGCAGGCACAATGGGGTGAGCAGGAAACTGCGCTACCACAGGCGTTGCGGCTACAACTGCGAGTGCGCGAGCGCTACTGGCCCGATCTGATCGTTGCTCCACAGCTGTTCCAGGTGGCGTACTAGGCATGTGGCGGGTCGCCAACAGGAGTGCGTCGAGGGACCAGCACGGTGTGGCCCTGGCCTTTCTGCTGTGGATGCTGGCCGCGCTCTCATTGCTGGTGGCAGGTGTGGTTTCGCTGTCGCTGAGCGACGTCAAGGCTACCGGCTTGCAACTGGATCAGGCCCGGGCCGAGGCCGCCGCCGTCGGCGCGGCTCATCTGCTCCTGCGTGATATGCGTAGCGCGCAATCGGAGGCAAATTTTGACTTTCGCTCTGCCTTCGCGCGGCAGTATCAGCTGGGAGACGCTGCGATAACCGCCCGTGCCATCCCCTTGGCGGGTTTCGTCGGTCTCAACCAGGCGCCCGAGGGCTTGCTGCAGGCGCTGTTCCAGTTCGCCGGTGGAATCCCCGCTGACGCCGCCAGGGATCTCGCACGGCGCACAGTGGAAGCGCGGGAGCTGCAGCCGGAGGTGAGCGCAAACATCGATGACTTCCAGGGCACGGATATGCCGGTGCCTTTTATGGTCGTGGAAGACCTGCTGCGAGTTCCCGGAATTACACGCGCCGTGTATGATCGCGTCCGTTTCGCGGTACATGCCAATGCCTCAGGTGGCCCGGGGGTAGACCCGCTGGCCGCAGAGTCTGCGGTCTTGCAGGCACTGGCGCAGGGGGACCCGGCGCTGGTTGATTTTGTCCTTGATCGGCGTCAGGATGACGCCCCGGTTGATCTTGTGCTGCCTGCGGGCTTCAATCAGGAATTTATGGCCAGTGGCGGCAGCGGTGTTTATTGCTTGGAGATCGATGTGCGGATATCAGAGGGCAGGCTACTGCGGCAGCGCATCTGGGTCGACATGGGCGGACGCACCGGCGTGGCCCCCTGGCGTTTCACCCGGGTATTGCCGGTGGAAATTGCCACAGTCAATGGCAACAACCGGTAACGCATAATGCAAGCGAACTCCCAGCGTTGGTCCCTGTTTGGCCTCGATCTCGACCCCTGGATTCAGGCCTGGCGAGCGGGTTGGCAGGAATTGCTCTGGGGCCAGGCTGCCGGTATCCGGCGCCGTCTCGAAGCGCCGGTAGCGTTGCAACTGGCGGATGCCTCTGAGCCGGAGTATTTTGTCGCCGAGGAACCGATGGCCGCCGCCGAGGCGCCAGACTTCGTTTTTCATGCACGCCTGCTGCCCGCGGAACTGGTGCTCATGCGGAACCTCGAATTGCCGGCCTCGCTGGAAGCAGAGCTTGGGGACGCGATCATGCTCGAAGTGCAGGCCAGCAGCCCCTTCGTGCTTGATGATACCTGCTATGGCTGGGCGCTGCGGGGCCGTGCGGGTGGGAAGCTTTACATCACCCTGGCCATCACGGCCTGTAGCGAGGTGATGGCTTACCTGCACGCCCAGGGGATAACCGCCGAGAACAGGGAGGCGCTGCCCGAAGTCTGGTGCCTGGACGAAGACGAGCGACCGGTGGTATTCCTGGGCTTTGGTGAGCGCCGGCGCGTGGGCAATTATCGCCAGCGGCTGCTGCTGATGGCCGCCCTGCTGGCTACGATGCTGATGTTTTTCATAGCCCTGCTCGCGCTGCCCGGCCTGGTTCGCAGCATGCAGGCCGACAACATGGAGTATCACCTGGCCGTAGCGGAGAGCGACGCCGCCGAGGCGATGCAATTACGGGAGCAGCTGACTGCGGACAATGAGCGAGCCCTGGCGGTGCAGGGGCTCGTCGATCGTCAGCTGGACAGCCATTCCCTGCTGGAACGCCTCGCCGCCCAGACCCCCGACAGCGTCTATTTCGAGCAGTTGATCATCGAAGACCGGCAAATTCGCATCCGCGGCTGGGCCGTCAATGCGGCCCGCTTCCTGCAGTCCTTGACCGAGGACCCTTTTTACGCCGAGGTCAGCGCTCCTGGTGGCATCCGCCGTCATGGGCGTACCAATCTTGAGCAGTTTGCGCTGGAACTGCGCCTCGCCGAAGCGTTGCCGGAATGATGAACAGAATCCTGCACACCGTTAGCGCGCTACCGGTCCACGCAAGGCTCGTGGCCGGAGTCCTGCTGGCCGCCATTGTCCTGGTCCTCCTGCTGGTGGCCGGCAGGATGCTGTCCTGGTATGGCGAAGGCAGTCAGCGCCTGCAGCATGCTGAACCGCGTATCGGGCGCTTGCTCGGGTTCGCCGATAGCGTCGAGACCCTGCGCACCAGTAGCGAGCACGCAAACCAGCGCCTGGAGGCCCTCGCCTACCCTGCGAGCGATGATCTGGCGTCCACGGGCGCCAACGCTCAGCAGCAGGTGCGTAGATTGGCAGAAATGGCGGGTCTCGGCGTGACCGGTAGCCAGGTACTTGGGCCGACTGCGCATGATGGATTCCAGGAAATCCGTATAGATCTCACCGCCAGTGGCACAATGGAAAGCGTAGAGCAGGTACTGCTGGGGCTGCGCGAAGCGCGGCCGTTGGTCCTGGTGCGCAGTGTGGAGATGACCCCGGTGCTGAACCGGCGCCAGCAGACTGCGCAGAACCTTAGCCTGTCACTGCGTGTCAGTGTTTTGAAACTGCAATGATTGCGCTGCCACCTGCCATGCGTTACGGGCTGTTGCGCCAGCTTTTGTTGCTGGCCGGGCTGCTACTTGTCGCTCTAGCTGCGGCTGTCCTGCTGGGCGCCATTCTGGTGGTCGCCCGGCAGCCGCCAGCGGCCATTGCGCCTGCACCTTCCACGCTGGTCGCAGGCTCGATAGAATTGCCGGCGCCGCCTCTGTCAGAGAATGCGGGAGAAATGCTGGTGCGGCCCCTGTTCTGGAACACCCGTCGGCCGGAGCCCGAAGCTGGTCCCGGGGAAGAGCCACCGGTACCGGTACTGGGGCCGGATATACTGGACAATGTGCGCCTGCTGGGGGTGTTTGCCGCCGGCGACAGCGCGGGTGTCATTATCAGCGTCGCCGGGCAGCGGCAGCGGCAGCGCCTCATGGTCGGGGAAGAACTGCAGCAGTGGACTTTGCAGGGCGCCTCCGCTGCGGGGGCAGCGTTTGTGGCCACTGATGACCCGTCCTTGGAGCGCCTGGTGGCGCTGGAACATGCGCGGGTAAAGGCGGACAGTGGCCCCCCGGTGCAAAAACAGGAGGCAGCCACAACCGATGACTCCCCAGATTGATTTATCAAGGCGGTCGAGTAATGAATAAACAGTTAATGGCGGTTCTTCTGCTGCTGTCGGGCGTGAGTGCCTGTAGCACACTGGTGCCCCAGAAGGACCAGCCTGTGAGAGCGCAGACGACTGCGGGCGTGCCTGCAGTGGCTGAACCCGCTTTGCCCGCCGAAGCTGACTTGCCCGAAAACGACCCGCAAGCGGTGGTCTTTCAGGGCAATGACCGCGTGATCAGGGTCCCGCCCGCTCGTCCGCCAGTGCAGCTCGATGGCGCAGCCGTGAGCCTGAATTTTGAGCAGGCGCCGGTGACCGAAGTCGTGCACTCCATACTGGGTGACATACTCGGACTGGACTATGTGGTCGAACACCCGCTGAAGGGCGAGCTTACCCTGCGCACCCGTACTCCTGTAGCCCGTGACCAGCTACTGGCAATACTGGAATCGCTGCTGCAGGCCAATGGCATCACCATGGTGCGCGACCCCAACGACCGTTATTTTGTCAGTGGTTCGAAAAATCTGCCGAGCCTGATGCCTGCATTCGGCAGTGCGGACAGCAGCGGCGCGGGATTCCGCAATATCATCGTGCCGCTTAGCTACATCAGCGCCTCGGGCATGGCCGAGATTTTGGTCCCGGTAGCGCCCGAGTCGGCCTTTGTCCGGGTGGACAATACCCGCAATCTGCTGGTGCTGGCCGGGACCAGCAACCAGATAGACGGCTGGCTGGACATTATTGCCACTTTTGATGTGGACCAGCTCCAGGGCATGTCGGTGGGGATTTTCCCGCTCAAGCACAGCACCGTGGAGGATATCAATGCCGCGCTGGCCCATTTGTTGGGCGGCGATGGCGCCGACGGTGGCGCTGGCAACCTGGCGCAGGTGGTTCGGGTGATGCCGTTGGAGCGCCTGAACAGTATCCTGGTGGTCACCCCGCGCTCCCACTATATCGACCAGATTCGCACCTGGATCAGCCGCCTGGACCAGTCCCAGGATGCCGATGGTGAGCCGGCACTGTATGTGTTCAATGTCCAGAACGGCTCCGCAACGCATCTGGCCGGGATGCTGAGCAGCATATTCGGCGGTGGTGGCGCTGGTACTGGCGGCAGGAGTAGCGCCCGGGACAGCGGCGTGGCGCCGGGTCTGGACTCAATGAGTATCGGCAGGGGCTCGGGCGGTGGCTCGGGTAACTTCGATGCTCCCGATACCGGCGGCAGCACCCCCACGGGAGGCAGTTTCAATATTGGTGACAATGTTCGTATCGTCGCTGACGAGTACAACAACGCGCTGCTGGTCTACGCTCCGCGGCGCGAGTATTTAAAGGTGGAGTCGGCCCTTCGGCAGCTGGACGTGATCGCCAACCAGGTATTGATCGAGGCCAGCATTCTGGAAGTCACTCTTTCCGATGATCTGGAGTATGGGGTTGAGTGGTTCCTGCAGAACAGTCTGAGTCGCGGGCGTACTGGCAATGCTTTGCTCGCTCTTGGGGACAGCTCCAACCTCGGCGGCAGAGTGCCGGGCTTTTCCTATACGATTGCCAACCAGGCGGGCACTATTCGCGGCGTGATCAATGCGCTGGCGGAAAAAACCCTGGTCAATGTTCTCTCGGCGCCGTCCGTGATGGTGCTGGACAACCACACCGCGGCGATTCACGTGGGTGATCAGCAGCCGGTGCGCTCCGCGCAGACAATCACTGACGGCGGAACTTCCACTACATCCATTCAGTACGTGGACACCGGGGTCAAGCTGGAGGTTACCCCGTCGGTGAACGCGGGTGGCCTGGTGACCATGGATATTCAGCAGTCGGTGACGGATGTGGGCCCGGTGGATACCGCCACTGATCAGCGCAGCTTCCTGGAACGGAACGTGAGCAGCCGGGTAGCGGTTCGCTCTGGTGAGTCCGTGGTCCTGGGGGGACTGATTAGGGATAACCAGAGCAGTGGCAAGCTTGGGTTGCCGTTCCTGCACAGCATTCCGATTCTGGGCAATCTGTTCGGGCGCACTTCCATAGCTGCCACGCGCACGGAACTGCTGGTCTTCATTACCCCCCGGGTGCTGCGCAATGAGCAGGATCTGCGCGATGTTACCCTGGAGATGCGCTCGCGGATGAAGGGGCTGCATTTTTTCGATGATCTTCCGCATGGTGCCAATACTGGTGCCGGTTCAGGGCTTCCGGTTCCCGCCCAGCCTGCGCCGGAGCTACCAGTAGCGGAGTAAACAGGCCCTGGATGATGTCTACTGGGCGCGTATATCTAATTTAAGGAGTTTTTATGGGAGTCAGCGCGGCTCGTCCCAGGTCAGATTCTTGGCGCTTTTGCAGATTGGTGAAGGGGGCAGCCTTGGTAGCTACCTGCACGCTGGTGGCTGCCTGCGCCGGCGTGGCTACGCCCAAAGCACCCGAAGAGGTCGTTGCCGAGCGCGCCCAAGCCCATATGGATTTGCTGCTGGCGGGTAACTTTCAGCAGGCACTGAGCTACACAACGCCGGCATACCGCACCGGGCGCGGTTTAACAGATTATACCCGGCGCCATGTCGGCGTTCCTTCCTGGAATAAAGCGGAAGTCTCAAGCGTCGTGTGTGAGGGTGATCGCTGTGAAGTTGCGATAGAGGTGGTATACCAGACTCTCGGTGCCGGTTTTGAGAACACGCGTTCCAGGGAAGAACGCTGGATCAGAGTCGACGGAAGTTGGTATGTCTACCTCAAGTAGTACTTGACAGCTTGGAGCTTATTTAGTGATTTTTAACAAAAAAATCACAGCTTTAAAGCCACTTTTGAGAAGAAAGGCTGTTGTTGGGCATGGATGCCTATGCTAACCTCCTCTCACCGGTCGGGGGTACACCCTAGGCCAGGTGGTGGTCACCGTAGGGTGTATGCCCAAAAAGTGTGCTGGAGTGGTTCGCTGCTTCAACTCATGATTAAACAATTGTTTGAATAGAACGTTCTATTTTCCATCAAGGAGAAACACATGAAGAAGAACATTTTGTCTGCAGCGGTAGCGGCGAGCCTTCTGGGCGCGAGTGCTGCCAATGCCGTGTTCGTTAACCCAGAGGGCACTGGTCAGGCGCTCATCTATCCGTATTACACTGTCGAAGGCGGCTACGATACCTATATCAACCTGGTTAACACTACCAACCAGACCAAGGCTGTTAAGGTTCGTTTCGTTGAAGCAATGAACAGCCAGGAAGTCCTTGACTTCAACCTGTACATGTCACCACAAGATCATTGGTCCGCCGTGATTTTTGCAGACGGCTCCGGTGCCTCCATCCGCACCGCTGACACCTCCTGCACCGTGCCTAACACCCTGTCTGCCAAGGTGGAAGGCGTTCCCGGGACGGTTGTACCTTTCCGTAACTTCACTTACCAGACAGACGCCGCTCCGTTCCGCGGTACCGACCGTACCCGTGAAGGCTACGTAGAAATCGTAGAAATGGGTGTACTGACTGCGCTCAACGATCAGACCGCTGCCGAGCACGTCGACGGCATCCCTCCGGGCTGCGCCACCCTGGCCGCTCATTGGGGTAACGCTGGCAAGTGGACCTCGGCCCGTAACACCGATATGGGTGTTCCGACCGGTGGGCTTTACGGCTACGGTGTACTGATCAACGTCAATGAAGGCACCAACGCGACTTACAGCGCTGTGGCACTGGATGACTTCATCAGCACCAACCTGGACCCGTCTGCGATCCCGATTCACTTCGCTCCCGGTAACACTGACCCAGGCCTGAACGATGCAACTCCGGTTGCTCAGATTCTGGACTCTGGCGCTGCCCTTGCGGTACGGACGTCCTCGTTCGTTGAAGGCATCGACGCAGTGAGTGCGGTGCTGATGCACAGCGCTATCATGAACGACTATGTTCTTGAGCCTACCATCGCTGCTGGGACTGATTGGGTAGTTACTTTCCCGACCAAGAAAAGCTACGTGAACGTAAGCCCGGTAATCACTCCCTTCACCGATGAGTGGGATCCCACTACGGCGCAGGCATGTGAGGCAATGGCGATCACTTACTACGATCGTGAAGAGCGCACCATCACTCCGGATCCGCTGGACTTCTCTCCGGCTCCTCCCGGTCAAGAGGCGTTCGCACTGTGCCGTGAGGCCAACGTGCTGACCTTCAACGATAGCAACGTCCTGGCCGGCTCCAGCCGCGTTAACCAGAACCTGAACGTTGATTATGACAACGGTTGGCTGGAACTGGGCTTCACTGGCACCGCTACCGGTCGTACGCTGACCTCTCTCGAGGGTGACACGTACAATGGTCTGCCGACAGTAGGGTTCGCGGTACAGAAGTACGTCAACGGCACTCTGCCGGGTGGTGTCCTGTCCAACTATGCGGGCCTGGTTGAGCACAAGAACCGTCGTCTAGTTACTAGCGACTGATGATGGTTCGGGTATTGGGCCACTCTGGTGGCCAGTACCCTGCGCCAAACCTAGGGCGCGGCTTCGGCCGCGCTTTTTTTTGCTACAAAATTATGCGTTCCAGAATAAATCTGGAGTTTCCCTCAATCTCTTGCGGGCTTAACCTTGTGTCTAGGGAATCGCGCGCACTAAAATAATTACTCTTAATGAATACTGTGGTGTAAGGCGTTAACCCGTGAGGGGGATCGTTGATCTGGTGGGAGGGCCCCCAGGTGGTCACAGCAAAGCGAGGTAGATGTATGCGCACGTTATTGTTATGTATGACCGTAGTGTTGGGGTGGGTTGTTGCCTCCACGGCTCACGCCATCACCGTAAAATTTAATAATACTTCCTATTCTGTGGATTCTTTTACCATTACCTACAGTGATGGCGGAGCAGTTATTACTACTTATGGTGACGGCACCGGTTCGACCTCCCCGCCTCCCGCGGAGCCTCCGTCAACTCCACCTGCTCCCGCTCCTACACCTACACCGCCACCACCTACTGCCGAAGCTGGTAGCTGTGTCGAGAGTAACCACTTGAAATGTGGCACGCTCAACTGGTCGTCTCCAGGTGGAAGAATGGTTGCTTCAGTGAAGGGCACTAATGAGACCATGGCTTGGGAGTTCACTACGAGCAGCAACCCTACTTACTCTGGGGACGTTAACATCTCCGAAACCACGGGTAACGAGCTTGTGAGCCGCAGGCTGTGGATTTCCACGGAGCCAGGTGGAGCAGCATTACCTAACTTCCGTTGTTCGGTAGAGGGCAACAGCACCCGGAAAATCGCCTGGTCACAGCAGCCTAATTTCTTGCGCTGCGCACTGGCTCCCAGCACCACTTACTTCCTCAATGTCAAAAATGTCAGCGGCTGTTCTAATTCGGCTAACTGCGGTTTCTACCGCAATACCGGCACCAGCGGCAACCCCTGAGTCTGCCTGACTAGCCCCCGGCGTCGGTAACGACGTCGGGGTTTTTTTTTGTTATAGTCGTTCCATTGCGGCCTTAGCGTCGTTGTCTGATGAATTTTCTGAACGAGAACCCTGAATATGTTGCGAGTTATTGTTCTTGCCACTTTAGGTTGTTGTGGTGTGGGCCTTGCGGTAGCCGAGGAAGCCTCCAGTGTTGCTGTAAAACGTGGGCAAATCGAAATCAGTGCCGAAGACCTACGCTTCTACGCTAAAGACAGAGTACCCGCTGCCCGTCGTGACCAGTTTTTTGTTCGTGATGATTCCGTACACCAATTGGCAGACGGTCTGATATCGATCCGGGCTTTGGCCGCGGAAGCGGCTGAATCCGGCGTTGTTGAAACAGACCTCATCGAATGGCAGTTAGCCTTGCACCGTGAACGCCTGATGATGGAACAGTACCTGGACGCGCTGGTTGCCAGCCGGACCGCCGATATTGACTGGGAGTCAACAGCGCGGGACGTATACACGGCGGAAGGGGATGCCTTCCAACAGCCTGAGCGCGTACGCGCCGCTCACATTCTGATCAAAGCGGATGAGCGCAGCGAGGAAGAGGCACTGGCACTTGCGGAAGAGGTGCTAAAGCAGGTGGAGGCTGGTGAGGATTTTAAAATACTTGCCTTGAAGCATTCTGAAGACGCCTCGGCCAAAACCAATCTCGGTTCCCTGGGCGCTTTTACCCGCGGGCAGATGGCTCCGGAGTTCGAGCAGGCCGCCTTTGACCTGCGCGAGGGGGGTGCACTGGCAGGCCCGGTGAAAACGAAATTTGGATATCACATCATTAAGTTGGAAGAGTATCTGCCGGCGCGGAAGTCCTCATTCGACGAAGTAAAGGCGGAGCTCATTAGCAAACTGCAGTCGGAAATCCCCGCCAATATTCGTCAGAACAAGCTGATTGAAATACGCTCGGAGGAGCCGTTAGAGTTTGACGAAGAGGTAATGCAAAATTTGCTGCGCGAATTCCGCGAGGATGGCTCCAACCAGTAGGATCGGGAGCAGAGCGACGGCTCGGTGCAGGTGCCGTAGTGGTTGCTGGGCAGTCGTTTGAAGCTGCAGTCGTCGTTGTGCAGGCTGCCGATAGCACGGACTATGACTTGTCAGCGCCTTGCCGGGTGTTGCAATATCAATTTGTGTCGGGGGCCTTGGCTGGCGGCATTTCCGCCCGCGAGGTCGCCGACACCCCACGCACGGTCAGCTATGAAGTTGAAGCGGCCTGTAGCTCCCTGGACGGCGGCTTCCGCCTGCACGCACTAAACCGTTTCTTCGCGCGGGAGCTATTGCGTCTACGTCCGCGGGCGGTACTGCTGCGGGGGTTCCACGGCTGTGTGCTGGACCTTGTTCGGGTAGCCAGTTGCTTTAGGGTCCCGGTTCTGCTCGAGGTAACAGAGGATGTGGAGACAGTCCGATCACCCTGGCTCCTGGACTGCATGGGGCGAGTGACCGCTCTGGTGTTTGCGCAATCATTACATCCGGTGGTCTCGGATCTGGCGCCGCAGGCGCGTCGCATTAAGCGCGAGGACCTCGATGCGGTACTTGAGGAGTGGTGCGCGAGTGACGCTGGTCCTCCCGAGGAGGCTTTCGATTACTCCCTGTACGAGTTCATGCTGCGGGATCAACCTCTGCTCATGCGCATGCAGGCAGCTGACGCTGAGTTGTTTTCCGGATGTCGCCAGGTCCTCGATGTTGGCTGTGGCGCCGGTCTGTTCCTGCAGTTGCTCGCGGAGGCGGGTATCCCGGCCTCCGGTGTCGAGCGCAACGCGGTAATTGCGGAGTACGGCCGAGGCATGGGACTGGATATCACCACTGCCGATGCGCTGGATTTCCTCGAGGGCGAAGCCCGCTTCGACGGTATTTACTGCTCGCACTTTGTCGAACATCTCCCCATCGCCGGGGTTGAGCGCCTGCTGCAGGGCATCGCCAGAGCGCTATTGCCGGGCGGCGTTGTGGTGCTGGTATTTCCGGACCCGGAGTCGATCCGTTCTCAGTTGCTGGGTTTCTGGCGCGACCCGGAGCACGTCCGCTTTTACCACCCGGAGCTGGTGGAAACGCTGGCCCTGCTCTTCGGGCTGGAACTGGAGTGGAGCAGTTATGACGCCCAGCCGCACCAGGTGGGGCCGTTCGCGCTGGAGCCGGAAGCTTTACCCCGCTCCCGAAACGAGGGACTACCCCCGGCCGAGCCGGCATCACCGGCCCCGGATTGGTGGGCCCGCGTGTTGGCGGGGATAGGGCTTGCGCCCCGATCCCAGGTGGCGGAGCTGGAGGGCCGTCTGGCGAGCATGGAGAGCTTGCTCACCCGAGTTTCGGACGACAACAACCAAACCTTTGCGGCGCTGGACGAGCGCACTCGACAACTGTGGGCAGTCAACCAGACTTGGGCCTGGCAGGACAACGCAGTGCTCAAGTTGCGCAAGCGTCCGCTGCCCGAGGTTGGTCCAGCATGACGCTCGCTGGCGCACCGGCGCCAATGCATGTGGATGTGATCATCCCGGTGTACCGGGATCTTGCCGCCACCCGACGTTGCCTGGAGTCGGTCCTGGCCCACACCAGCGCTGAGCAGGCGCGTATCGTCCTGGTGGATGACGCCTCGCCAGAACCAGACCTGGCGGCCTGGTGTACCGAGCAGGCGGCGGCGGGCCGGGTGCAGCTGCTGCGCAATGACAGCAACCTGGGCTTCGTGGCCTCCGCCAATCGTGGCATGCGCCAGGATGCCAGTGCGGATGTGGTTTTGCTGAACAGCGATACGGAAGTCCCTCCCGGTTGGCTGCAGCGTTTGCAGATCTGCGCGCGAGCCTCCGCTCGGGTGGCCACGGTGACGCCGTTTTCCAACAATGCGACCATTTGCTCCTACCCTCTTTTTTGCCAATCCTCCGATCTGCCCGGGGGGCTTGCCCTGGAACAGTTGGATACTTTGTTCGCCAAAGCCAACGCCGGCTCGAGTTGCGAACTGCCAACGGCGGTGGGCTTCTGTGTCTACATTACCCGCGCGGCCCTGGACGAGCTTGGCCTGTTCGACGAGGAGGCGTTCGGGCGGGGCTACGGTGAGGAGAATGATTTTTCCCGCCGTGCCGCGGCCGCGGGCTGGAGCAATCTGCTCTGCGCCGACCTTTTCGTCTATCATCAGGGAGGCGCCAGCTTTGGGAACGACAGTAGCGAGTTGATGGCTGCGGGCAACACCCAGTTGCTGGGGCGCTTCCCCGACTATGCCGACACCATAGCGGGCTTTGTGGCAGAAGATCCCCTGCGCGACTTCCGCCACCGGGTTGATGAGCTGAGGCAGGCCATTCCAGGGCAGGCCGCGGTGTTGGTCTCCGAGTGGCGGCGCGAGCGCGAGCGACTGCAGGCTCTTGCGGTTCAGGGCCACGAGCTGGAACTGCTCTGCCGCAACCTGGGCTTGGAAATCGAGCGCTTGCGGTTGAGTATCAGGCAGCTGGAGCAGAACGGCCGAGACTATGAGCAGCGTTGCGTTGAGTACCAGCAGTACCTGAATGAGACCAGGCAGCAGGCGGCGCTTACAGATGCGGCATTGACGCAGTTACAGGGGGACTACCGGACCAGCCTGCAAGCAAGAGAACAGCTCAGGGCAGACCTGGCACAGGCCCAGAACGATCTGCAGCTTATCTACAATAGTCGGGTTTGGCGTTACACCAACTGGCTACGGAAATAGTTCGGAAGAAAGGGATAGGGCAGCAGCATTCCGCTACCCTGAAGCCGTTCTGGCGAATTTACCGCGATGGCCTTGCGCGGCGCGCGACGACCAGTGTCATCAGCCCGCCCAACAGCAGCAGTGACCACAGCGTGGATGAGGGTACCGCAACGGCAGTGGGGGTCGGGGTGGCAGCTGCGGGGCGCAGGGCCACCCCCGCCAGGAATGCACCGCCGCCAAGAATATTCAGGTTTCCGGGATCGACCACAGCGATGGCCAGTTCGCCGCTACCGTCCGCAATGCCGCTTTCCGCATAGCTGAGCAGATTGACGGCGGATGATCCCACCTGGCGGTTCACTACCAGCTCCCGATCGGCGCCGACCTGCGTAAAGCTCATGCCTCCGCCGATACTCACCACCTGCTCAAATGCCGGGCCGCTTCTGCCCGTGATGTCTCTTGCACCGAAAACCCAGACATCGTAGCGGGCGTTGGGCTCCAGGCCGGTGAAAACCATATCCACCTGACCCTCGAAAGTGAATACAGAACCACTGAGGTTGGCAAGGCTGTTGGAGTGCGCCGGGATGGTGGACGGCACAAGATTGAGGACGAAATTCTCGAGGGAGGGACCGGACAGGCTGAGAGCGATGGGAGTGACCTCGCCAGCCTCGTTGACCAGGCCCGAAACAACGCCCGGCCCCGTAACGAGGTTCCAGCTTTCCGGGGTAGGGGATGCCGGCGGGCCAAAATCAACCCCGACGATATTGGCACTGGCCTGCATGCCGAAGCTGGCAAAGCAAAGCAGGCATGACGCTTGCAACAAGCACTTTAATTGATGGTTCATCTTGCCGGGAATCCGAAATAAACGTGGCGCATTATCTCGCGAAGAGCTTCAGCAAACAAGGCTCGCGGAATGTCCGGATTACGCAAATGCCCGGTCAGTGCCCCCCGCGGGCAGAGATGATAATATGCCTGTCCTCCGCGAGTTCCAGCAGACAGGTTGCACCTGGTTGCAGACGATCGAGCAGTGCCCGGAAAGGAAAATTTGGAAGCAATGACTTCGAACGTTCACGTTTTCACCAGCATAACGGCCAACTACCTGCCCAAGGCGCGGGTACTGGCGGGGTCTCTTAAAGCGCTGGCACCGACAGTGAGCTTCCATCTGCTGCTGTCCGATGATCTGCCAGCGGGGTTCGACCTTGCCGCCGAACCGTTTGACTCGGTGATCACGGCGGAAGAACTGCCGTTGGCGAACAAATCCGGCTGGTTCTTTTCCCATACGGTGGTGGAGCTCTGCACCGCGGTCAAAGGGCTGGGGTTCGAGTATATCTTTGACAATTTCGGCGCCGACAAGGTGTTCTTCTTTGACCCTGACATGGTCATTTTCGACCGTTTCGATGAGCTTGTGGCAGCGCTGGACAGCTGTAGTATTCTGCTGACCCCGCACCAGACTGAGCCGGAAACCGAGGAAGAAGCCATCATGGACAACGAGATGGCGAGCCTGATTTTTGGCGTCTTCAACCTGGGCTTCCTCGGTGTCCGCAATGACGAGGAGGGGCGCCGTTTCTCCGCCTGGTGGCGCGATCGCCTGCTGCATTATTGCCACGACGACAGACCACGCGGCCTGTTCACGGATCAGAAGTGGGTCAACCTGGCACCGTGCTTCTTTGACCGGATCCGCGTCCTGCGCTCACCGGCGTTCAATGTCGCCACCTGGAACATCAGCCAGCGCCGTGCTTCCGGCTCCATTGCCGAGGGTATAGAGATTAACGGCGAGCCCTTGGGTTTCTATCACTTTTCGGGTTTCGACAGCGGCGCGCAGGAGATCATGCTGCACAAGTACGGCGCCGACAGTCCGGTGCTGTTTGACCTGCGCAACTGGTATCTGCAGGCCTGCGATCGGCAGGGGCAGGAGGCACTCGGTGCGCTGCCGTCGCGCTACGCACACTACGCCGATGGCTCTGTGATCTCCCTGCCGGAGCGCGTGCTATATCGGCGCCGGTCTGATTTGCAGGCCGCGTTCCCGGATCCCTTCGCCACTGGCAGCGAGGGTGGTTACAAGGCCTGGTTTTTGGCCAACGCCCCGGCCACAACCGAGGCCGACAGTACCGTCAGGCTGGACCCCACCGGCTCGTTGGCAGACCTGTTGAACGGTATCGGCTACTGTTTTGCGGCGCGCGCAGCGCTGGTGGCAAATCCACTGAAGCGGGGTCTGCTGCGCTGTGCGGAATGGGTGCTGCGGGCAGCGGCCCGGGTGAGCGCATGAGTGACACCCCGCCCCTCCCTCCGCCGTCTGAAGAGGTGGTTGTCCCGCCCGTGGAAGTACTTATCGTACAGATGGGCAAGGTGGCCTCGACCGCCATCGCCGAAGCCCTGCGGCGGGACTCCATCGAGGTGCTGCAGGCCCACATCGCCTCGCCGGCGCGGTTACAGGACAAACTAAAGACCATGACCGGCCCGGTGGTTTCTGACGAAGTCGCCAGGCGCATGTATCAGGACTACCTGCAGGAGCTCCGGGTCACGTTTCTGCTGTCCCGCCAGCGGCTGGCCGGCGCTGGCAAGGAAAAGCAAACCCGGGTGATCTCCCTGACCCGGGACCCCCTGAGCTGGTACTGGTCACACTTTGCCCAGAACTATGACCACTACCAGACGCTGCTGCAAAAATACTTTCGCTATCACCATCCGGGGAGCGACACATTTGATCCCGGACAGGTGTTTGCCGAATTACAGGGCAGTATGTTCAAGGTGCTGGAGCAGACAGCAGCGCCGCTGGACGACGCCAACGCGCTGATGCAGCTGATGTCGGAAGCCGACGCGATTGACCCGACCGGCGTGGTTTTCAGCCAGCTCAACAGGTTTCTGGTGCCCCTGCGCTGGTTTGATGAGGATTTTCTGCCCGGCACCGGGCTGAACGTGTACGACTTTGAGTTTGACTGTGAGGCGGGCACTGCGCTTATCGAGTTCGGCGGCTTTTCCCTGCTACTGTTGCGCTATGAAAACCTGCCCGAGCTGGCCCCCCGGATTGCGCAGTTTGTCGACATTGAGGAACTGCAGCTGGAGCGGGCCAATATCTCCGAGGACAAGGGGATCCCTTTCGATATAAAGGAGGTGCAACAGCGGGGTCAGGAGATGATTTCGCCCGAACTTGTGGGCAAGATTTACGCGACCCGCTACGCCAGGCACTTTGGGTACGATGCGGTAGGCGCCTCCGTGTCAGTGTCCCAAGCAAGCTGAAGGCAGCATGGATGGAGGCCGTTTCGTGACTCCAGATTCCGCCACAACGATCTGCGTGGTTGCCTTCGCGGGAGATGCCGCGGCCTTGTCCGAGACCCTCGGGCAGTGTGCCACTGCGTCTTCGGATACTCTGCTGATCCTCGCGTCTGGCGAGGATGCCCTGTTATTAGAGGTCGCGCGACAGGCCGGCTGTCGCCTGGAGGCAGCGTTACCGTCGTACTGTGACAGTCACCGCTATTGGTGCGTTGTAACCGCTGCGCTGAATCACCTGGCAGTGGACTGCTGCTGGGTTGTGCGGGCGGGGACGTCCCTGCCAACCCAGTGGCAGCGGCGGCTGGGGATGACCGACATGCGCTGCGCCGCCTTGTTTCCCCTCTCCATACGCCATCCCTGCACCTCAATATTCTCGCGAACTGACCACGCGCCAGGCCTGCCTTCGGAGCAGCTGGATCGTTGGTTGAATAACTATCTGACAGAACTGACCTGGGATATTCCGTTGCTGGACGGCCAGACTGCGCTTATACGTCCCGCGGCGTTTCCGGCTGGTGCAGAGGATGACCGGGTGCTGGCGGAGCGGGTGCGGCAAGGTGGCCATACTCTGCTGGCGACGGATAGTCTGCTGGTTGATGATCGGCAGCTGGCGCCCGCACAGTTCCCGCAGATGCTTGGCCAGGCCTGGCGGGAGGCTGTTCTTTTCAGACACCCCCTTACCGCTGTACGTCACGCCATGAGCGAACTGTCCGGGCGCGGTGAACCGCCCCCGGCGACAGTCCCTGCGACACTACCGGCGGTACTGCACGTATGCCATGGGTGGGGCGGCGGATTGTGGCACTGGGTACAGGATTTCGTGTCAGCAGACGAGGCCTCGGTCAACTACGTCCTCAAGCCGATTGGCGATTGGCAGGCCTTTGGCCAGACCCTTGCGCTCTACCTGGCCGCGGATCTGGAGCGGCCCCTGGCGACGTGGACCCTGGCGCTGCCGATTGTGTCTACTGCGATCAGCCACTTTGAGTACCGTAGCCTGCTGCAGGAAATTATCGACAGCTACTGTATTGAGACGGTGTTGGTATCTTCCCTGATCGGTCACGCAATGGATGTGTTGCGGACTTCGCTGCCCACACTGCTGGTAGTGCATGACTTCTATCCCGTTTGCCCACCTGTTGTCGCCACCTGGGAGAAAGCCTGTGATTACTGTGACAGTGATCGACTCGCTGCCTGTTTGCGCGACAATCCCGGCCACCGGTTCTTTACTCAGGAGGATGAGCCGCACTGGCAGGCACTGCGCGCTGCGTATGTCGCCGATCTCCTGCATCACAGGCCCCTGGTCGTGGTGCCCAGCCAGTCCGTGGCAACCCGTCTGAAAAAGCTCCAGCCGGCTCTGGACGCTCTGCCCATGCGGGTTATCCCCCATGGTCTACCGCCGTGCCTGCTGAACGAATTGACACCGGTTGTTCCCGAATCATTGCTTGGACGCCGGCCCCGGGTGGTAGTGCTGGGTAGTCTGGAGGTGCACAAGGGCGGGGCTTTGCTGCGTGAGATGGTTGAGCCACTGACGGCGATAGCTGACCTGTATCTGCTAGGGTGTGGTGACGCGGGCGATGACTGGGAGAGTCGGCCGCAGGTAACGGTTCAGCGGCAGTATCAGCGCGACGAGCTCGGGAGCCTGCTGCGCGAACTGCGGCCCGACGTCGGTTTGTTACTTTCGGTGGTGCCGGAGACTTTCAGCTATACGCTCAGTGAACTGCAGGCCGCCGCAGTGCCACCAGTGGCCACCGGGGTGGGTGCCTTCAGCGACCGCATCATCGATGGAGAATCCGGTTGGCTGGTGGCTCCCGATGCTGATGCCCTCCTGCTGCGCCTGCGAGCATTATTTGCTGATCCCCGGCAATTGGCTGCCGTGCGCAATACCCTCGCTACTCTGCCACGGCGCTCTACCAGCGACATGGTGCAGGACTATCAGGCCCTGATGCCTGCACAGAAGAGCCTGCTACGCCGTCCCCTGCGGGCCACCGATAGGCCACGGGATCTTGAGAGTGCTGTCGTGAAAATCGATAGTGATGCCCGCTTCAGGCGGGTGCTCTATGCCGTTCTGGGCTATTTGCGAGGCAAGACTGAAACCAGTCCCCGTTTGCCGGAATTTTCACGCCGGCCCCTGCGCAGCGTGATTGACTGGTTGCGACGTTAGCGTATGTCGTGCACGCAGCCAGCTCCGAGCATTGCAGGTTGTAGCGCTGTTGTTGTTACCTGGCAGCCCGATCTCGATGTTCTCACGGCTCTGATCGACAGTCTGCAGAGCCAGGGTTGTACGACCCTGGTGGTCGACAACGGATCGACGAACAGCGCCGGGGTGCTCAGCCTGGCCAGTTCCGCAGCTCCGGGTGTGGTTGTGGTGAGCTGTAACGAGAATGGAGGGCTGGCGGCGGGATTCAATACGGGCTTGCGCTGGGCCGAGGAGCAGGGATGTAGCCATGTCTTTCTCTTTGACCAGGACAGCGTGATCCCGACTGAGTTCTGCCACGGGATGCTTGCGGCCTGGGGGCGCGCCCTGGAGCGCCCGGGTCGATTGGCGGCGCTGGGGCCGCGACTACAGAACCCGGTGACAGGGCGCCAGGCATCGTTTCGGCGTTTTCGCTGCTGGTCGCGCGGTGACGATCTGGTCGCGCCGGGTCTCTATCAGGCCGACTTTCTTATTTCATCAGGTTCACTGCTGTCGCTGCAGGCCCTTGCGGATATTGGCTTGATGAAAGAATCCTACTTCATCGACAACATCGACCTGGAGTGGTGTTTTCGAGCCCTCTCCCGGGGCTACTCCCTGTATGGTACCGACCTGGCAATCCTGCGGCACCGAATCGGTGAGAGCAGCTCCAACCCACTCGTGAACCGCGGCTTGCTGGTGCACCACAGCCCCTTGCGTAGCTACTACTCCACGCGGAATCGTATGCATCTCTGGCGGCAGCCCTACGCACTACTGGACTGGCGGGTTCGCGACATGGTGCGTTTTCTCTTGAAAAGTGCCTGGCTGGTATTGTTCTGCGCGCCACGTGTTCAGTATGGCCGGCAGATCATTCGTGGTATCCGCGACACCTGGAGTCTGCAGTGAGCCCTCAGGTGCTCATATTGCTGCCGGTCTACAACGGCGAAACTTTCCTCGCGGAGCAGCTGGATTCCATTCTGGTTCAGGATTGTCAGTTGACGATTCTCGCCAGGGACGATGGTTCCCGGGACGGCTCGCTGGCGCTTCTGCAGGCCTATTGCGCGACTCACCCTGATCGCGTCTTTCTCCTGGAAGGTGACTCGGAAAATCTGGGTGCTGCCGGCTCCTTTGGATTACTCATGGAGAGGGCACTGGAGAAGCTGCAGGAGCGGCCTGGCACGACCTACGTGGCGCTGTCTGATCAGGATGACACTTGGCACCCGCAACGCCTGTCCCGTTGCCTGGAGGCTATGCAGGAAGCTGAGGCGATTGCTGCCTCGCGACCAATTCTGGTGCATAGCGACCTGTCCCTGGTCGACAGCAGGGGCGACCAGATTGCCCCTTCATTCATGCAGTACCAGGGGCTGGATGCGACCCGTCGGAGCTTTACTGGCCAATTGCTGATCAATACCGTTACCGGTTGCACGGTGCTGATGAACCGCGCGCTATTGCAGCGTGCGCTGCCTGTCCCCAGGGAGGCAATGATGCACGACTGGTGGCTATCGCTGGTGGCGTCCTGTTTTGGAGAGTTGATTTACGTTGATGCCAGCCTGGTGAATTACCGCCAGCACCAGAGCAACACCTTGGGCGCTAAGCGGTACACCCGCCCTGGCTTCAACGTGGAGACCCTGCGCAGACTGCTGCAACCGCGTGATCGTGCCGAAGAGCAGGCACTGCTCAATGCTCGAGCGGAACAGGCAAAGGCGTTTCTGCAGCGATACGAGCGCGAGCTTGGCGCCGCAGAGCGCGAGGCAGTCGGGCAGGTCTCTGCGCTTTCGGGTAAGAGGTGGTGGAGACAGCGCTGGTTACAGCGACAGCTGGTTCGGACCTTGACCCGGTGAGACGCTCACTCGCTGGCCGCTGCTCGCTCTGATTCATTACCCGGTCGCCAGCGGCGGGAGATGAGGTCTATGCGGTCGCTGGCAGAAAAGGTTATACCCTCGTGGATGAGCCGCTGCCTCTGCAGCTGTCCGGATGTCGAGTCCGCCGGCAGGGAGGGCTTCCCCGCACTGTTTATCACTCGATGCCAGGGCAAGCGGCTGCCTTCCGGTAGCTGACGCAGGGCCAGGCCCACACGCCGGGCCGCCCGCCCGAGCCCCGCGTGATGGGCGACGTCCCCGTAGGTGGCGACCCGCCCCCGCGGAATCAGGGCGACAACCTGCCAGATGCGCTGATTGATGCTTGCTTCGGAGACGGACACGCGGTTGGCATTGCTCGCTGCCTGGATGGCTCTATGGTGGAAGCTTTCGCTTTTCGGGGCAAGTCCGGCGCAGGGAGCTGCGGGGCGTCGGCTGTCCTTGCATTTCCGCCTCGCGCCCGCATACTTCAGGGTTCGGAGGCATTTTATGCGTTATGTCATTATCCTGCTGCCCTGGCTGGAACTGTTCACCCTGATCCAGCTTGGGATTGAGACCAGCGCGCTCACCGCCCTGGTTTATGTCCTGGTGACGCTGGTCATTGGTGTGTGGCTGTTGCGGCGCCAGGGTCAGGGCATGTTCCAGCGCCTGCGGGAAGCCCAGCAGGGCGCAGTGCTGGGCCGACAGCTGCTGCTGGACGACATGGTCGTGGGCCTGGCAGGGCTGCTGCTGATCGTGCCCGGCATGATCTCGGATGTTGCCGCGCTGGTGGTGCTGATTGGCCCCCTGCGGCGCAAGTTGCAACGCTGGTTTGGCGGCCCGCAGCCGGAGCCGTTCCGGCCCGAGCGCGACCCTGCCGACCCCACCACCCTGGAAGGCGAGTACCGCCGCCTCGACGACTGAACTTTTTTGGCACTCTTTTGTAAAGAGTGCCAAAAAATCCCTTGAAATCCATTTTGCCGCCCCAATATCCCGAGCAAGCCCCAGAGGGGTCTGCCCGTGCGGGCCTGTATAACACTGTAACCAGGAGAATTTAATCAATGAAAATCCGTCCGCTGTACGACCGTGTGGTCGTTCGTCGCAAGGAAGAAGAAGAAACCACCGCCGGTGGCATCCTTCTGCCAGGTTCCGCCAAGGAAAAACCGAATCAGGGTGAAGTAATCGCCGTTGGCGAAGGCAAGGTCCTGGAGAACGGCGAAGTGCGCCCCCTGGCGGTCAAAGTCGGTGACCGCATTGTTTTCGGCCAGTACGCCGGTAGCAACACCATTGAGGTCGATGGCGAGAAGCTGATCATCATGGGTGAGAGCGAGATCTTTGCCATCGTCGAGTAAGACGCTCCAGTAACCTCGTAACCTATTGAATATAAAGGATTTAGATCATGGCAGCTAAAGAAGTAGTTTTTGGTGATGACGCTCGTCATCGTATGCTCAAAGGCATCAACGTACTGGCAGACGCCGTCAAGGCAACTCTGGGCCCCAAGGGCCGCAACGCAATTATCGACAAATCATTCGGTGCCCCCACCGTGACCAAGGACGGTGTGTCCGTGGCCAAGGAAATCGAGCTCAAGGACAAGTTCGAGAACATGGGCGCGCAGATGGTCAAGGAAGTCGCTTCCCAGGCCTCCGACCAGGCGGGTGACGGCACCACCACCGCCACCGTGCTGGCCCAGGCCATCGTCAACGAAGGCCTCAAGGCCGTCGCCGCGGGCATGAACCCGATGGACCTCAAGCGCGGCATCGACAAGGCAATTGCCGCGGCCGTAGCGAAGATCCAGGAGTCTTCCATACCCTGTGAAGACACCAAGGCCATTGCCCAGGTGGGCACCATCTCCGCCAACAGCGACCACGCCATCGGCAAGATCATTGCCGAAGCAATGGAAAAGGTCGGGAAGGAAGGCGTCATCACTGTCGAGGAAGGTTCCGGCCTGGAAAACGAGCTGGACGTGGTAGAGGGCATGCAGTTCGACCGCGGCTACCTCTCGCCCTACTTCATCAACAACCAGGAGAACATGAACGCCGACCAGGAATCACCCTACATCCTGCTGGTGGACAAGAAGATCTCCAACATCCGCGAAATGCTGCCGCTGCTGGAGCAGGTTGCCAAGTCCTCACGTCCGCTGGACATCGTGGCCGAGGATGTGGAAGGCGAAGCGCTGGCTACCCTGGTAGTCAACAACATGCGCGGTATCGTGAAAGTTGCTGCCTGTAAGGCGCCGGGTTTCGGCGACCGTCGCAAGGCGATGCTGCAGGATATCGCCGTGCTGACCGGTGGTACCGTGATCTCCGAGGAAGTGGGTCTGGATCTCGAGTCCGCTACCCTTGAGCACCTGGGCAGCGCCAAGCGCGTGACCATGGACAAGGACAACACCACCATCATCGACGGTGCCGGCGAAGCCGCTACCATCGAGGGTCGGGTCAAGGAAATCCGTGTCCAGATCGAGAACACCTCCTCCGACTACGATCGCGAGAAGCTTCAGGAGCGCGTGGCCAAGCTGGCTGGCGGTGTCGCAGTGATCAAGGTTGGCGCAGCCACCGAGATGGAAATGAAAGAGAAGAAGGCCCGCGTTGAAGACGCCCTGCACGCAACCCGTGCGGCTGTCGAGGAAGGCGTGGTTGCCGGTGGTGGTGTCGCCCTGATCCGCGCTGTCGACGCAATTCGCGGTCTGACCGGTGATAACCAGGACCAGAACGCGGGTATCGCCGCGGCCCTGCGCGCCATGGAGAACCCCCTGCGCCAGATCGTGGCCAACGCCGGTGGCGAAGCGTCCGTGGTGCTGGACAAGGTTCGCCAGGGCAAGGGCAACTACGGCTACGATGCTGCCACCGGTGAGTATGGTGACATGATCGAACTCGGTATTCTCGACCCGGCCAAGGTTACCCGCACCGCGCTGCAAGCCGCTGGTTCTGTCGCCGCGCTGATGATCACCACCCAGGTGATGATCGCCGATGCGCCGGAAGACAAGTCCGGTGGTGGCATGCCTGACATGGGTGGCATGGGCGGAATGGGTGGCATGGGCGGCATGATGTAAGCCGACTTCCATTCAAATCCCTGAAACCCCGCCCTGTGCGGGGTTTTTTTTCGTCTGTAGGGTGTACAATTGGTGCGGGGAATAACGACAACAAGGAGATTTACATGTCCATGTACATTATCGAATTCATTTTCCGCTGGGCTCACGTTCTGTTCGGCATCACCTGGATAGGGATGCTCTACTACTTCAACTTCGTCCAGACCGAGTACTTCAAGGAAGCCGAGGCCGGCGCCAAGGCCGACGCGATGAAGAAGCTGGCACCGCGGGCGCTATGGTGGTTCCGCTGGGGTGCGATGTTCACCTTCCTCACAGGTCTGGTCCTGTTGATGTCCGTACGCGCCTTCAGCAACTTCGGCGCCAGCGCGGTGATCTGGGTCGGCTCCCTTGCCGGCATCCTGATGTTCCTCAACGTCTGGCTGATCATCTGGCCGAAGCAGAAGATCGTGCTGGGACTGGCCGAGGGTGATGGTCCGGCAGCCGCAGCCAAGGCGGGTCTGGCATCGCGCACCAACACGCTGCTGTCTGGCCCCATGCTGTTTGGCATGCTCGGTGCGAAACACCTGCCTATCGAAGCGAGCACTACCGGCCTGATCGCCTGCGCGGTGCTGATCCTGGCGCTGGAAGCCAACGCCATCTTCGGCAAGCTGGGCCCGATGGCCAAAGTGGTTGGGGTAATCCACATGAGTATCCTGCTCACCGGCGTAATCTGGGCCCTGCTGGCCTTTCTGTAGAAGCGATTGATCATGGCTCAGGACGATCTTGACCACATGCCCTCCATAGTGCCGTCCCGGGAAACCGGGCAGCACTATGACACTCCCAAATCCCGCGGCAGCAAACCCGACAGTCAACGCGGCGGCCAGCGCCCGCCCTCGGGCGGTGG
>JBGTGB010000116.1:0-14522 GCA_041746975.1 Haliea sp. | reverse complement strand
TGCCGACAGATGGCTGCAGGCTCGCTGCAGTACGCTGGCCAGAACAGATTGTGGTGTTCGACGACGGCCAAACGAAGCAGCTAGTACGGCGGTGGTCGCAGGAGGCCTACCGTAAGGCCTGGAACTTCGCGTCCGATGCCCACGCCGGGCAGATAGTGCCGGGTAAGACGTATTCGTACCTCAACCATCTCGGAGCAGTGACCATGGAAGTGATTGCGTGCCTCGAGGGCGATCGCTCCTTTGCCGACCCCGACCTCGCGGTTCAGTGTGCGCTTCTTCACGACAGCATGGAGGATGCCGGAATCCCTTATGAGCGACTGGTGACGGAGTTTGGCAAAGCTGTTGCGGATGGAGTCCGCGCAATGTCGAAGAACCCGCGTCTCCCATCGAAGCGGGAACGCATGCTTGATAGTCTGGCGCGAATTAAGCAGCAGCCGAGGGAGGTCTGGGCCGTCAAAATGGCTGATCGAATCACAAACCTTCAGCCGCCGCCAGGTCACTGGGACGAAACGAAGATTGCCAATTACCGGGGCGAGGCTGAGCTAATTGTGCAGGAGTTGGGTGAAGCAAGTGAGTACCTACGAGCTCGCCTCGTGTATTGCATAGGGCGATACGCGAGCTGTAGGGCGGCGTCATAGAGCAGTTATCATTCTGCTTCAGCGCACGAAAGACAACATTAATGCTTCGGGTTTAACACAAAGAATAGTGCACTTTCCCGATTTGGAGTATCGGACTTGACTCAATGAGGCGGACAGAAGCCAATCCGGATGCAGCATCAATCCTTAGACTTTCCCGAAAAGGCGTATTTTCGAGAAAGTGTTCAAATGTGAAGTGACCAATCTGGCACCGGGCAATTTGATCCTGATCAGTCACGAAATCGGGATACTGAAAGGCGGTGACGGTATGGCTTGAAGCTGACTCGATGATCAACGAGTCAAAAACCGCATCGCTCGCCTCATCGCCGCGAATGCATGTTCCTTTGCCCGTGGCCGAATGAGAATAGGCGAGGCTCTCTGACGCAGACTTGTCACCATTGCAGCGAGGCCGCCGGTCTACACATCGAAATGTTATGTATGCCGACTTCGCGTGAAACGCAAACAGTTCTCCGGCGCGAAGCGTGCCGACTTGCTGGCGGCCGGCTTGCGGGAATGGTTGAGAATTTCGAGGTGGGTAAGGGTTGATTTCCGGCACTACAAAAAAGGGCTTCTCGACTTTCGGATACCGCTAAACTCGTTACCCTCGCACGCGCAAGATTCTCATTTTGAAATCGGTTCACATTTGTTACATGGTCAGCCAAAAAACAGCCCAGGTTATAAGGCGATAAACGAAACGGATCGCGCCAACACTCTATTAACTTGAGACGCCATTGGTTCCAAAGTGTCAATAATCTTTAAAACCGCCAATCATCCCGAATCGCCCGTTACCTCGATATCCGCTATCGCCCGGTAAAGCCCGATGTAAAACGACGCATCCTCGACATTGCATTGTGCTGCATCGATGGATAGTTGGCTCTACATATTCCATGGCTGTGGCGAAATCAGCGCGGTTATGACCAGCGATGCCGCGTACCGTTGAAAGCGCAACGTATGCTCGGTCTGCTAATCACTGGTCCGCTGTCTTTGCGCGATAGACTCCGATTCCAAGGGGTAAAGTTGCTTTGCGGATGGTGCGAGATCGTCCGCCGTCAGATTTGGCAGTCCTAACGCGGTTCGCACAGCGTCTGAAATTTCAAGCTTCGGGCGCACTCTCTGTGGCAACTCAGTAATAACTGGAAATACCAAGTCACCGAGACTTTGCGATATCCAAAGAAACGAGCTGCTAGTAACCTTGCGCACATCGTCAACGCGAAGTACGTCTTCGCGTATGTACTTCTCACACGCCGCTAAATAGTCCGGTTTCGCGGTCCGAACGTCAGCAAACAACGCCACTTCCCCACCATTTGCCAATTCCGCAGAATCCACCAGCCTCTCTCGATGAGCGCCGACAAGTTGCCTGGCCTCTCCATCCAGAAAGTAAACAGAAAATTCGACCAGTTCCCCGGGGGCCGGAGTAGGAACCCACTGGACTTTCTTGCGTTCGGTCAGTTCGCCCTTACGGCAATGGCCGAGGGACGTATGCGGAATTTTGACGGAAGGACCTCGGGTTACGCCCTTTGCGTGTTCCAGCGGCCGATTCCATCGCTTTCCTCGCCGGTTTCCATTATCAAAAGTTGCTCCTGATTGTTCTGTAGCGGCGAGCACCCAAACTCCACTTTCATGCAGAGAAATCTTGAAAACTCCCATCGCTTCTTTTGACCAGCCGATATAGACATCATTCCTGCTGATAACAAGTCTCCATATGTCAGAAAACGGCTCGTCGAGACTGCCTACTGCAAATCGGATGGTTTTTGCCTTTGCCATAATCGTTGGTGCAAACCCGGCTGCACGACATTGACTAAACTCTGCGGATCGGCGCGCTTTTCGGCTAGTCGCAGCGATTGAACTTGCATGGGCTGAAAGCCGCTGATGGCTATGTTATTGACTTTAATGTATAAGGGACAGGCTAAACCTAACAAAAAAATGCAACGGCGCCGGCTCTAAAGCAGGTCGCGGAAGGCTCTCAGTGGGAGCCACAGTGGACAACTGCGAAGGTGCCAGACCACCAGCGGTGAACAGTATGCATCTGAACACGGACCCCCTATTGCCGTTACTCACGCTCGGTCGTGCCTGCCTTCTAACAGGATCAATGCTCGCTGCATCGCTACCTGCGTCGGCGGAAAAGTGGATGGAGGTAGACAAACTACTAGCAAGCGATGGTGTCGAACTTGCAGTTTTCGGCTACGCGATTGCAATGGACCGTGATACGGCGATAGTTGGTGCGCTTGGGGACCGGGGCGACGGGGGTGAGGCCGGCGACCGCCGCGGGGCAGCGTATATCTACACACGCGACATGGTGGGAAACTGGATCGAACAAGCCAAGCTTGTGCCGAGCCTCAGCGGCTCCGACCACCAATTCGGCTACTCGGTTGATATCGACGGCGACACTGCGATAGTCGGCATATTTGAAGAAGATGTGAATCCGGTTGAGGATTCGGCCTACATTTTTACCCGCGATGCTTCGGGGATTTGGAGCGAACAGGCGGTCCTCAGGGCCAGCGATGGCATTTTCGGTGACGGCTTCAGTGCCTCTGTCGCTATCGATGGTGACACCGCGTTCGTCGGCACGCGGCCGGAAACGTTTACTGGCTTTGTCGATCTGCCTGGTGCGGTGTATGTCTTTACTCGCGATGCCTCTGGCAACTGGACCGAACAAGCGAAATTATTCGCGAGTGATGGAGCAATCGGCGACACCTTTGGCAGAAACCTGGATCTGAACGGTGACATCGCGATTATTGGACGTCATACGAATGACAAGGACGGTACGGGGACCGTGAGAGCTTCTGCATACATATTTACTCGCGATGTTTTTGGGAACTGGACTGAACAGACAAAAATATTGGCAAGCAAGCGAACGGAGTTCGTTGGGGAATTCGGGCCGACGCGCCCAGTCGCCATCAAGGGCGCGACCGCCGTAATAAGTGCTGGCGAAGGCGAAGACGGAAAAGGATTGGTATTCGTCTACCAACAGACATCAGGTGTCTGGAGCGTACAGGCGGAATTGTCTAATAGTGACGGTGTGAATGATGACGGCTTTGGGTCGTCGCTAGAGCTATGGGGCGATACGGTGGTAATTGGAGCGCCGCAGCATCCCGGTGGAGCCGGGAATCGGAGTGGCGCAGCATATGCGTTTACTCGCAATACTTCAGGACAGTGGGAGGAAACAAAGCTACTGCCAAGTGACGGCGCTAGCGGCGATGGCTTTGGTCAATCCGTTGCGTTCAACCAGAATACGGTGATCGTCGGTGCTCATCTTGACGACGATAACGGCTTCTTGAGTGGATCAGCATATGTATTTCAAAGGGATTCTATCGAAGTTGATATCGATATCCGTCCGGGCAATAAACGGAACAATTTCAATCCTCGTTCAAACGGCAGAATTTGGGTTGCCGTGTTATCTGACGCCGATACACCATTTGATCCTTTGCAAATTAAGATCCCGTCTGTAAGGTTTGGGCAAGACGAAGCCAAGGTAGTTCGCCATCGAGTAAGGGACATTAACAAAGACGGTCTTGCAGACCTCTTGCTTCACTTTAAAATCCGCCGCACAGGAATCGAGTGCGGCGATACCGAGGCCGTGCTTTCGGGCGTGACATTCGATAAACAGAAGTTCAGGGGTGTCGATTCCGTTAAGACGGTAGGCTGCAAATAGTCAGTTCCCTGACTGCAAGAAAGGCGGCCAAAAGCGAGCCGCCCGAACGTGTCACTGTCAGGGCAGAGGACCCGGATCGCTAAAGCCATGATCGTATGGTACCGTCAAAACCTGATCCGTATGACGCCATTTCAGGCGTTAACCGCCACCGCTTCGCGCGGTCCTCTCCGGAGCATGGTTTAAGCCCCATTCTCAAGATGGCTTGCAGGTTCCGGTTTTCGCATCGAGATTGACCGTCACAGCGCGGGAAGACTCTAAACCCCTCTAATTGATTCCGGCGTTCACGCTGCGCCTCTTGCCGATTCCTAGCTCTTGGCGGGCAGTAGACGGCATGCGTTGCCTCGCTCATAGCGGGCTGTGCAAAGCTTCCTAGTGGAGCGCTGTATGGCCAATGTCGAATTCGTTCACATCGCGCTCCCACCCCTCCTTCTTTCCCTAAATCGCCCCATGTTGGGAAAGTGTGATGATGTTCGGCCCGGAAACACGTCGATACGCCGCGCTTGTAGCCGAACGTCCGATACTCGTTTTTGGGAAAGACCACGACAGACGAGCTTATCGACCGCCTGGTAAGTCGCTTCCGTGAACCCAATCAGCGGCTCTGAATTAGTCCCTGCGGCACCAGCCCGAGCTTGTTGATTGACTCGTTCACGCCTTCCAGCGCTTCGTGGGTGGCCAGGACGTCCGTATAGTCCCAATAACGCAGCTTCTCGCGCAATATCGTCACGCCAGTCGCGTGTTTCCTCATCTTTTCTATTTGCTCAGCATCCGAAACCGCAACGATGCCTTGTACTGCCGAGTTGTTGAGCGCCTTCAGCAAGTTCATCAGCAGGCTATCGACCGAGCCCTTCGTCTGTACTTCAAACACGTAGATCACACGGCCCATATTGCCGATAGTGGACTCCCACACCGTATCGACCACCGATCCGTCGGCAACCTTGACCTCCGTTTTGCTGATGAAACCCAGCCACTGACCAATGTCGGCTAATTTCTGTTTGACCTCATTGTGGATGAACTCGGCCGTCGCGAGGTCTGCCCGTGCGACTTCCTGCGACATTTTCTCGGAAGATTCCTTGCGACCCAACTTGCTCAGGTTCTCCTCCACCTGCAGTTCTTCCCAGATGAAATAATCCACGTCTAGTAGGTCCGCATTCTTCACACCTGCTGTGCGCAACACGGCAGCCAACTTTTTGGCGATATCGCAGAGTGCCACATACTTCTTGCCAGTTAGCTGGTAGTTGTACTTCGGCAGGCCCGGCACCCCCAGGTAATCGAGCCCCACGCGGGCACGGCGGTTCCACAGCATGTAGCGGTCTGGGTGCGTATGGGCGAGCAATTCACTCATCATCGCCGGACCCATGCCCTTGATACGGACGCGGAATTGATCCCAGCGTGCGTCTATTGGTGAGTCGCTCCAAAGTAGCTGTGCGATCTCGTCGCGCACCATGTCGAGCCCATGATCATCTACCAGCTTGTCCACGACGTACTGTTTGTTGCCCCAGATCAGCATTGCCCATAGCTTCGACATGTACTCGAGGAGGTCGTCCGCTGTCATCGATCGCAGGCGATCATCGGTCCAAGACTGGTAGAAGGTTACACGCTGCCGCCGCTCCAATGTGCTTGCTGCGTAGCCGGACTCTGGTTTGGCGATCTTGTTGACGTAGTGAGCAATATGCCGCTGCAAGCGCTCGTGGTTCATACTATGTCTCCGGCCGCGGACGTGGGCTTGATTGGCGTAGATTCGGTAAAGTTGTGGCGATGTCTCCCCGACCAAGACCACGAGAATCACGGTGCGTCGCCCGGCTACGCGGAGACGAGTTTACGGCAAAGGCGTTGCAGCTTGCAAAGCAAAGGCTCGGCATAACCGAGGATACCCTGGAGCGGCTTGAGTTCGTAAATTGGATGGGAGGAGAGGCAAAGAACTCTTTGAAAAAAAGCTCAAGAATGAGTTGTGGAAGAAGCATTCCTGGCTGGTGTATTCGACATTGACCTTCAGCCAGAGTTAATTGATCAGCATGCTAGTGGCGACACACGGAGCTCATAATGCGAATCATTTTCAGTCGGAAAGGATTTGACAGTGCTGCAGGAGGCCAACCAAGCCCGATCGTGGACGGGCACCCGATTTCGCTGCCCATTCCGACCCGCATGCCTTCATCGATTACATATCACAGCCTCCCGCCACCGATCCCGGACCTTGTTACTGATTTAACAAAAGGCAGAGTTTCACTGGACCAACGTTGTCACGTTGATCCTGATCTCGACAGTCAAATTATTCCACGTCATCGTGGCTGGCGGGGTTCTCTTGGGCAAGTGTCACGGGCACAGAGCCACTTGGCGAATCAGGAAGTGGGAGTCGGCGACCTTTTCTTGTTTTGGGGCTTATTTCGCCCGGTGAAATACAACTCCCATTGGCGCTTTAGCGGGCAGAAGGAACATCGCGTATTTGGATGGTTACAGGTTGACGCAGTGGAACATGTAGGCGGAGATCCCCGCTCGACGTTGCGCCGTTATCCTTGGTTGCGCGGACACCCGCATGTGCTACCCGGGTGGCCAGGATCTAACACTGTCTACATTGCTCGTGAGACCCTTGACCTCTGTTCGACCGTGAAACCAGGTTGGGGTGTCTTTCCCACCGGATGGCGGTTAACCAGTCAAGACAGTGGACAACCGTCCCTTTGGCGAGTGCCGGAATGGCTTCACCCGATGATGGGTGGGGTCGGAATGACGTTTCATCCGGAAGGGCGCTGGCTAGACGGTTCGCTGGTACGGGCCGCGGCCAGAGGTCAGGAATTTGTGGCTGATATTGGTGAGCGCGAGGATGCGTTGAGTTGGCTCAACGAGCTGTTTAAGGAACAAACATGAGGATCTATACCTATGTGATTACCTACGATAGTGGCGCAGCTCCAAATTTTGATCCGCCTCTGACAACTCTCGCGATCTGTAAACCAAAAATCAGGCGGACTGCTCAGCCCGGTGATGCTGTGCTGGCATTTACTGGAAAGCGACTGAGTCCGGAGCCGCATGGTGTGTGTTGGGCTGGAATCATTATCGAGAAACTGGATTTCCGCTCGTATTGGGCTGACTCGCGCTTTAAATCAAAGCGTCCAGCGGCCTCGGTGGCCCCCGACAATATCTACCGACCTGTTGGCGAAGACTTCATTCAAATCGCAAACCCAGTGCACGGTCCGGATGATAAACAACACGACCTTGGAGGTAGGTACGTGCTTGTTTTAGATCCTGCCTGGTACTTTGGAACTCACGGACCGATTCTGCCGACGCATTTTGGACTGCGCATGAATGCGGGACGCCGAGCCCACCGGGTTACGGATGTATCGTCGGCTGAGTGGAAGCAGCTTTGTAAGTGGCTTGATGGAAAACGGCAACTTGCACCAGCGTCGAAGTCGAAGGGCACCCACTGTAGGTAGGGCTGCACGTGTTGTGAACTTCGTTAATGGTTTCCGATTACGGTCAATTCCTCGAGCCAAACCTTGGTGTGTGTGCGCTATCGAGTAAAAGTCAAATGGCAGCTATGGGGAACTGGAGACATAGACGACGAACCGCAGCTATTTCATGCCCTCGCGATAACATATTGAAAAATATAATATCGATAGCGCCGATGATGGATCGTGCAGATAGAATATTTACAACAATAACTTAGCGGCTCTTGTATCAGCCCTGTATCGGTGCCGTTTGAAGCAGCACTGAAAGTTGCGACAGGCGCAGGGGAGGCGTACTGTCAGCGTGTCCCGGCCCGTTCGATTCAGGCTGCCAGCCCGACCGGAACCTAGTCCGAGGAGCAATATCGGCTCGTCACCGGGGGGATTGCAAGCGAGGTCGGTCGCACTCGACCAGCCGGTTTTGCGTAACTGACACAGAACATTAATCGTCTTACTTTGGGGGGGCTAGGGATGCGCGCACAGAATTTGGTGGCGGCATTGATGGCGCTACTTGCGTTAATCGCTGCACCAGCGAAATCAGATACGGTCGATTACAGTACAGTAGGAAACGTCCAAACGGCCACCTTCAACCACGGGGGTATTACTGTCACGGGATCGAACACACTGAATATTTTCACATTCAACGGTATCGCCGTTCTCGGAGGCATCTCGGACGTGACGATCGATTCAACCGAATCCGTTTCATGGGCATTTAATACAGGAGCCGCGATCAATGTTAGCTACGATGTTGTCGCAGCGCATAATTCGGGAGACTGCCCACCTCTACCCGACAACAGAGTTGGTGACAGAGTGTTGGAGGCCTTCGATGTTTCGGGTTCCTCACTCGGAACAGCCTTTCAAAGTGGGGTCGACCCTTTTTTCCCCGTAAGCGGCCAATTCGGAAATGTGCCGATCTCACGATTCACGCTGACGTCACCGGGGTGTGACAACTTCAGAGTAATCCGCGTTCACTTCACGCCGATAGATCCCAATGCACGAATTCTGTCTTGCGTCGGCTTTGACGCACCCTTGAACGATGGTCCTGTTAAGGTACGAGGGAAGAACCGTGTACTTCGAGCCAATGCGCAGCTAATCGACGAGAACAATCAGCCGATCGATGATCTTGGCATTAGTGCGGCACCCGTAGTCCAAGTCACATACAGTTCCGGCGTCAGTCCAGCTCAGGATGTGACTAGTGATGCCTTACCGGCTGGCGCTGGCTCAGAAGGCAATCAATTTGAGTTCTTGGGCAGCGGGTGGCTGTTTAACCTCTCGACGAAGAATTTCACCGCAGTGGGAACCTACACGGTGACCATGCTGACTGGTGACGGTAGCGACTATTTTGTCCACCCCACCTGCACGGCACAGTTCGTAATTCAATAGTTTTTCTCGATATGCGTACTCAAAACCCCGCTTCGGCGGGGTTTCTTTTGAGTCGGCGTTACTGACACCTTCCGCGTGACGATTGTCAGCGGCCAGGTCGTGGCCGTTAATAGCAGCTCGAACGACCCACAGGCTTATTTCGATGCTGAGCAATGGGTCAAAGAAAATCGGCCTGAACTAATTGAGCGGCCGTGCGAGGGATTCTTTGAAGGCGGGTCGACCCCCGGTGATTGCGTTCGTGCAATGGTGCGCGGCTACTCAGAGTATGCGCGTAACGCCGCCGCGTCGAATGACTCGCACACGCCAGAATAGCGTCCGCTCCTAGCCGGATCTACTACTGGAAATAAATCCCACGTTGCTGGAGAGCAGAATGCTACGAGGACCTAATTAAACAGGTCCATGCCGTGCCACTCGCATATGCAGGTATGGAAGGCGGGCGGCATTCGCTGTAGCGGGAGAGAAACTTCGCGGATGTAGTCCTTGGATCTGTCTACTTCCGGGACGCGCTCTGGATTTTAAATATGCGGTTCCTGTTGGCAGAACGATCAGTTTTTCTCACCCCTGAGTCGATCAGGTCGGTCAGGCTGTCACCCCATCCCCCATAGTCCCGTTCATGCTGCCACCAGGCTTGGGCGAAAGCGCTACCAAAATAAAACTCCACACTGTCACGGACGTTTGCAGCAGTCGCCCCTTCCTCGAAAAATCCACGCCGTTCTAGCTCGAACATGTTCCACCAGACATACAGTCTGGATGAAAGATAAGCGTCCATTACCCTGATGTCGGCTGGAGAAAGCGACTCAGGCTCGAACACAGATCGCTCCCAGACCGCGGCCGCACTATCCCCCAGCATCGAGATTTCCAACGTTTCATTGCTTTCGACTTGCTCCAGATAGAACTGGGCTTCAGCAATGGCGCCATTCTGACGAATCTCCACGATAAGTACGATCAGCCCTATCAACACGCCTACGTTGGCGGCCAAGGTTAGCCACCGGTTGAGATTGCTATCCACAGTAAATCCTCCCTCGTTCGACACGTGCGTTTAGCTTAGCTGAAACCCCGGCGCTGGGAGGGCTGGCTGGAGCCCTGATCCACCCTATACCAACGTGCTTTGGAGGGGAGTAGAGTAGGTGCGGTCTTCCAACTAACCACATAAACGGGTGAGACAAATGAAGATTAAAGGTGGGCTATTCCTTGTTTCTGCTTTGTTCATTGCGTTACCAGCGGTGGCCGACGACCTAAAGGACGACCTTGTTGCCAAAGAGAAGTTCGCGTGGCAGGCATGGGTCGATGGCGACGGAGAGGCGTATCGCAACCTCCTGACCGAAGATGCGGTTTTCGTTGTTGCAGGTGCCGGCATTACTACCGGACGAGAGGCAGTCGTGGCCGATGTCAACAACAATAACTGCGAGATCGAAAATTTGGAGTTCTCGGACTTCAAGCTTCGCAAACTGTCTCCAGACATCGCAGTCTTAACCTACAACGCTACCTCAGATACAACATGCGAAGGACAGAGATTACCGAGCGCTGTGTACTCGACAACCGTCTATGTCCGACAGGAAGGTGAGTGGCGGACGACTAGCTATCAGGAGACGGCTCTCGAATAGCTCAAAAAGTGGATCCCGGTGATCGGCCGGGGCTAACGGAACCAGCGGCGTCGCGGGGTCAATCAGACAGATACCTAAACGCGCTGCGGGTCATATGAAATCGTCTCGGGGGAGGCACCAGGGCCCTCCAGCAGGGAATTCTTGGCTCTCGGGGCCGGAGTCGTGACATGGGCTTCTTCGCCGAACTGAAGCGCCGCAACGTGTTTCGAGTGGGCGCCGCCTATCTGGTGGTCGCCTGGTTGTTAATGCAGGTCACTGATACATTGGTGCCGGCACTGCACTTGCCTGCCTGGATCGTTACCGCAGTGGCACTTTTCCTGTTTATCGGCTTCCCGGTAGCGCTGGTGTTCGCCTGGGCATTTGAGCTCACGCCCGAGGGCCTGAAGCGTGAAGCCCAGGTGGAGCCGGCTGAGTCAATCAGACACCAGACCGGCCGCAAGCTCGATTTCCTGATCATCGGTGCGCTCTTGTTGGCGCTTGGTTATTTCGCATACGACAAGGTCTTGCTCGATCCGAAGCGGGACGCGGCGCTGGTCGAGAACACGAAACAAGGGTTTGAGAAACAAGCCGCCGCGACGGCCCACGCCCAGAAGTCGATCGCGGTGCTGCCGTTCGCCAATATGAGCGCAGATCCAGAACAGGAGTATTTCGCCGACGGATTGGCCGAAGAACTCCTGAATCTGCTGGCCGGTATTCCGGAGCTGCGCGTCGCGGCACGCACTTCATCGTTCTCATTCAAAGACGACGACATCGACATCAGATCGATTGCAGAACAGCTAGATGTCAAACACATCTTGGAGGGCAGCGTGCGCAAGGCGGGCGATACGCTGCGCATCACCGCGCAGCTCATCGAGGCGGACAGCGGTTATCACCTGTGGTCACAGCGTTACGATCGAAAGTTCGAGGACGTATTCGCGATTCAGGATGAGATCGCCGCTGCGGTAGTCGATGCGCTCAAGATCAGCCTGCTGGGTGATGTATCAAAGGTGCAGGAGATCAACCGAGAAGCCTATGCGCTGTATCTGCAGGGCAAGTACTTCTATGATCGTCGTACCGATGATGATCTTCAGAAGGCTGTCGATGCTTTTCAGGCCGCGCTCAGGATCGAACCGGCGTATGCACCAGCTTGGGAGGCATTGGGAGCGGCTTACTTTCAGCAGGCCGGTAGGGAACTCGATATCCATGATGGGACGGCTTTGGCTCGTGCCGCCGTCGAGCACGCGCTTGAATTGGATGAAAGGCTTGCCCAGGCACACGCGACGATGGGCTGGATCAGGCTGTACTACGACTGGGATTGGCAGGGAGCCGACGAGGCAATGCAGCGTGCGCTCGGGCTTGAGCCGGGCAATGTGCACTCACTAAGGGGAGCTGGAAGTGTGGCCGCAGTGCTCGGGCGGTTTGATGAGTGCATTGATCTCAGTCGGCGCATTATCGACCTCGACCCGCTCAATCGTTTTGTCCGTTTAGACCTTGGAATCTGCTTGCTGGCTGCCGGTCGACTGGACGAGGCAGCTTCAGCAATCCGCCACCTGTTGGAGCTCGATCCGCAGTTACCGTATTCCCACGGGGTACTCGGCGCTATCTTTCTGCTGCAGAACCAGCCCGAAATGGCGCTGGCGGAGATGCAACTCGAGGTGGATCCAGGCTTCCGTGACTTTGGAAGAATAGCGGCGCTCTCCGCCCTCGGACGCAAGGCCGAGGCAGATCAGGCACTCGCGGATTTTCTTGAAGAACGTAGTGAGTCGGCGGCGTTCTATATTGCGGAAGCCTATGCCTGGCGTGGCGATTTAGAGCAAGCATTCCTATGGCTCGACAGGGCCTACGAACAACGTGACCCTTGGCTCGCCGAGATCCTATATGAACCGCTGCTGGGCAATCTTAAATCGGATCCGCGCTGGCCGGCATTCCTCGACAAGATGGGGCTACCGCATTGACGGAAGGCGTGGTTTCCGTGCTTGTAATTTTACTCTTGGTTTGAGCAAGTGGACGCGGGTTCATATCAATTCGGCGCTCCGTACAAACTGCTTTTTCGATTATGATGCCCGAATCTCTGTGTCCCATTTGCTCTGCGAATATTGCAGGCTGCGATCACGAAATCCTGCGTTGGTCGGCGTTCGCAGGTGAATTCGAGGACTCTGCGCTGCGCCGTAGAATCCGGTCGTTAGAGAGAAGAATTGAGTCGCTTGTAGTTGCCGCGTTGAAGCGCGGGAATCCCCCGACGAATCCGGATTTGTTGGGTTTATCGAAAATAGCGCTCGAAGATACAGGCGAAGGTGATAACGAAGACTTGGAGGCTAATATTGATGGAGCGGTCAGAAGTTACGTGCTTCAGGTGTTGGAAAACCTTTCCGGCGTGAGCACTAGCCGAGAATGGAATGGTCTGGTTGATCTTAACGAGGAGCCGACGCTGGTTTTTTGGGCAGAGGAACCTGAAAGGGTCGAGCAAGCGTTGGAAGATCGCGTTCGAGAGTTAGAGTTCGCGGATGTTCAATCGCAACTGACCGAACAGACTTGATTACCAAAAAGGCGGTGACCGGATTCGCGTGGATCACTGGAGCGGAATATGGCAAATCAAGATCCGGCCTCCGAAATACCGCTGGGATGGCAGCCCAATTAGCTGTTCAATCTGGGTCCGCGGTCAATGTCACCCGTCCAAATCGACAGTGCTCAGCCGCCCGTCTCTTGAGCCACGCATCACTTTCGAGGTCAGGCAGCCCACTTACTGCTGCCAGTCCGTGAATCGCGTTGATCACCCATTCCCGCTCATCCGCGTCCCATCGTCGATTTTCCGGAAGGAACCGCCAACCGCACATCTCCAGAACTTCACGATTCCATGGCGTGCGGCGTCTTCGGTGCAAGTCGCCACCTCCATCTACGACGAACATCCCCTTCTCCTTGCCATCCCGCCAGCCGCGCTGTCGGCCCAAGAGGTCGTCCCAGTCGACGGCGTCGATCCAGTAGTAGCCCAGTACCGGCTCATGCCACTGCGGAGCCGTCTCCAGTTCTCGCTTCAGCTTAGATTTGATTCGCCTCGACACAGCGCCGGCTGGGATGCCGGCAAACTGGACGTGCCGACCGGCAAAGCGAACGACGGGCAGAATGCTGAGCCGCAGACCTTCATAAGTGAGCGCTTGAAGAACAGTGTCGCCATCGATCATTCTTCCGCGATGCCGCAGAAAGCGAATTCCTCCTCCCGCATTCCTTGGTGTTCAAATTCCTGATCCGCTGCAACCATTGTTCGGCCTTATTGGTTTCCGACCGCCTCTGGTCGAGCCAATCCCGCAACGCACACCGCAGCCCCGCGACACCGAGGGGACTGTTGTGGTCCCGCGGCAAGAACGCGGCTGGCGCGTTCCGCACGCTGCGACGTGAACTGAAAGTTAGCAAAATCAGCTTTATTCGCGTGAGCCAGACCTGAGTGCTGCGCGTCTTCACATGGCGGATCAAACGCCGGACACGGAGAGGATCCAGCCCGCGGGCTTCTCCCTCGAGTACATCTGCCAACGTGAGACCGGTCAGGACAGCGTTCCAGCGGCTGGCGTCGACGATATCGACATACGCTTCCGGCCGTATGCGCCCTCGTGCTGGGATGGCCCCGAACGGGTTGATTTGCCGGAATTCGATGTGTTCCCGGATACGCACGGCGCACAGGCTGAGTCAGATGTCCCCGAAATGGATACCGAGGTCGGTATTGTCCCAATTCATGCCCTTCGGACGTCCAGTTGAATACTCCAATAACTATGGCTACATCGTGCTACAGAACGGCCGCTCGACCGATGGCGCTGCGCCGATACCACGTTGCTCGCCCCCCACT
>JBGTGB010000115.1:0-15919 GCA_041746975.1 Haliea sp. | reverse complement strand
GAACTTCCCGATCAAGAGGGTTGCTGTTCTATCGCCTATTACAGCAAGCCGTCGCCACAGGGCCGGTCACCTACCGACAAATAACCGAAAATAGAAACCACAACATATAGTACTTGGTGGTGCTAAGCGGATACGCCTTATGCCTATCCAGTGATGCCCGGGAGCCCTTCAGGTTGCTAGAATGCACTCTCTGAACCAGACTGAGGGTGTCGGTGTCTACATACCCTCAAATCGACCAGCCGGGGTAATTGTTTGAAGATGATCGGTGTAACTCACACGGGCGCCCCTGTCCTGCATATTAATGCGGTGTGGGATGACGAGGCCAAGGTCTGGACCGCCACCAGTGAGGATGTGCCTGGGCTGGCGACAGAGGCGGCCACACAGGAAGACCTGCTGCGGAAGCTCCGCGTGATGGTCCCCGAGCTTCTCGAGCTCAACGGACTGGGCCCGGACAACGGCCTGGATCCCTAGGAACTTCTTATCCACAGCGAGCAACGCGCCTCTCTAGCTTGCTGAGGTGGCGCCGCAGTCCTATACCCCAGGGGTAAAGTCACGCCTCAAGCAAGCCCGCTGCCACTTCGTCCGTCCCGGAAAGGGCGACCATGAGATATGGTATAGCCCCATCACAGGCGTCAACTTCACCGTGGACGGTAAAATCCTTTCTCGCCACAGCGCAAACGCAGTGCTGAAGCAGGCGGGCCTTCCAAAAGCGTTCTGAACTCCGGCACCAGCATTCAACTTAAGGCCCTCTGCGGTACAATTCTCCCGTCGCACCAAGGACTGGTGCTTTCACGAGGCACATTGCTATGTTTATCCACAACATCGCGACCGGTGACACTCGCCAGCACCGGCAGCCACCTGATCAAATCGATCAACTGGCACTGATTGCTGAGCTCAAGAGGAAGCTGGAACTGGACGCCTTCGAGGAACACGAACGGGCAGGTTAGAACGATAGCGCCCATACATGGGCGCCCAACGCGAAGCCTTCCATGTTCCCCTCATCGAGGACCTGCTTGAGGTCCGCGAACGCCTCGCCGGTAGAGCTAGGGCATATGGCGGAGAGAGAGTCCATTTCCGGCGTGTCTCAAGGCTTCTCAAACAAGCTCATCCTGTCTCTCATCCTATTGATTTATAGGTATTTATTTTAATTTCATCTGTTTCGGGCTGTCTCTTGTCATCTCGTTTAACCACAATTATATTGGCGGGTAAATTGGTGGGTGTCGAGTATGGCGGAGACTTATGCCGAAGGTTGCAAGGGAGTTATCTGCTCTCGAAGTGAAGCGCATTGATAGCCCCGGCATGCACGCAGTCGGTGGCGTCGCCGGCCTGTATCTTCAGGTCGTACCCAGCGGTGGAAGGACCTGGATCCTGCGCTGCCTCATTGGCGGGAAACGTCGCGAAATGGGGCTTGGCGGTTTTCCAAGTGTCACCCTGGCGCTGGCGAGGGAGAAGGCCCGGCTTGCCCGGCAAACGATCGACGAAGGACGCGACCCTATCGTCGAGCGCGAAGCCGCTCGCGGCGCTCTGGCTGCCAAACGGGACGCAGTCATCACCTTCGAAAAAGCTGCTGACTTGCTGATAGCATCCAAATCAGCCGAATGGAGCAATCCCAAGCACCAATCGCAATGGCGCAATACCCTTGAAACCTACGCCTTTCCAGTAATCGGCCAGCTGCTGGTGCACGACATTGCACTTTCCCACATTACGCAAATCCTCGAACCCATCTGGACCGTCAAAAACGAGACAGCGAGTCGGCTGCGCGGGCGCATCGAAGCTGTTCTCGACTGGGCAACGGTGCGAGCGTATCGGAATGGAGATAACCCTGCTCGTTGGCGAGGGCATTTGGACATGCTGCTGGCGAAGCCCAGCAAGGTCAGAAAAGTCAAACATCACGCTGCGATCCCATGGGAGGAAATCGGACCATTCATGAGAGAGCTGCGCTCCCGGGAAGGCACGGGAGCGCGCGCCCTGGAATTCGCAATCCTGACCGCCGCTCGCTCCGGTGAAGTTAGAAGCATGACCTGGGCGGAAGTGGATCTTGCCTCTGGCGTCTGGACAGTACCACCGGATCACATGAAGGCGGGAAAGGAACATCGAGTGCCCTTGTCATCGTGCGCCGTAAAAATGCTGCAATCAGCGGCCGACAGTGGCAGCACTGACCCCAGCGCACTGGTGTTTCCCGGAATGAAATCCGATTCAAAGCTGAGCGATATGACCTTCACAGCCGTACTGAAACGCCTGGGGCGGGCAGATATCACCGCGCACGGGTTCCGGTCAGCGTTCCGGGATTGGGTCGGTGAAACTACAGCCTACCCTCGCGAAGTGATCGAGCATGCACTGGCACATCAACTCAGGGACAAGGCAGAGGCCGCCTATGCCCGGGGGACCTTGTTCACCAAACGGCGTGAATTGATGCTTGATTGGGCACTCCAATGCAGCAGCGAGGAATTTGCTGAACAGGCAGTATCTCATGCCTGAACGAATCGGGCTCCGCCTATGCGCCCACCCGGTCCGACCCGCAAGGCAACCGTCAATCAACCGGCATGCTGCAGCGATCGAAGAGTGTATTTACTACTTCTGGAGCGGTATCTAACCCAAGTCCGCTCCTCAATTGCCCGCGCTCCCGCCACCGTTGTTCCTCTTCCGGACAGTGTATCGCGAGACAACGTGGTGTTGACCTTCCCCCGTACTGAGGGGAGCCAGCGCGATTCAACTTGTGATGAAGGCACACTACCGCAGTGTTGGTGCATCAGCCTGGAACCGGTCCTCCCTGCGCCAGCAGACCTTCCATCCCAGCGATGTCGTCCATAATGGGCTTGAAAGTTGCCAGGTCCCAGTAGTCCACCCAGCGCGTGATGACTCCGTCCTCGATCTCGAAGAGCCCGGCCACCTCTACCGTCGCCCGGATATCTCCGCGCTGCCAGCGCTCCTCTCGGGCGTTCATCACCAGTGGACCCTCGCTTAGCTGAGCCAGAATCTTCATTGACGTCATGTTGCAGTGCGTGCCATCGACAAAAGGCCGCAGGAACTCGCAAACGGTCTCTCGACCTCTCATCAATTTCCAGGGCTGGAAGTGAAAATAAACGTCATCGTGCAAAAATCGGCCGGCGGTCTTAAAGTCACCCGTGGGCAGACTCATGCACAGTTCACGAACAAGATCACAGTTAGTCGTCGACATCGGAGCTCCTTTACACGCTTCACGCCTTACAGTTCAAAGACATAAGAGGCCGTCAGAAATTGTACTGCACGGCAACATACCACTGCCTACCCCGATCGAATATATTCTCGACGGTACCGACGCCTGCGTTGAAGTAGCCACTGGTGCGGTATTTCTCGTCAGTCAGATTCTTTATCCCGGCGTTTACTGTGTAGGTCTCCACTGGAGAGGTCCAAACGGCAGTGAGATCGAAAATGGCTATCTCGGGTATGGCGACCTGCGGAAGATTGAGTGGCTCGTTAAAGTACCCGTCATGGTATGTGCCACCCAGACGCAGCAACAAGGATCCACGCTGCCCCATGTAGAATTCCTTGCTCACGCTGGCATTAACTGACCAAGTGGGAACGTGATCGAAATCGTTATCCTCCTGGATAACATTGAAGGGATCGCTCAAGTCCTGGGTCAAAGAGCCATCAGGGTTGGTTGGTATCGCGCTGATGTCGATATCAATCTCAGTATAGCCTGCGTCGATATACCCAACACCAGCCTCGAAAAACCAGCCTGGAGCCGGCTGCCATTTCAGTTCCACCTCAGCCCCTGAAATCTCTGCCTTTCCTACGTTTTGCTCCACCTGCGCCACACCGGCCGGGACCAGGACCTGGATGTCCTCATAATCCGTAAAGAATACCGCGCCGTTGAGCGACAATGAGCCATCGGAGGTACTGAACTTGAAGCCCAGCTCATAAGATGTTACGTATTCCGGGTCGAAATCAACCACATCAGGGCGTGGTGGAAAGATCCGCTGGACATAGCCACCGGAACGAAAACCCTCAGCGTAGTTGGCGTAAACCATGAACCCATCGTTGAAGCTATAAGCGATATTCGCCATGGGAGTCGTCTCCTGGGTATCACGCCTGTTCTTTCCCAAAGGAAGGATCAGAGTCCCGGGAGGGATGCCAATATTACTGCTTTCGACAACCTGAACGGGATCAAAGGTCTTCTCCTCGTCGGTATAACGAACGCCCAGGGTAATGTTGAGTTGCTCAGTGATATGATAGGTACCCTGGGTAAATACAGCCTGACTGGTAGAAGTGAACTTGTTTCTGCTGTCGAAATTCGCGATCGCAAACTCCAATATGTTTTGGTTAAAACCATCCTCGTCAAAGTGATACAAACCAGCTATCCAATCAAGCTTCGAATCGAAAGCGGTACCTAGTAACTGAAACTCCTGACTAAACTGATCGGACTCAAAAACATCCATGAAATGTGCAATAAGAATTGGCGAGGCATCCGTATCCCGTGAAAAACCAGCATCGAGCCTTCTGAATGCGGTTATCGATTTGAAATCAACAGTGTCCGACACACTCCACTCTATACCCAGCTTGGCACCCCATACATCGGTTTTGGAATAGGTGGGAAAGGTGCCAAGATTAGCCTCGTTGACCCACTGATCATTGTAACAAAGCGGGTCGGGATTAAACGGCCCAAACGGACCACCATAGTTGCAGGTTGGGCCCTGGGTCACGTTATTGTAAAAGCCGGGGAAGCTATTGCCGAACTCCCCTACCTCGTCAACATCGACCAGTTGGAATCCGGGGCCGTTTTCATCCTCCGTGCTGTAATCGGCGGAAAGTGAGACTTCGAGGGTGTCCGACGCAAGCCAGAGAATGTTACCGCGCACAGCGGTCACATTGTCGTCGCCCAGATCCCCACCGGCAGGACGATCCACATAGCCGTCCTGTTCAGCCCACATCGCGGAGACGTTGGTCAGCACAGTATCGCTCAAAGGGAGGTTGAGGGAACCCCGCACTCGATAATGATTGTCCGTACCCACAGTACCCGAAACGTACCCGCCAAAGGTCTCCGTTGGCTTCTTCGTATGTAGCGCTATGGCTCCACCGACATTGTTGCGGCCGAACAGGGTCCCCTGAGGACCGCGAAGCACTTCGATTCGGTCGACGTCCAACAGATCAACAGTGGCTCCTACGGTTCTGGCGATATACACGTCGTCTATATAAAAGCCGACACCGTTATCAATGGTTCCAAGAAAATCCCTTTGGCCTACACCACGTATATAGACGGTAGCCACGGAGGAGGACCCGCTTGAGTTCGGGTTATTCTGATAAGTCAGGTTAGGCGTGATGCCACCTACTTCGGCAATATTAGTGAAGCCACGAGCCTCCAGGCTATCACCGGTGAAAGCAGAGACAGACAGGGGTGCATCTTGCAAAGATTCCTCGCGCTTTCTCGCAGTAACGGTGACTTCTTCCAGGAGAGAGGACATCCGTGAGCCCGAACTTGCTTCCTGGGCGAGTACAGGAAGACTCAGAAGCACCGTGGCGCTTATAGCCGCCGCTATCGTCTTGCGCTGTAAGCCTTGCAAATTTATTTTACTTTCGGATTGCACCATTTCCTTAAATCCTCGTTGAATATAATTATCAAGATTGGCTTCATGCTTTCTTCATGCTTGATACAAGCTGGCGCCAGTCCAAACGGCATTGGCGGACAGTCAGGTAATAACGCCATTGTCATATTTCAATGGTCGAACCGATCTTTAAACTCCTTTGTTGCTCATCCGTTCCCTCAGGTACTTCTGAAGTCCAATCGATAATGCGGCGCAGCAAGCTTTTAAGAGTCAGGGCTTCCTGGACTGAGAAGGTTCCCATTACCTCTGCTTCATTGGCACGTGTGGCGGCAAGAAGAGGCTCCAGTTCTGCTCTGCCAACCTCGGTCAGACTTATTTGACCATTTTCGCTAGAGAGAAAGCCGCGCTTTTGCAAACGCGCCACAGGATGTGACAATTCAGATTCGGACAGCACGGTGTAATGACTTAGCAATCGCATGTCTGCACGTCCAAGCCCGGACAGAGAAGCCATGGTGCGGAATTCCTGATCGTCCAGACCGTGCCGTTTAAGAACGGCAGCCATCTTCAAATGCATCTGGTAAAAGCTTCTCCCAAGCAGGTACTCCAGATAATCATCCGCGAAACTGCGGTGTTCCGGCTCAGGGTCGGCACCAGCCGGAGCTGTTATGGGATGCCTTTCCGAAACCGCATAAGAGCCGCCGTGAAACAGGAGTGACTTCCTTTCACTGGCAAAGAAAATCTCGACCTCCCCGACGATGATTATGTGGTCTCCCCCCTCGTACTGAAACCGGTTCCTGCAGTGAAAAACAGCGCTACAGCCGGGCAGTACCGGTACGCCCCATTCGTTCATGGCGTAGTTAATGCCAGAAAACTTGTCATCCTGCTGGCGAGCAAAGTGGTTGGACATGCTAACCTGGTCAGCAGCCAGCACATTCACCACAAAGTGTTCCGCGTTCTGGTAAGAGGGCAAACTACGAGCCCTCTTGTCTATGCTCCACAGAATCAGCGGTGGATCGATGGACACCGAGTTAAAGCTGCTCGCAGTGGTGCCGACAAAGCCCCCCTCCAGATCGCGAGCGGTGACAACCGTCACCCCTGTGGCAAAACGACCGAGAGCATTACGAAAAGCCTTGGCGTCTATTAGTTCTGGCATCTGTACTACCTCACTACGCGCCTAGGCTGCGTGCGCTGCTGCGGGCTGGCCTGACGTAAAATGAGCGATCAATTCATCCGCTGCGGCCTCATCGATAAACTCGGGGAAGAATAACTCGGGGTCATCCAGCCCGGCGAAAACCCAGTTGGCGACACTTTGATTTTCATTGGCCGCCATCATGATCTTCATTTGAGCCGCGCTTGGTTCCCCCAACAGCGCATTAGTCCAGTCGACGCTGTACTTTGCTTTTCCCCAATATTTGCTGAAAGCAGTTTGCATCCAGGCTTCGTCGAACTGGCGATACCCATGACCGATAATTGCATCGAACACAACTTTGGCTGCCTTGGCGGCATTGTTCGACCCCTGTCCCGTGATGGGATCATTCAGCACAACTGTGTCAGCGATACCAAGTGCAAGGCCACCACTGGGAAGGTGTAGTACTGGTTTACGAATTGTGGGCGGGAACCGGCCGGTGAGAATTCCCAGGTCATCGGTGAGTTCGATGTTCCTGCAGCGCTGTGCTTCGTCGGGAAAGAATTCAGCCAGCAGTTGTTGGGCCTTTTTCATGAACACTTCGGTCCCATCCCGGGTGTCCAGAATATCCATGGGACCGCCCGGGATCGCCTCGAAGATCATGATGTCGCACTCACCGCTTGTGGTAAGGGCGTTGATCGAAAAGTATTCGCCAACGCCAGGGTGAGCATTCCATGCAAAGCCCCGCTTGAATTGGCCGTGCTGACGACTTTTGACCGGCTCCATATTCTTCACGTAGGCCAGGGCCAGCGATCGCTGGGGTTTATCGAATACTGATTTTTCCTCATCGCGGGTGCACAGCTTGCCAATTTCACCCTTGCCGGAGGCAACCAGTACCAGGTCCGATTGCTCCGAATAGCGTTCCAGGGAGGCAATGTCGGCATCTTCGTATATCATCTTCCCGCCCAACTCCTCGAAGCGGTAGATCCAGGCAGGCATCTTCACTCTTTGATCTATGGATTCCATCAATATCCCGCCTGCGCCGTTCTGAGGCCCTGCAGGTCGTGAAAACGAGATCATTCGTTGGGAGTTTTCAGGATTCAGTACGTTGAACTGCATTCCTTCGGCAGGGTGGTAGAAATCCTCCCAAAGCCTCAGCCCGAACTCACTCTCATACTGTAGGGAACTGAAATTCATGGCCTGGCTTGAACTCACTCTGCCATTGCGGATTTCGTCCGGCGTCCTGTTCGAGACAATGGACACCTCATAGCCTTTTCGTACCAGCCCAACACCGACCATCAAACCGGCCTGACCGGCGCCAACGATTGTTACTTTTCGCATATGTGCTTCTCCCGTGTAGGTGGTAGCGCCGAAGTTACTCAATAGTCAATCGCCAATCCATGACTTCAAAGTCATGATCCTTTAAGCTTGAAATAAATCGTCAAAGGGCACAGACTAGCGCTACAGCGGGAAAGCGCGCAGACTATCGGCATGACGGAGATAAAACGACCATCGGCGGGCGATCTGGTTCGGTACTGGCGCCGTGCAAGGCAGATCAGCCAGATGGAGTTATCGCTGGATTGCGACACCTCCAGCCGCCACCTGAGTTGCGTCGAGACAGGCAGAGCCCACCCCTCATCTCAACTTCTCCTGCGCATTTGCAACGCCCTGGACATTCCGCTCCGAGCGCGCAACAACATACTGATAGCCGCAGGCTATGCCTCCCACTACCAGGACACCGGTCTGAGTGATCCGGAGATGCGTGAGGCACGCACGGTGCTTGAGAGGATAGTCTCACTACACCAACCCTACCCATCCGTGTTGATCAATCGGAGCTGGGATATCGTCCTCTACAACAATTCGTTCAAACTGATGGTCGAGAAATTCTGTGCCAGTGAATCCGTCCCCGATAGTGATAGCTGGAATTTGCTGAGGCTGCTTTTTCACCCTGAGGCCTGGGCACCCAATGTGGTGAATCTTTCCAGCGTCTACGCGACCATGATGGCGCGCAGTCGTCGCAGCCTGGTCGCCGAGGGCGCCAATCATGCCTTGACCGAGTTACTGGAGGAGATCGCGGAACTGCGGCCCCGTGAGCATCAGGATTGGGAGAAGGGTTCACATAACGAAAATGTCCAACCCAAATTGATTATGCCAGTGCACTATCGTAAAAATGGGCAGGAGGTAAAGTTGATTACGACTGCAGCCACGCTCGGTGCGCCCCTGAATATTACGCTGCAAGAGCTGCAAATCGAGTGTGCCTACCCTGCCGATGAAGCCTCCGAGATTTATTTCAGGTCCATTTAACTGACAACGTCTTGCGAGTTCCCACCAGGATTCATTCAAACCGGCTTCGCCGACCAGTGGCCAGAGCGACAACCCATCAACTTTCGATGGACATCATTTTAAACCTAAAATATAATTCGTGGCAACTGGAACAGCAACGGAGTAGAAGGATCATGCACACTACCATCCTCCCTGATGGCTGGCCTGTCCCCAAAGGCTACGCCAATGGCATTGTTGCTCGCGGTAGCGAGATTATTTTCGTAGGTGGCCAGATAGGCTGGAATGAAAACTGCGTGTTCGAAACCAGCGATTTTACAGCCCAGGTAAGACAGGCGCTGATGAACATCAATGCCGTGCTGGCTGCAACCGGTGCGGGGCCGGAGCATATCTCTCGAATGACCTGGTACCTCACTGACAAACGAGCCTATCAGAATAATCTACAGGCAGTTGGTGTCGCCTACCGGGAGGTCATGGGCAAGAATTTTCCTGCCATGAGCGTGGTGGAAGTCACCGCCTTGATGGAGAAAGAGGCACAGGTGGAAATCGAGGTTACCGCAGTAAAGTAGGAATAATCATCACGTCTGGGTGTCAAAAAGGCACAGACACGGCTGCCCTCAGTCATTGGGAGCATCCCACAAAGGTGCCAGCAGCCGACGCCTGCCATCCTCACTAAGGGCGATGCCGGGCTCCTCCAGATCCTTGCGGTCCCAGAGCTCACAGGTAACCTGCTTGTGCTTCTGGTCGAGACCCTCGCAGTAATTACTGTAGCGGCAGACGATGACCTCGCCACCGTGCCCGGTCCTGACTTTTTCAAACCAGTCCGGGTCGGCAAGGGCCTGGCGTGCCAGGCCAACAATATCGGCCTGGCCGGCCTGCAATATCGACTCTGCGGCCCTGAAACCGAAAATGCCGCCCGCCACCACCAGCGGCGTCGTCAGGCCGGATGCGCGCAGGTGCTGGCGAATACTCTCGACCGGGCCTATGTTGCGCCCGAACGGTCCTTGCGGGTCGGAAATATAGCCCGGCATGCATTCGTAGCCACTCTTGCCGGTGTAGGGGTAGGCTGCCCAGCCCACCTTCGGCTGCTTGGCGTCGTCGAACTTGCCGCCCCGCGAGAGGGACAGGAAGTCCATGCCGGCCTCCGCGAAACGCTGGGCAAAATAGCGCGCATCCGAGAGCCCGCTGCCGCCATCGACGATCTCGTCGCTGAGGTAGCGGCAACCGACCGCAAAGTCGGGGCCGGTGGCTTCCCGCACTGCCTGATAAACCTCCAGCGGCAGCCTGACACGCTGCTCCCGGCTGCCACCGTAACCATCGTTGCGAGTATTCGTGGCGGATAGAAATGACGCCATGGTGTAGGCGTGGGCGTAGTGCAGCTCAACGCCGTCGAATCCCGCCTGCTGCGCTCTCGACGCTGCGCTGCTGAACAGCCCGGGCAGTGTCGCCGGCAGTTCCGCGATTGCCGGGACCTGGGTGTCGGTTACCCGCTCCCGGTAGCCGTGCTGCATGTCCTCCCACTCCTTGACACTGAGTACCGACTGCAGGGTTTCGGGATCGAGCGTGCGCAGCTGTTCGCGCACGCTCGACTCCGGCGCATCCTCAAGGTCGAGCGCCCGGCGGTGTGCCGGGGTGATCTGCAGGAAGCGGTCGAGAAATTTTTCCGGGTCCGGACGACGGCGGATGGTGAGGAAGTCGATGATCTGGATCAGCAGCCGGGTCTGGCCCCCGCTGGCCCTGCGTACGGTGTCGGCGAGCTCGGTCAGACCGGGGATACAGCGGTCGTCCCCAATGCGCAACAGCGGGCCGCTGGGGACATCCCGGATGCCCGTGGCCTCCACGACGATAACGCCGGGCTTGCCGCTAGCAAAGCGTTCGTACCACTGCAGCACATCCTCAGTGATTTCTCCCGCCTCGTTGGAGCGCCAGGGCACCATTGCCGGCACCCAGGTCCGTTGGGACAGGCTGAGGGGGCCTACCTGCAGTGGCGAGAACAACAGGCTGGCTGCAGCTTCGCTGCGGTCCGGCCAGTCATCCTCAACGGCAGTGTATTTGATTCTTTCGGGGGGCTTCCACATGCAACAGACTCCAGATCGCAAGTGGAAACATTTTAGGCCTAAAATGTTTCCACTTGCAAGCCGCGACGAATCAGGCCTGATGCAGCCCCTGTTTCACCCGGTCCAGCAGGCCCATGAGCTGGTCCACCTCACCCGGCTCCAGGAGGCCCAGCAGACCGATAACCCACTGCTCGTGGCGCTGCGCCATACGCGAGAACGCCTTGCGCCCCTTCGGCGTCAGCTTCACCATGAAGGTTCGACGGTTTTCGGGCAGCGGGCTGCGATCCACCAGCCCTTCGCCGACCAGCTGGGCCGCTATCCCGGAGACGTTGCCGCCGGACACCATAAGGCGACGGGAGAGCTCCCCCATGGTCAACCCTTCCGGCACCCGCTCCAGCTGGGCCAGGAAATCAAAGCGCGGCAAGGTGGTATCAAACTCCTCGCGCAGAGCGCCGCGCAGGCGCGACTCAATCAGGCTGGAACAGGTAAGCAAGCGCAACCAGAGCTTGATCGAATGGTGGTCATCTTCATGCAGCCGGGTTTCGTGATTCAGCCGCGGGGTGCTGTCAGCGTCAGTGATCACGGTGTTGTCCATATATTTTAAGCATAAAATGTTTGCGCTATACTGCGGGTTCGCTTTAAGCTTAAACTATTGTTATCAACCTGGCGAGCAATCGCCCCGCCTTGGCGGGCGTGCTGGAGAGTCTTATGAAGATAGTCTGTCTGGGCGGCGGTCCCTCTGGCCTATACCTGGGAATCTGCATGAAACTGCAGGATCCGTCCCACGAGGTCGCCGTGTATGAACGCAATCGGCCCGATGACACCTTCGGCTGGGGTGTCGTGTTCTCCGACCAAACTGTCGAAAATCTCCTGCACACCGACCCGGTCAGCGGTCAGCGCATGGTGGAGGAGTTCATTCACTGGGACATGATCGATTGCCACTTCAAGGGTCAGGTCCAGCGCTCTGACGGCCACGGTTTTATCGGCCTGGGGCGCAAGCGCATGTTGCAGATGCTGCATGAACGCTGCCGCGAACTGGGCGTGGAACTACACTTCGAGACTGAATTTTCGCCGGAGGACGTCAACACCCGTTTTGCCGATGCAGATGTGATTGTCGCATCCGACGGTCTCAACTCGAAAATCCGCAACAGCGATCTCGATACCTTCGACTGCAATATCGATGTGCGCACCAACAAGTTCGTCTGGCTGGGCACCAAGCAGACCTTCCGCGACGCGTTTACCTTTATCTTCGAAGAAACGGAACACGGCTGGATCTGGGCCCACGCCTATCAGTTTGACGAGGATACCTCGACCTTTATTGTCGAATGCAACCCCGACGTCTACGAAGCCATAGGCTTCGAGCACATGAGCCACGAGGAAAGCGCAGAGACCTGCCGCCAGATTTTCGCCAGCTATCTCGGTGGCCAGAAGCTGCTGACCAACTCTGCCCACGTGCGCGGCTCGGCCTGGATCAACTTTCCCGCCGTACTGTGCCGCAACTGGGTCAAGGATGATCGCATCGTCCTCATCGGGGATGCCGCGCACACGGCCCACTTCTCCATTGGATCCGGCACCAAGCTGGGGCTGGAGGATGCCATCGCGCTGGCGCGGCACCTGAATTCAGGGGTCCCGGTGGCAGAAGCCTTGCATGCCTATCAGGTGGAACGTGAGGTAGACGCCCTGCGGCTGCAGAACAGCGCACGGAACGCCATGGTCTGGTTTGAAAATGTGCCGCGCTATGCCCGGGCGCTGGACCCGATGCAGTTCAACTACTCGATGCTCACGCGCAGCCAGCGCGTCAGCCACGAGAACCTGCGCCTGCGCGACAAGGCCTGGCTTGACGACATGGAGAAGCACCTGGCCCGACAGGTTCTCGGCGAACAGTGCAACGAGGCCATCCCGCCGATGTTCCTGCCCTGGAAGCTGCGCGACATGAGCCTGATCAACCGCGTGGTGGTGTCGCCCATGTCCATGTACAGCGCCGTCGACGGCCTACCAGACGACTGGCATCTGGTGCACTATGGCAGTCTCGCCAAGGGCGGCGCCGGTCTCGTCTACACTGAAATGACCGACGTGTCCCCGGAAGCCCGTATTACCACCGGCTGCACGGGCATCTGGAATGACGAGCAAGAGGCAGCCTGGGCCCGGATCGTGAACTTTGTGCACCGGCACACCCAGGCCAGGTTCGCCATGCAGCTAGGTCACGCCGGTCCCAAGGGCGCCACCAAGGAACCCTGGAAATGGGACCCGGCCATCCTCGACGAACCGCTGCCGAAAGAAGAGCAGTGGCCGCTGCTCTCGGCCAGCGCCCTGCCCTACGACAGCTACAGCCCCGTGCCCGCGGCCATCAACAGACAGCAGATGGACGAGGTCAGGAATCAGTTTGTCGAGGCCACCCGCCGCGCCGCCCGCGCGGGCTTTGACCTGCTGGAACTGCACGCTGCCCACGGCTACCTGATTTCATCGTTCATTACGCCAGTCCTGAACAAGCGCGATGACGAGTACGGCGGCAGCCTGGAGAATCGCCTGCGCTACCCGCTGGAAGTGTTCCGCGCCATGCGTGAGGCGTGGCCCGCGGACAAACCCATGTCAGTCCGTATTTCTGCCCATGACTGGATGGGAGAAAACGGCAATACCGAGGACGACGCTGTGGCGATCGCCCTTGCCTTCCGGGACGCCGGCGCGGATATCATCGATGTCTCCAGCGGCCAGGTGTCCCATGCGGCAAAGCCGCTTCCGGGGCGCATGTTCCAGACTCCGCTGTCAGACCGCATTCGCAATGAAGGCGGCATGGCCACCATGGCGGTGGGCAACATCTACGAACTGGACCATGTCAACAGCATCATTGCCGCTGGCCGCGCAGACCTGGTCTGCCTGGCGCGCCCACACCTCGCGGACCCGCACTGGGCCCTACGCGCCGCGGCGGAATTGGGCTATCGCGGTAGCGGCGTATCGGAACCGCACCAGTACTTCCTCGGCTTCCGCCAACTGCACACCAACCTGCAGCGAGCGCAGGAAATGGCGGCCCCCCTGTGAAGCATGCCCTGGTAACGGGCGCTGGCAGCGGCATTGGCGCCGCCATTGCCCGCAGCCTGCTGGACCACGGCTACCGAGTGAGCCTGCTCGGCCGGCGCCGGGAGTCCCTGGAAGCGACCGTCGCTGGCTACCGGAAGGGTCAATACTGCGCCACCTGCGATATCACCGACCCGGAACAGGTCAGCAAGGCATTCAGCGCGGCAACCGAAGCTCTGGGCCATATCGACATTCTCGTGAACTGCGCCGGCGCAGCGCCTACCAGTCCCTTCCACAAAATGTCCGCGGCGCAATGGCAGCAAATCATTGACGTTAACCTGAACGGGGTTTACCACTGCTGCGCCGAGGTAGTCGGCGACATGCGCAGCCGGGGCTGGGGGCGCATCATCAATATTGCCAGTACCGCCTCACTGAAAGGCTACGCCTACGTCAGCGCCTACTGCGCGGCCAAGCACGGCGTACTAGGGCTGACCCGCGCCCTGGCGCTGGAGCTGGCGCAGAAGGGCGTCACCGTCAATGCCGTTTGCCCCGGCTATACGGCTACCGACATCATTCGGAATGCGGTTGCTGAAATTGTCGACAAGACGGGGCGCACGGAGGCCGAGGCCCTACGCACGTTTACCGACAGCAATCCCCAGGGCCGCCTGATCGAGCCACGGGAGATCGCCGATACGGTACTCTGGCTTTGCACCGCCTCGGCGCGCTCGATCACCGGCCAGGCGCTGTCGATCAGCGGCGGCGAAACCGGCTGAGGCCGCAGAATTTACCAGGCAGACAGGACTCGACATGCAAACCACGCAATTCTCTGACTACCACGCCACCCACTTTCTGTGGGAGGCCGCCGAAGGGGTGGCCACCATTACCCTGAACCGGCCGGAGCGCAAGAATCCGCTGACCTTCGACTCCTACGCCGAACTGCGCGATCTGTTCCGCGGGCTGGTCTACGCCGAGGACATTCATGCGGTGGTGATCCGCGGCGCCGGTGGCAACTTCTGCTCTGGCGGCGATGTCCACGAAATTATTGGCCCGCTGACCAAAATGAACATGCAGCAGCTGCTGGCCTTTACCCGCATGACCGGGGACCTGGTGAAGGCGATGCGGGCCTGCCGACAGCCGGTGATCAGCGCCGTCGAAGGCATCTGTGCCGGGGCCGGTGCCATCATCGCCATGAGCAGCGACCTGCGTTACGCGGGCCCGGATGCCAAGGTTGCCTTCCTGTTCAACCGGGTTGGGCTCGCGGGCTGCGACATGGGCGCCTGTGCCATTCTGCCACGCATCATCGGTCAGGGCCGAGCCAGTGAACTGCTCTTCTCCGGGCGCTCCCTCAAAGCCGACGAGGGCGGGCGCTGGGGCTTTTTCAACAGCGTCAGTGATGACCCCTACGGCGCCGCCATGGCCATGGCCCAGGCCATCACCCGCGGCCCCACCTTCGCCAACGGCATTACCAAGACCCAATTGCAGCAGGAATGGAACATGTCCGTGGACCAGGCCGTCGAGGCCGAAGCCCAGGCCCAGGCCCTGTGCATGCAGAACGGCGATTTCGTACGCGCCTACAACGCTTTCGTGGATAAAAAGAGCCCGGTGTTCGAGGGCAACTGAGGAGAACCACCATGAGTGACAGCAGCTATCTGCAGTGGCCCTTCCTGGAACCCGCGCACCGCGAACTGGCGGCGGAGATTGATGCCTGGGCCAGCGCGCACATCCCGGCGCTGGTGGCGCGGGAGCACGAGGACCTGGACGGAACCTGTATCGGCCTGGTGCGAGGCCTGGGCGAAGCGGGTTTCACCCGCTACGCAGTGCCTGCCAGCGGTGGCGGCAAACTGGATAAGCTCGACGTCCGTAGCCTCTGCCTGATCCGCGAGACGCTCGGTCGCCATCACGCACTGGCGGATTTCGCCTTT
>JBGTGB010000114.1:0-1821 GCA_041746975.1 Haliea sp. | reverse complement strand
CGCGTGCCAGCCCGGCGGCTCATCGTAGGGGATTGAATCCTCCAGCGCGACCGCCTCCCGCAGGGCCGCCACCGCAACCTCACTTTCCCCCCGCACCGCCGCCAGTTCACCGGCCAGAACCCGCTCCGCAACCTGCACCCCATGCTGCAGCGAATACCGGCCCCACATCAACAGGTCGTTGATCCGCGAATCCTCGCGGGCGGCGAGCAGAGCCTGGTGATGCTGTTCCGCATCCTCGAGCCGCTGCTGGCGCAGCGCCGCCAGACCCTGGGCGTAGTGCCAGATCGCCACCTGGAATGGCAGATCCTCCGCCGGCTGGGGCAGCGCCACTACCTCTTCCCAGAGACCGAACCGCACCCTCGCAAACAGCGGTGTCAGGGAGAACTGCTGCAGCGCTTCCATACCCGGCATCCGCATCAGCTCGGCGTCGCTGGTACGCTCCCCGGTGGTCTCCGCCGCGGCCAGGGCCGTGGCCCGATCCCCGGCCATGGTGGCAGCGAACCAGAGGAAGTGGTGATTGTGCGGCACATAACCCAGGGGATAGACCCCGGGCGTCGGGCGGCAGGTGGCCAGGTACAGGTCATCGGCCAGGATAGCGTCCTGGTTCACCAGCGCAGCATCGTGCCAGCGTCCTACCCTCGCGTAAATGTGGGCCGGCATATGCACCAGGTGACCGGAACCCGGAATCAGCCCTCGCAGCCGGTCCGCCGCCGCGGCTCCGCGCTCGGGTTCCGGCGATGCCTCGACCGCGTGGATGTAGAGATGCAGGGCTCCCGGATGGGCGTCATTGCGCGCCAGGGTTGACTCCAGCCGCTGCACAATCTCGCTGGTCTTGCCCTTGGGCTGACCTGCTTCATCCCAGAAATCCCAAGGCTGCAGGTTCATCAAGGCCTCGGCGTGCAGGGTGGCCGCGTCCAGATCGTCCGGGTACTGGCTCACCAGGTTTTCCATCGCTGCCGCGTAGGCCTCATCCAGCGGTCTGCGATCTTCCGGGGGATTCTCCGCGTAGCGTGCGGACAGGGCGTCAATGTAGGCACGCTCGCGCTCGCTGGCCTGGTCGGCCAACGCTCGCGCTGCCTGCAGGCGCTCCCAGGCCACCGGATTCTGCGCCGGGTCCATGCCGGCGTTGACGTGGGGGCCCAGTACCAGGGCCGCGCCCCACCAGCACATGGCGCAGTCCGGGTCTGACTCCAGCGCCCGCAGGAAGGAGCGCTCGGCGGCATCGTGGTTGAAGCCATAGGTCAGCATCAGGGCCTGATCAAACCAGCGCTGTGCTTCGGGCTGGGCCGTGGTGATTGTCATCCGGTGATCACCCAGGCCATCGAGCAGCGAGGCCCCGACGGGGGCAATGGTGGGCAGCGCGGGCGGCGCTGCTTCGGTAACGGCGACGGGAGTGTCGGCGGCTGCAGTAGCGTTTGTGTCGGTCTGGAAGTCATCGCCGCTGCTGAGGAAGTACACGAGGCCGACGATAGCGACTATGCTGATGACAATAAGGGTATGGACGGGTTTCATGGTGCACCTCCCTAGCGAAGCGGCTGGGAACCTACCTGTTATAGACCACCTGCCCCCTTTGCGCCACATAGGCGCGGGAGACGACGGCTGTCGGAGACCGTATGGCAAGAGCCCCAGTGTTGTGGACAGCTGGAACGGCGGTGGTTGCCGCTATCGCCCTGCTGGCACTGTCGATTTGGCAGCCCACTGATAGGGAGTCCGCCCTCCCGGTAGCCGCTGCCCCGACGCTTGTGGCAGGCGTGGCCCTGACCCCGCCCGCCGCGCTGCCCGATTTCTCCCTCCAAGACCAGCACGGGCGCCCCTTTACAG
>JBGTGB010000113.1:0-18665 GCA_041746975.1 Haliea sp. | reverse complement strand
GAAGGGCAAGGGCTTCGCGCCAGCGGAGCTGGACCCGGTGGGCTACCACGCCATCAACAAGATCGAAGCCGTGCCCAAGGACGCGCAGCCCAAGCTGCCGGCGCCCTCCCCCAGCCCGAAAAAGCTCAAGTACCAGGACGTGTTCGGCCGCTGGCTCTGCGACACCGCGGCCCTCGACCAGCGCCTGATCGGCCTCACCCCGGCCATGTGCGAAGGCTCCGGCATGGTGGAATTCGCCAAGCAGTACCCGCAGCGCTTCTATGACGTCGCCATCGCCGAGCAGCACTGCGTCACCCTGGCCGCGGGCATGGCCTGCGACGGCCTGAAGCCGGTGGTGGCCATCTACTCCACCTTCCTGCAGCGCGGCTACGACCAGCTCATCCACGACGTCGCCCTGCAGAAGCTGGACGTCACCTTCGCCATCGACCGCGCCGGCCTGGTCGGCCAGGACGGCCCCACCCACCACGGTGCCTTCGACCTGAGCTACATGCGCTGCATCCCCAACATGGTGATCGGCGCACCCTCCGATGAAAACGAATGCCGGCAGATGCTCTACACCGCCTACGAGCACCCGGGCCCCGCGGCCATTCGCTACCCCCGCGGCAACGGCCCCGGCGCTGTGATCGCGCATGAATTGACGGTGCTGGAAATCGGCAAGGCGGTCACCGTGCGCGAAGGCCAGCAGGTGGCCATCCTCGCCTTTGGCACCGTGCTCGCCGCGGCAATGAAAGCGGGCGAACCCCTGAACGCCACCGTGGTCGACATGCGCTGGGTGAAGCCGCTGGATGAGGAGCTGATCATGGCCCTGGCAGCAAGCTGCGAGTTGCTGGTAACGGTAGAAGACAATGCGGTGGCGGGGGGTGCCGGGAGCGGGGTGCATGAACTGCTGGCGGCCCACCACATCGACACCCCCTGCCTGCACCTGGGGCTGCCGGACAGCTTTGTCGAGCATGCGAGCCAGGATGAGCAGATGGCGATGCTGGGGCTGGATGGGGAGGGGATTGCCGGGAGTGTACGGCAGGCCCTTGCACATCAGAGCCGGGCACCCATTGCATCATTGAATACCGTCGAGGCAATTGAAGTCGGCCGCACTCGCTAGCCGCCTGCAGGGAATGCTGCATTGAAAACGATAGACCCCGAGCAGCAACGCAAGATCAAGGTGTTCTACGACACCGTTTACCACCAGGCCAACAGTACCCCCCGTGAACCCTCGCGCCACGCCCGGCGCCTTGCCCAACAACTGCAAACCAGGCCGAACCAGCATGTTCTGGACGTGGCCTGCGGCACCGGCGAATTCCTCGCCGCCTGTGCGGCCCATGGCAACAGCATCGCGGGCGTCGATATTTCGGATACGGCAATCGACGAGTGCAAGGTCAGATTGCCGGAAGGCGAATTCCACGCTTGCCCCGCCGAAAAGCTGCCCTTCGAAAATGCGCGATTTGACGTGGTGACCTGCCTCGGCTCCCTGGAACATTTCCTCGACCCGGTTGCGGCGCTGCGGGAAATGGTCCGGGTGGCGAAACAGGGCGCACAGTTCGTCATTCTGGTGCCCAACAAGGACTTCCTGACCCGAAAGCTGGGGCTGTACGGCGGCACCTACCAGGTGGATGCAATGGAAGTCGTGCGCTCACTGGAGGAATGGGACGCGCTGTTCAGGGAAGCTGGCCTCGCGGTACGCAAGCGGTGGAAGGATACGCATGTGCTGTCCTGGAACTGGATTGGCGCCAACGGTAAAGTTGCCGCGCCACTGCGGGCGGCCCAGGCGGTAGCCCTTCTCTTCTGGCCCCTGCGCTGGCAGTATCAGGTGTATCACCTGGCAGAAGCCAAGCACTGAGACTCCAGCATGGCCGCGGAGACACAGCAACAGCCAAGTGGTGACGCTCACAGGCTGAACGTGCTGGTGATCACCCGTAACCTGCCGCCGCTGGTGGGCGGCATGGAGCGGCTGCTGCACAACCTGGTGCTGGGTGTGACAGAGTATGCGGAAGTCACCGTTATTGGGCCCCGTGGCTGCCGCGCGCACTTGCCGGAGACTGTCGAGACCCACGAATGCAGCAACAAGCTGGCCGGCTTCCTTTTTGGGTCCACACTTGCTGCCCTGCGCATTGTCCGCAAGGGGCGCTTTGATGTGGTGATCGGCGGCAGCGGGCTGATGGCGCCTTTGCTGTTTCTGCTGAAAACCCTGTTCCAATGCCGAACGCTTGTTCTGGTACACGGCCTGGACATCATCGTGGACCACTGGCTCTACCAGTGCCTTTTCATCCCCGCCCTGCGCCGCGCCGACCAGGTGGTGGCCAACAGCCGCAACACCAAGCGCCTTGCCATCGAGAAAGGCGTGCAGGAGGACCGGGTTACTATCATCCACCCGGGCACCCACATACCGGAACTTCCAGACGAAGAGAGGAAGCGAGAGTTTCTGCAGCGCTACGGTATCCCCTACAAGCGCTACATCCTGTTTGCAGGCCGGATCACTCGCCGCAAGGGCCTTTCGCCTTTTATCTACAACAGCCTGCCCGCTATCCTGCAAGCCTGCCCGGATGCCGGACTCGTGGTGGTGGGTGACAATGCTAGCGACAGCCTGAACCGGCAAGGTGAGAAAGCGGAAGTGCTGACCGCCATTGAGGAGGCCGGCCTGATCGACAAGGTGATGTTCCTGGGCCAGGTGAATGACCGGGACCTTGAAACCGCCTATGCCTGCGCGGCGGTGCATGTCTTCCCGCTAATTGAGGTGCCGGGGGACGTGGAGGGGTTCGGGATGGTGGCGATTGAGGCGGCGGCGGTGGGGACGGTGACCGTAGCCTTTGATGTCGGTGGGGTGGCTGATGCATTGGAACTTGTGGGCGGCACCCTGATCCCATCGGGCAATTACACTGAATTTACAAGCCTACTCACCCAAACCATGGCGGGCGAGCGAACGGCCCGCCACGTTTCGGCGGAGATCAACAGCTCGATAGGCTGGGATCGATATGCAAGCCAATTCAAGACTGCGACCCTAAGGGCGGCCAATCGATGCTAGCCTATGGTCCAGTAAATTGCAGCTTACAAAGGGCTACTTTCGTGCCACAAACACCATCTGATGGCAGTGGATTGGGTCAATACGTTCCAGCAGTGGCTGCACAAAGTTCGGGAAGGGGTACAAACCAAAGCCGTAGCCTCTGACTTCCTCAAACCCGATCAACTTCAAGTACTCCCTCAATACCCTGTAGCTGAAGACGACCAGATGCCGGTGCTCCGGGTTATCACTCTCAGTATCCGGGGACCTTGAATCGTCGCGCACCCTGAAGACCTCTTCCTTCAGCAGCAACGCATTGGAGTCAGGATGAGGACCGCTTGAAGGCATTTTGCCGGCCAGAATTAACGCAGCAGTGAATAGCGTACTAATGTTGGGGGTAAGGACCACAAAGGTCCCGCCGGGCTGCAACACGCGGTAGGAGTCACGCATAAACCTGCAGCCGTACAGCAAGTGCTCCAACACCGAAAGCGCGTAGACACACCGAAACTTGCCATCATCGAAAGGAAGTGCCTGATTGAGGTCGCCCTGCAAGACATTAAGCCCCGCGGCCTGCGCCGACTCCACATGATGGGGACTCCATTCAATGCCGTGGTACTCCAGATCACGGCTTGAGACTGCGTCGCTCAGAAACTGGTGCATACACCCCGAACCGGCACCACAATCAAGCACTGCCCCACCGTCACTTAGCGCTGCACATATATCCTGCTTTGCCCTAGAATACGCAGTCGACATCGTCCTAGCATAAAGATTTTTAAAGTAAAGCTTCATCATGGATGCAGAATCTCAGAGGGACAATAAACCCGCCCATTAATATGCGCATTCTATCAATTAACAAACGGCTGTATACCAACAAGGACGCACTTGAAGACAAGTATGGCCGCTTGTATGAAATTCCGCTGGAACTCTCCAAACTGGGAATTAACGTGGATTGCGTAACTATAAGCTATCGCAGAAAAAGAGATGGCTTGTACGCTCCCGAAAATAGAAAGAATCCAAGATGGTACTCGGCAAATCTGACGCCACGATCGCTATTCAAGTTGTTCAGACATATCCTGATGCTGGCGGAGGAGAAGCCAGATGTAATCTGGGCAGGCTCAGACGTACTTCATATCGCGATGGGGCTGTATTTCAGCAAGCGATTCCGAATTCCACTTTTTGTAGATTTCTACGATAACTACCGGAGCTTTGGGCTGACCAAAATACCAGGCGCAAACCTACTCCTAAAGCGAGCTTGTCAGTATGCCACAGGAATCACCGTAGCATCAAAAGCTCTTCAGCTGCTTGTCACAGAACATTACTCGGGAGAGAGCAAGATCTCCTTGATTCCAAATGGAGTACCCAGATCACTTTTCAGAAGACACGAAAAAATGGCCTCTCGAAAAGCACTCAAACTCCCAGAGGGTGCCACACTCATAGGAACCGCGGGATCACTAGACGAAACCAGAGGAATAGACGCGTTGTTCCAGGCGTTTTTGTCGCTGGCTGCAGAGCACGCTAATCTCTACCTTGTAGTAGCGGGGCCTAGAAAGGCCAGTCGACCTTGGCCTCACCATCCGCGAATAGTTGACCTGGGATTGATAGATTTTATAGATGTGCCAATACTATACTCGGCTTTGGATGTAGGGGTGGTCTGCAACATAAGTGATGACTTCGGGAATTACTGCGCGCCTATGAAGGTTGAGGAAATGATTGCTTGCGAATTGAGTACCGTCGCGGCAAGGACAAGAAGCGCGGAGTTGGACTTGCAAGATCGAGGGATTTTACTTTATGAGCCTGAGAATAACGAAGATCTCGCGATTAAAATTCTCTCTTTAGTTGCAAGCCCCGCCCACAGCTATAATTCTATACAGCGATACTGGGATCAAATAGCAATCGATCTTTGCAATGAACTTAGAACATCCGTAGCTCGATAAGCTGTTCTATCATCACCCCACATCTAGTGGACTAAAATCCTTTCCCACCCACAGTCATACCTCCTTTAGGTCTTACTAACTTTAAAGAGAGATTCTCATCATTCGGACCATCCAGCCATAAGGAGATATCGTTTACTTTCATTTCGTACATCCTCCGATCAAAAATCTCAGAAAAAATAGCGTTTAATGAAACGTTAACAAATCCCGGCCTACCACTGTAAAGAGCCAAGTTCCCAAGTAATCTGCTAATAAGCCTAGGTCGCGGAGGATAGAAGTATGAAGTTACATCTCCCAATGCTTCTATGAACTCGGAGCGACATTGCTCTTCCTCGGAGAGCAATGAGAAGCCGAGTAAATCTCTGGAAACGCGAAACCGTAGATCATCATCTCCATGGACTAGAATCCGTACAATTTCCTTAGATTTTGAAGATTTAAAATTAACGAATTCAAGAAAATCCGGTCTCTGGTACGCACGAAACTCATAATCGGTGATAACCTCCAGCGGCTTACCAATTGACGCCGCGAAGAACAGCGCACTCGAGACATTGCACCCTATAATTCTATCAAAGCGGCTCAAAGTTTCGTGAAGGCGGAGGTAAAACCCCTCATCACCTGGGCCTGCCGAAACAGTGTTCACGCCCATCCCGCCCCAGAACGAATTCGAATTTTCCTCACCGCCTCTACCTTTGACCAAAACAGAATAGTTCTTGTAGCCTCGATCGTTGAGGAGCTCATAAAGCGCCAGGTCGTTGACCGGACTGGAAGGAGGCGCCACCACCAAGGCACCTTCACCGGGTAATCCTTTGTCGCGGATTGAATCAACAATGGCCCAAGGATGTGGTAGCAAAACTGTCCTTTTAAATTGACTAGACCACCGATAGAGATCTGGGTTATATGCCCAATGAATGGGCTCCGCCTTATAGATATCGATTGGCTCATTCCATTGAAAAATATCGACTCCGTGGGAAATTGACAGCGGGACCACGGAACTATCAGGCAATTTAAGGAAGCGCCGTAGAAGTATATCGGCGCCCATTCGTTGACCCGATTTATAAACACCAGAAAATCTTTCGATATCACCAATATCCATCGACAGCTTGCTCATCATCCATACGACCTAGGAATTACCAACCATTGTCGCACCTTGTGCATAGAGACAACATGCTCAAACAAGCACCTCCACCGGAAGAGCTGATAGATCGCGCATTACAACAGAGGCTTCGAAAGCTTCTCCGTAATTGGCATCTTTATGCTCTCCAGTTAATACACGAACTGTCCTTATTCCCAACGGTTTAAGGTTTACAAAGTCTTTCGCTGGATTATCACCGATATACATCATTTCATGCCAATCACACGATTCAGAATTTTTGATCTTCTCAAAACAGTAGGTCGATGGCTTGGCATACTTTTTTCCAAATCGATGCGTAATGAAAATGCGCTTGAACCTACGCTCTAATCCCAAAGACCGTACTTTGAGGTGCTGAACAATTTTGTGTCCGTCTGTAACCAGATAGAGAGGCAAATGCCTATACTCACTTAGGATTTGATCAGCAACCGGATCTAACGAGATATCTGGTCGATGGTGACGATAGCACTTCACACAATGATCGACTGTCTGTTTGGCTAGCAAGTTATGCTGGTCGAGCCATCTATCAAAAATTCGTCCTCGGCCCTCGTTGTCCAAGACGTCTACCATAAATCGGTAGGAGTCACTAGACGATAATCCAAATTGGGAATACCCATACTCCGCAACTGCCCGAAGTCCACTCAGAACGTAAGTGCGCTCAGGGTATAACGTATCGTCTAGATCAAATATCAGGATCATAGAACAACAGATCCTCCGGGACGCGAATTTGACGAACCTCTCTCCCGGAGCGCAAAAACGGTACTGATATTAGATCTTGCTGGAGGTGCTCAAGAATAGACCAACCCCAGATATCCAAACCAACAGCGATAGATGCAGTAGAGGCTCCGCCAAAGCGTGCATTTAGTTCTATAACGTGAGGCTTATCATTTTCGTCCAGGATCAATTGAAGCACCACTGGACCTCTGAGTGGTAACGCCTCAAGTATTTCTCGACAGGTTGCTTCCAACGACTCGTTTCTAAAAGTAGTCGTGACCACTGACTCACCGTTGGCAACTTCATCGCGGTCTCGTAAAACCAATCCCTTGACCTTGTGTCGACGGTCAAGCCATGCATCTACGCTGACCTCTCTCCCATCGACAAACGGTTGGTAGATGGGCGTTGTGAGGGTAGCACCATGTGCCAGGGCTGCTTCGCGCCCAAGCTTGATGCCTATTGATCGACTACCCGAACCGAAACGCTCTTTGACCACGAAAGGACCAATTCCTCGAGGACTCTCCCAAGCTGGGATTGTTGGCAAATCGTGGGATGCGCCGAACTCAGCAAACGCCAATTTGTCAACGCAAGCGGCAATCGCTTCCCGCTCGGAAACAAGTACGTCGACCCCACGGGCTTTAAACATCGCTCGGTGTTTTGACCAGAAATCAAGCTCCCCGTCCCGAGTGGGAATTATCAAGCCTATTTGATGCTCGTCAACAACTGAGGTCAATTTATCAAGGTTTTCTTCAACAGTCTCAGGCAACTGCACTAGCCCATTACAAGCGTACTGCGCTTGAGCCTGGCTATTAACGTCACCCGCCAGCACAAGTCCACTTAGTCCCAGCCGATCACTGGCTTCTACAACTGCTCGCACAAGTGGAACTTTTCTCGAAGCACTGCTGATCAGGATATTTTTCTGTAAGAGATCATCGTTCTCAAGTATTCTAGTTCTTTCATACTCAATGATTTCTGGAATGGCCTCCTCCAAATCGTACTTGGGAGTCCAGTGCACTTTTTCCATAAGTAGGTTTATATCCGCACATGAGCCCTCGTAATCAAACTCCACTTCAATGTCATGAACGACCTTGACACTGGGAAGATTGGCCCTGATGACATTAACGATATCCGCCACACGTCGTGGGCGCCCCGTGCCCAGGTTCACGATCCCTCTTACGCTCGGGGTTTGCGCTATACGGATAAGCCCCTCAGCAGTATCATCGGCATATATATAGTCAAAAATTCCTTCAGGACAAAATACTCTAATCTCTTCTCCGCGCAAGGTCGACCGGATCCATCTCGATATTACGTCTCTAGAGTTCCGACCATATCCTCTGAATATTCTCGCTGAAACAGAAGAGAACTGGGAAGATCTGAATCTCTCTAAAAAACCGAGCTCAACCTCATGAGCCAACTTTGCCATACCAGTCAGATTTCGCGGCGAAATGGCCATGCTTTCGGATAAAGGAACTGCCTTATCAACAGGCTCTTTGAACGTGTAGAGACTAGAATCGTAAATTAGATAGCTGCTTGCAAAAACAACCCGCTTTAGGCTCTCGACATCTTTCAACAAAGACAAAAGGTGGTGACTAAGACGGATATTATTCAAAAAATTTTGTTCGAAGAAGTCAAAGGATTCAACGCTCCTCTCGAACGTAGCTGCCAAATGGAAAAACATCGTAGGCGCGAAAGAAGAAAGTTCCGTAAAACTAATAGTATTGAGATCACCCTGCCGGTACTGTATGTGTCGTGACATACTTTTAGGTCGGGGCTTCAGATCGCCAACCAGCACAGATGCCCCCAGTCCAACCAAGCGCCCAACCAACACCTGGCCAATGACACCCGCACCCCCGCTAACAAATATCCTCTCATTTCTCATTGCTGATCTCTTAAATCGGAACTAAGTATCCCATGCATCAAACTATCAATTCCTGCGTCGTCAATGAAAACATGTTGTCGCAATTTTCCTTCGAGCAAGAAACCATTCGACTCGAGGATCTGTATATGCCAACACCTACTTTCATATGTCTCCGTATAGAGACGATTAAGACCCAGTATAGAAAACCCAAACGCCTTGATCATCGTAAGATAATTGGAGAAATATCGCTCATAAATTCTTGGAGCGCACGTAAAACTCGGGTCAAGAAGAAACGATATCTCAGCCCTTCGATGCTCCCAAGCAATGTGAACCAACCCACCATATCCAATTGGTTTGCCTTCCTCTAAGTAGGTCAAAAGGATATTCTCAGGTCGATCTGCATTCATAGAGGGCCAGATTTTTCTTTCAAAATACGCAACTTGCTCTTCGAAGGAGGTCGGATAGGCCTGCCTCAACACGTCTAGCTGATCATTCCGCCATCGCCTGATTAATTCGATATCAGCATCTTGAACTACCCTGAGGGAAAATGGCCCCGCGACTAGCTCTTGGCACTTAAGGATTTGGTAGCATCTGCGCTTTTTCACGACAATTAGGCCTAGTTATTCCCATACGGCACATGAGGTCAAAGGCCTACTAGGAAGTCGACGAAGAGAGTGTTTCTGCAGGCTCACAACCTCCCGTAACGAGGCAGTCTCTCTTAGAAATTCTGGACGATTCAGCTCACCAAATGCAAAAACACAACGTTTCGCCACATGCGATAATATGACGCCCAAACACATAGTGTACCCTCCCGTGACTTGGTATTCTTGCTGTTTTGACATGCTCATTTAGACACCTCCTTGCGCGATATGCAGGGATTACCAACAACAATGTTTGATATACGCAAGAAATATCATCCGACCGAACTTCAATGAACTTCTCGCATGGAGACCAACCCGCACTAGTGCCAGGGAGTCAAGAAAGCTGTAATGTTGCGTCCTAGCCCGACATCAGCTAAAGCTTCGTAGAACCGGTTCGCCTTATCATCCCCCTTCTCACCAATCAATCTCTCGAAAAGTAATCTTGCGCAGTGAGCGGAAGGTCCATTCCCTCGATCTAATACATAGTTCGAACCGGGATGGGCAAGGTAGAGATCAATAGGGAAGTCCCCCTGCAAACTCTTACAATCCCAGCCTGTTGCTTCGGCAGTATTTTTCAAGCTTTCCGCGGTAAAGTATGAAAGGTGGTCCGGTAGAACGACCCAAAAACGGTCGGGGATTTTTTCTTCAAGAAGAAACCTCTCCTGCAGTTCGCTAAAGTCATTGGGAACCGTCACTACTAGTACTCCATCGAGTGCGATTAATTGTCGAAGTGAACGCAACAGTTGCAATGGTTCGGTCACATGCTCAAGTACGTTATTTAGCCAGACTACGTCATAGCGTTTGTCTGACTTGGTACGCGAATCGAGTAGCTCAAAGACGCTGCCTTGCTCAACGCACCCAAGAAGATCGGGGTTCATACCTCTGATACCATCCAGCGAATGATCAATTCCCTCTACGTCCCACCCCTTCCGCCGGAATTCGGCGAGCGCAAAACCTTCTCCGCAACCGACATCCAGAATCAAGCCCCCTTCATTCCTCTGGCCTCTAAGCTGCTCAACCTTGGTGGCGCGCTGTGAGACTTTCATTCTGATGACTCTCAACTCGTCTTCTGAGTAACTCTTTCGGTAACTTGCGCTTTCTGACTGATAGTACTTGTTACTGTAGTAGTCTGAGAGCTGCTGCTCCGACGGCTTGTCCGCAACCTCCCAGAAGCCCAGCCTATGTTTTTTGAGTCTTCCATCATTCATAAATTCACAAGCCAATTAGTCCAACAAAATCAACCGTCACCTATTTCAATCATCCAATACTATTTGGTCAAATCTTAACGCGGTACCATACTCGATATCACAAGCCGCCAGTCTCCCCAGAATTGTTGAAAGATATTTAGGGGCCAATCCATAAGCAGGGCGGATAGACCTTACATTTTCAACAGTAAAGACTTCTCCTGCCTTGATTGTTCTAACTGCATACAGAGACCTGCGATGCCTGAGGGAAGCAATTTCACTCGTTGTGGGGCGATAGCAAGGATGTCCTAATGCTGACCAAGCAAGTTTTGATTGCTCTACCAACTGCCGTAGCTCCACCGGCTCTAAGGAAAAAGCACTGTCTACGCCCCCGTCGTTCCTGGAAAGTGTAAAGTGCTTCTCAATGACGCAGGCACCCAAAGCTACCGCCGTCGTTGCGACCACAGTGCCCAAAGTGTGGTCCGACAGGCCCGTCAATAGCCCAGTACGCTCTCTCAGATCTGAAATCGTGGCTAGATTTGACTCCTCTGGCGGGGTCGGATAAGCGCTCGTACAATGAAGCAGCACGATGTTAGAAGCCCCTGCATTTTTTGCTACCTCCACCGCCTCAGAAATTTCGCTGAAAGTCGCCATGCCGGTAGATATGATCAGTGGTTTTCTAGTGCGAGCTACATACTCGATCAATGGCAAGTCAACGATCTCCGGCGATGCGATTTTGTACGCAGGTGCCCCAAGTTCCTCCAACATGTCCGTAGCGGTTCGGTCAAAGGGAGAAGAGAATACTGTAATTCCAAGAGATTGCGCTTTCTCAAACAGAGGTCTGTGCCACTCCCAAGGTGTATGTGCTTCAGCGTAAAGGTCATATAGCCGACGGCCATCCCAAAGGCCTCCTTCGATCATAAATTCCGATGAGTCATGATCAATCGTTATTGTGTCAGCTCGATACGTCTGAAGCTTTACGGCATCAGCACCGGCGAACTTCGCTGCCTCGATAATTTGAAAAGCACGCTCTATATCCCCGTTATGATTTCCCGACATCTCCGCAATTATGTATGGCGGTGCATCGAGCCCGATGTATCGACCATCTATTTTCAGATTCCTAATCGAAGACTTAACCATATCTCCAAAGACCCTTTGAATTTGCGACTTTTGTATCTGAATCTGTCAAGCACCGTCTCTCTGGCCCAACACGCGCATCAAACATTCAGCACGCACCCAGTCCTCCGGGGTGTCTATGTCTTGCACCCGGTGCCGTGGCAACTTGATCGGAATCGATTTGCCCCCGAACACTGGCCGCTCCTCCAGCCACGCTCCCGCGGTCCCCCAGTAAAACTGCCCGGCATCGTGCCAAGCCTCCTCAAGGTCCTGTGAACGGGAATTGAGGTACTCGGGGCTGAACATGCTGACTCGCCCGTCTTCCGCAATGCGAAGCGCGCGCTGGATGGGAAAAGGGTAACTTGTTACCGAGAACGCATAACTGCACTCAGGCTCTTGGATGGTGTTCCATCCCTGTCGCAGGGTTTCCGCGGAAACGAACGGAGCCGTGGCATACAGGCAACAGGCGAAGTCCACCTGCGTATCATTGGAATTCAGCCACTCCACCCCATGGCGCATCACGGCAACTGTTCCGGTGTAATCATCGGCCAGCTCCGCTGGTCTCATGAAAGGCACGGTCGCACCCCACGTCAGGGCGACCTCTGCGATTTCCGGGTCGTCGGTGGATACAACGACACTCTCAAAACAGCCGCTTGCCAGCGCGGCCTCGATTGACCAGGCAATCATCGGCTTGCCGCAAAATTCCCTGATGTTTTTGCGGGGAATTCGCTTGCTGCCTCCGCGAGCAGGGATGATGGCCACCCGGTTAACCGACACTATGCAGCCTCCTCGTGCAGCGCGGCCCTCAGGGCAGTCACCACCTCGCTCTGCTGCTCGTCACTCATGCCCTGGAAGATCGGCAGGCTGATCGCCTCCCGGTAGTAGGCCATGGCGTGCGGGTAGTCCTCCGCCACGAAGCCCAGCTCCCGGTAGTAAGGATGGGTATGCACCGGGATGTAATGCAGATTAACGCCTATACCCTGCGCACGAAGTGACTCGAAAACCTCGAGATGGCTACGGCTGATCCGGTCGAGTTGCAGCCGGATGACATACAGATGCAATGCCGAGTAGCTATCGGCAAGCGTATGCGACAGGGTCAGCGGAAACCCAGTCAGCTCGGTGTCATATCGCTGAGCCAGTTCATGGCGGCGGGCAACGAAAGCGTCCAACCGGTTCAGCTGGCTGATTCCCAGGGCAGCCTGGAGTTCGGTCATGCGATAGTTGAAGCCCAGCGCAACCTGCTGATAGTACCAGGGCCCATCGGGCGTGTGCGTCATGGCCACGGCATCTCGCGTGATGCCGTGGCTGCGCAGAAGGTTCATGCGGGCCGCCAAGCCCTGGTCGTTGGTGACGGCCACACCCCCTTCGGCCGTGGTCACTATCTTGACGGGGTGAAAACTGAATACCGTAATGTCGCTATAGCGCCCGCTTCCAATGAACTCGCCCAGGTACTTGCCACCGATGGCGTGGGATGCATCTTCGATAATATGGAACCTGTACTTCTCGGATAGCGCATGAATCGCGGCCATGTCACAGGACTGGCCCGCAAGATGTACCGGCACCAGAATCTTAGGCAATCGCCCCTCTTGCCTGGCCTGCTCAAGCTTGGTCGCCAGCGCCTTGGCGCACATATTGTTGGTCAGCGGGTCTATATCCACGAAATCAACGCGGGCGCCGCAATACAAGCCGCAATTGGCCGAGGCAACAAACGTGATTGGTGAGGTCCACAGCCAGTCACCGGGGCCGAGGCCCAGAGCCAGGCAGGCAATGTGCAGGGCAGATGTTGCGCTGTTGACCGCCACGGCATGCTTCGCGCCGACCTTCTCCACGACGGCACGCTCAAACTCCGGCACGACAGGGCCCTGTGTCAGAAAATCCGAGCGCAGCACTTCCACTACCGCGTCGATATCGGCTTGCTGGATGTCCTGACGACCGTAGGGAATCATCAGATCCTGCCAATATCCTGCAGATTCCTGGCCAGCCATGCCCGCAGCACCTCGGGCTGCATCCACTCAGGGTTGGAGTCGCTGGTGTAGCTGAAGCCGTCGCTCACCCTGCTGCCATTCTTGATGCGCTTAGGGCAGGCGCTCCAGCCGTGAATGGCGGGCAGAATTTTATAATAGCTCTCGTATTCGTAAGTGTAGTGGGCGTCCTCCAGCCCAATCATCTGCTCGTGCAGTTTCTCTCCCGGACGAATGCCAACAATTTCGTGCCTGGCATCCGGGGCGACAACCCGGGCCATGTCCACCACCTTCATGGAAGGTATCTTCCTGACATAGATTTCACCGCCCTCCATGTCTTCAAGGGCATGCCAGACCAGTTCTACGCCTTCCTCCAGCGAAATCATAAAACGGGTCATGCGCTCATCGGTTATGGGCATAACGCCGGTCTCCCTAAGTGACAGGAAGAATGGCAGAACGGAGCCACGGGAGCCCATGACGTTGCCATAGCGAACGACAGCGAAACGCGTATCATGCCCACCGGCATAGGAATTGCCGGCCACAAACAGCTTGTCAGATGCGAGCTTGGTGGCGCCATACAGGTTGATCGGGCTGCTGGCCTTGTCCGTTGAGAGCGCGACTACCCGCTTGACGCCTTTGTCCAGGCACGCGTCGATGACGTTCATGGCGCCATTGATATTGGTCTTTACGCACTCAAAAGGGTTGTATTCCGCGGTTGGTACGATTTTCGTCGCCGCCGCGTGTACCACGTAATCCACGCCATCCAGGGCACGATACAGACGGTCTTTGTCACGGACATCGCCAATGAAGAAGCGGATGCGCGGGTCGTCCTGGAACAGCTTGGCCATTTCCCACTGCTTCATTTCATCCCGCGAGAACACGATGATTTTTTTCGGGTTGTAACGCGCCAGGGACATGGGGATGAATGTATGGCCAAAAGACCCGGTTCCGCCCGTCACCAGCAGTGATTTTCCAGTCAGCATGCCTTGCGCCCGTTCATGATCCGTTTCCTCCCGGCAGACGATATTCGCCAGGGATGTGCTTCATATAGTACCAAGTCTTGTGTACCAGCATCCAAGAAAATGCAGCGTTAAGACCCACAACGACGGCCCATTCCCTGCTGGCCGTGGAGGCTGCTGCGGTAGCGAGTACGAAAGCCATCAGTGCCCCGAGATGACTGGTAGCGATCACCCGGTCTGACTTCGCCGCGTACAGCGCGTAGTGGGGGATCATGGACAGGGAGTACAAGGTCATGGCGGCCAGGAGCCAGGGAAACAGGTCCACGTATCTGACATAGAGGTCATTCTGCAGCCACACCAGCAGCACATCTATCAACAGCAGTGCCACCGCACAATAGGCCGCCGCGACCAAAATGGACTGTACAAGCATATTCATCGTACCCCTCCTGAACTCAGCGGGGTTGCGTTGGTTCCAGTGCAGGATCAACGCGGGGTACTGGAAATTGAATACTGCGGAATCGAGAAATGCGCTGAGGACGCCTGCCACTGCAATGAAGACGACGTAGGCTGCCACAACATCCAAACCCTGCAGCGCTTCCAGCCAGTACCGGTCAAGCGTGAACACTCCGCGCAACGCGAGCGTTCCCAGCAACAGCACCGAGGCGATCTTGACCCCCTGCCTGACCCAGGCCCAATCGACAGCTTCCCGCCAGCCAGAGGTTCCCATGTGCCTGACCGTCACTATGCCCAGACAGCAGGCCGCAAGGCTGCTGCCTATCCACAGTGTAAGTGCAGTGTCCAGACTTCTCAGCTCCGTTATCCAGACGAATAGGCCTGCCAGCATGAGGGGCCAGAATCCGCTGCGCAGAAACATGACCCAGCCCGCCCGCACGGGCCTGGAAAGCGCAATCAGCAGGCGGGTCAGCTCTTGATTCAGGTGCTCCAGAGGCAGCAGAACGACCATCCAGCCGAGCAATTGCCAGGGCAGCAAATCGTAGGCAAAAACGACCAGGACAATGGGCGTGACTACCAGGTACATCCACCCGCTCAGGGCAGCCTGGCTCTTCAACAGCCGGCCCCACACAGCCCTGTCGTGTTTGATGATTTCGCGGGTCGAATAGGTGTAGAAATCCAGACCCACCATATAGAGGGCGTATGAAATGGTCGCGCCCAGAAGTCCGTACAGCCCAACCTGGGTCGGCTCCAGATAGCGCGCCAGCACAAACACCAGAATGGACTTGCCAAACAGGGTGGCGCAACGCAGCGCCAGGCTGGCTAGGCGGTCCACGGCCACACCAGCATTGGGGCTACTACGATTGTCGGCACGATTTCCTCAAACCCTCGAGACCCGATGGCCACAACTGACCGCACAGCTTAGCCGCGCGGCCCGGCGGACGCTACAGCAAGGGCGGCAAAACTTGTGATTGCTGCCAGCGGGAATAACATCCACGAGAGGGGGCGATTGGCCACATTTGATGGTTGCCTGTAGCCAGCCATCTTGGATAATTGTGGAGTCGTCACATTCCCGGACGGAGAGGCCACCCGTGCCGCAACCCGCATTCGATGTGCTAACCTACTCGCGTGATCTTGAGTCTACGGGGTTTTCCCGCCAGCAGGCGGAGGCCATCGCCAGGGGCATGACGCTTATGGTTTCGCATCAGGTTGAATCGCTGGTCACCAAAGAACACTTTGATCTGACCATGGCACATGTTGGCCAGAGGTTTCAGCAGGTGGACGGGCGCCTGGATCGGATGGAGGGTCGGCTCTCGGCTGTGGAGAAGAGCCTGTCTGCCCACACGGTCCTGCTCAGTATCATTACACTCGCCGTCGTGATTCCACTGATCCAATCGACGGTTGCTGGCTAGTCGCTTAATGGCCGGATGGGGCTCCGAATCTCCGCGGAGACGTTTTTCGGTTATAAGAGCCACCAGGTATTGAATCAAGGAGAGATAAGTCACGCCAGGCTCTCAAGATCTGTCTCCGCGGCAACACCGGTGCAGGGGTGTATACGTTGCTCTTAATTTTGGCCGAGCAATTCACCCAGCGCTTCCCGCACCCTGCTGGCATCTTCGGGGTGCAGTGCACCTGCCTTGCGGATCACCAGCCGCAAGTCCAGGGTAAACAGCTTCATCCGCACCAGCGAGGCCGCCGGTAGCCCGGCGGCTTTAAGGTCCCTGATATCGACATCCAGGGGCCAGCTGGAATGACGGGCGCTGGTGATCATCGCCATCACCGCGTGCCCCGCAACAGCGTTGAAGCGCCCGCCAGCGGAGAGTACCAGTGCCGGGCGCCGTTTTTCCGTCAGCCGATCAGTAAAAGGGAACGGCACCACAACGACATCGAAGGCCTCATAGGTCACGGTAGGCCGCTTGATCCTCGGCGGTATTCCACTCGCTCAGGGTTCCTTCCAGGGCCTGGCAGTATTCCAGGTCAAGGGGAACAGCCTTGCGCAGACGGATCACACCATCCTCAATATCGAAGGCAATGCGGTCGCCCGCCTGCAGGCCTATTGCCTTGCGTACCGCCTCCGGAATGGTCGCCTGATACTTGGAAGTCAACTTGCTGGTCTCGGTTTCCATGACTCCTCCCTCGAAGGTGTTGGTAATACCCGTATTACCATTAATCCTGTTTCCGTACAATGCTTTGCCACCCTTGATGACACGCCCCACTGGCCACATTTGATGGTTGCGTAGGCCCAGCCAGCTTGGATAATGGTTGAGTCGACACGTTCCCGGATGAAGAGGCCAGCCGTGCCGCAACCCGCATTCGATGTGCTAGCCTATTCCCGTGATCTCGAATCCGTGGGGCTTTCCCGCCAGCAGGCGGAGGCCATCGCGAGGGGCATGACGCTTATGGTTTCGCATCAGGTTGAATCGCTGGTGACCAGAGAGCACTTTGATCTGACCATGGCGCATGTTGACCAGAGGTTTCAGCAGGTCGGTGGGCGCCTGGATCGGGTGGAGGGCCGACTCTCGAGCGTGGAGAAGAGCCTGTCTGCCCACACGGTCCTGCTCAGCATCATCACGCTGGCGGTTGTGATTCCGCTGCTGCAGTCTATGGTTGCCGGTTAGTCCTCTTGCCATTTTTTGCCAAGGCGCCTAATCTTCTCCCCATGAGCACTATGAACATCTCACTGCCAGCAGCACTCAAGGCCTTCGTTGATACGCAGGTCAGTCAAGGTGCCTACGGCACCAGTAGCGAGTACGTGCGGGAGCTGATCCTAAAGGATCAGGAGCGCTTGCATCTGCGCAAACTGCTGCTCGAGGGTGTGGGTTCGGCGCCTGCCGGTCCTGCCGATGCTTCGTACTTCGCAGGCCTGCGCGAGCAGGCTCTCAAGGCCGAATCGCGCGGGTGAAGGTCAAGCCGGTTGTCCCACGACGGCAGGCCAATCGCGATATAGATGAAGCAATTGCCTGGTACCTCGAACAGGGCGCCACCCCAGCCGCGCTGGGTTTCATTGACGCGCTGGAGGCCGCCTACGCCCACATTAGCCGATACCCCTCCAGCGGTTCGCCGCGCTTTGCTCACCAGCTTGACCTTGCGGATCTACGCTGCTGGCAGTTGGGGAAATACCCATGGGTCGTATTTTATCTCGAGCGCGAGAACCACCTTGATGTTTGGCGGGTACTCCACAGCCAGAGAGATATACCCGCCTGGATGCGGGAGCCGTCGCCAGAGGCATGACACGTATGCTTTCCCAGCAGCTCGACACAATGTGGTCACCCGCGATCATTTCGACTTGCACATGGAACGGATAGACCAGCGATTCGGGCAGACCGATCAGAGCATTGTCGGCCTCGACCAGAGAATCGGGCGCCTGGAGCGCGGTCAGTCCGCCCACACCGTGCTGCTCAGTATTATTACCTTCGCGGTCGTGATTCCACTGGTCCAATCGACGGTCGCCGGCTAGTCGCTTCATCGCTGGATGGGACTCTGAAGTCGGGTAGCCCCGGGGATTGCTCCACCGGGGCTCCCACAGATCCGGACGTGCGGAACTCCCGCATCCGGCTCCTCAGGTCAAGGCAATGACTGGGATCGGTGTAACTGCCGATGTAAAACTACCCCAAAACCGCCGAAGTAAATTTCCCCACCCCTAAACGGGAGACAGGCATTGGGCTTGTCGATTTATCAGTCCAGCACGACCCTTCCACGACCACATCGTGTAGCGGAGGGCGTCATC
>JBGTGB010000112.1:0-12243 GCA_041746975.1 Haliea sp. | reverse complement strand
GCGCCCGCCACGGCCTGTTAGGCCGGCGTCGCGCCAGGCGAGCGCCCGCTACACCCGCTCCTGGTGAAGAATAAGGGCCGGCGCGAGGCGCGCTGCACGGCGCGCAGGATAGAGCGCCGCGAGGACGCACATGGAGAAGGCGACGGCACAGACCAAGGCGACATCCGCGAACAATATATCGACTGGCAGGAATGACACCGGGTAGACGTCCGTGCTGAGAAAACGCAGCCCCAGCAGCTGTTCCAGGCCTGCTACCAGGGGCGGAATGCCAAGGCTCAGGAGCACGCCGCAGAGTGCTCCCAATACCACTCCCACCATGCCGATCATGGCCCCCTGAAGGATGAAGATCCAGGTGATATCAGCACCCGACGCCCCCAGCGTGCGCAGGATGGCGATATCGCCCTGCTTGTCGAACACCACCAGTACCAGGGACGACACCACATTGAAGGCAGCGACCGCGATGATGGAGAACAGCAGGATACTGACCAGGTCCCGTGAGAGCTGGATCGCGGCATACAGGTTGCCGTGCGTCATCATCCAGTTGGTGGTGTAGTAACCTGAGGGCAGCTCGCCAAGCAGCTCCCAGCCCAGGCGATTGACTCCGAACAGATCCCTGGTCCGCAACTGCAGGCCACTGACGCCGCCATCGAGTCCCGCCAGTTCCGCCGCCTGGGCCAGGTGAACCACTGCCGCCGCCTCGTCCAGCTCGGTACCGGTCGCCAGCACTCCGACCAGGGTGACCGTAACGAAGCGGGTGGCCGTCGGGCCACCTCCACCGACTGTCGGCACAATCAGGGTCAGGGTGTCGCCTAGCCGGGCCCCCAGCCGCTCGGCGAGCCCGCTGCCGAGCAGCAGCCCATCCTCCCCTGCGGCAAACTGTGTCTGCAGGGACGTCGGCAACGCGGCCAGCAAGCCCTGGCCCGCTCCAGGTTCCAGGCCCATGCCGATCGCAGTCTCGATGGCGTTGCCGCGCAGGAACAGGGCGTCAAACTCGACAAAGGGGACCGCAGAGACAATGTCCGGATGCAGCTGCAGGTTCGCCGCGAGTGATTGCCAGTCCTGCAGGGGCTGCTGGCCGTAGACGGTGATATGCGGAACCAGCGCCAGGATCCGCTCGCGCATTTCCTTGTCGAACCCGTTCATGACCGACAGCACTGCAATCAGCAGGCCGATAGCCAGCACCAGGCCCAGGGTAGAGAGTGACGACAGAAAGGTGGACAGATAGCCGCGACCGAAGGCAAAGCTGTAGCGCAGCGCTATCCGCAGCAGCTCAAGCCGGCTCACGGGCGCGCTCCACCAGGGTGCCCTGCAGCAATTCCAGAGTGCGGTCCATGCGCCCGGCGATGACCGGGTCATGGGTAACCACCACGAACGCGGTGCTGCCGGCGCTGAGGGAATCGATCAGGGCCAGCACCTGCGCCGCCGACTCCGGGTCCAGGTTTCCGGTGGGCTCGTCCATAAGGACGCAGTCCGGACTGGTTACCAGCGCCCTGGCGATGGCCACCCGCTGGCGCTCACCGCCGGATAACTCGCCGGGGCGATGCTGTAGTCTATGGCCCATACCGACTCCAGAGAGCATGCTCTCCGCCTGCTGCCATGCCTCGCGCCGGCGGGCCCCACCGATGAGCAGGGGCATGGCCACGTTGTCCCTGGCATCGTACTCTGGCAGCAGGTGGTGGAACTGGTAAACAACGCCCAGAGGGCGATTGCGCCAGCGGCACAGGGCGCTTTCGCCCAGGGCCGCGAGATCCTGCCCGCGCATCAGCACTCGCCCGGCGCTGGGTTCATCGAGGCCGCCGAGCAGGTTGAGCAGGGTCGACTTGCCGGAGCCGGAGGCGCCGATGATGGCCACTTTTTCCCCCGCGTACAGCGCCAGTTCCAGGCCATCCAGCACCTGGACCTCGCGATTGCCGTCGCGGTAGACCCGGCCCAGACGGTCCGCACGGAGTACGGCGGAATCATTCATAACGCAAGACCTCGGCGGGAGCGATACGGGCGGCGCGCCAGGCCGGGTACAGGGTCGCGGCAAGGCTCAGCAGCAGGGCGGCGGCGATAACCCAGGACACGTCCTGCCACAGCAGCACCGCCGGCAGCTCGCTGATGAAGTAAACCGCGGGGTCGAACAGCTTCACTCCCAGCCAGCCCTCCAGCCTGGCGGTAACCGCGGCAATATTGCTGGCCAGCAGCACGCCCAGCAGCGTCCCGCAGCCGATACCGGCCGCGGCCAGGCCCAGCCCGTGGGCGACAAAAATACCCATGATGCCACCCGCGCGGGCGCCCATGGTTCGTAGCACGGCGATGTCGCCCCGCTTTTCCGCCACCGACATGACCAGGGAGGAAACGATGTTGAAGGCAGCCACCGCGACCACGCTCAAAAGCAGCAAACCTACCATGATCTTTTCCATTTTCACTGCCCGGAACAGACTGCCCTGGGTCTGGCTCCAGTCGCGCACGACCAGGCCCTGGGGCAGAATCGGCGTAAGGGCCGTCAACTGGCGTGGAGCCGTCATCAGATCCGCTGTGCGGACCTGCAGGCCGCCGACCCCGCTACCGGCGGCAAACAGGCGCTGACCGGTGCGCAGCGAGACATAGGCCTGGTAACCGTCGGGTTGGGCGTTGATCTGGAACAGACCCGCGACCCGCAGGCGTTTGCTGCGCGGAAAGGTACCCAGAGGTGTGACCGTAAGCCTGGGGATAGTGACCTCGACGCTGTCGCCCGGGCCCACTCCCAGGGCACGGGCCAGGCTGATCCCCAGCACCACACTGAAGGGCTCCCCCTCCAGAATGTCCAGGCTGCCGTTTAGCATCGCCGCCTCAACCCCGGATACGCCCGCCTCGAGGACGGGATCGATTGCGGTGAGGACCGCGCCGCGCAGCTGGGAGGGCCCGGCAAGAATGACCTTGTCGCTGATATAGGGCGCAAGGGCAAGGATCTGGGGCTGGGTCTCGAGGGTGGTTGCCAGCTGCTGCCAATCGGCCAGAAGCCCCTTGTCCGCGGGCTCTATATAGCCGTGAGGTACCAGCGACAGGATGCGCCCGCGCAGTTCCCCGGCAAATCCGTTCATGATTGCCAGCACCGTGATCAGGCTGGCAACACCCAGGACCATGCCCAACATGGATACCAGGGCAATAATGCTGGCGAAACGGTTGCGTTTGCGGCTGAAGCTGTAGCGCAAGCCGACAAAAAGTATATAGCGCGCGTTCAGGGAATGAGTGCCAGAGCGGACCTGTTGCGCCGGTGGTTAGCGGTCGGCGGAATAGAACTGGTCGGTATCTGCAGGAGTGCGCTTGCCATCTCGAGTCTCTTCCTCGCAGAGCCTGGGATTGCCGCCGCAGATGTCACAGGCCGTGTCGAAACCAAGCGCACCCATACCACCGCAGGAGCCCTTGATCGGACCCCGGCCCATGATGACTCCAATAGCCATGATGCCCATGAATATGCCGATAAATACGACACTGAGAATGAATGTGGTCATAGCTTTCTTCCTTGCGGGTTCAATAGCCGCTAGTGAGTCTGGTTAGACACTTCCAGCCAGGGCTCGAAAGCGCTTGAGTAAAGGGGCACGATACGCTCACCGTCGCGGCGCAGCAAATATACCGCGAGGCCCTGGGCCTCGGCCAGTGCCAATGCGTCCTCGGTCCCGAGCACAGTCAACGCCGTGGCCCAGGCATCAGCGTGCATGCAGTCAGCGGCGATCACCGTGACCGACACCAAATCGTGCTGTACCGGCCGGCCGCTGCGCGGGTCGATGCTGTGGGAGTAGCGGCGGCCATCAACTTCAAAATAGTTGCGATAGTCACCGGACGTGGCCACTGCCGCATCGGTCAGGGCAATGCCCAAAGCGACCGAGCGCGCTCCCGGTTGCGGCCGTTCAACCGCCACCCGCCAGGCATCGCCCCTGGCACTCAGGCCTGCCACGCGCATCTCGCCCCCTACTTCGACCAGGAAATCCGCAATTTGTTGCGCTGCCAACGCTTGCGCCAGAACATCCACCGCGTAGCCCTTGGCAATGGACGAGAGATCCAGCTCCACCTCCCGCAGGCGTCGCAGGCGCCCCCGGTCGGTGTCCAGCTCGAGGAACTGCTGTCCGACCTGCTCCCGGCGCTCGTCTATGGCTGCGTCGCTGGGCAGGTCAATGCGCGGCTGGGCGGGGCCGAAACCCCAGAGCTCTACCAGCGGGCCTACCGTAACATCGTAGGCACCTCCACTTAGCTCGCCGATTGCCAGGGCCGCCGCCACGACCTCGGCAAAGGGCGCGGACACGGGAAACCATTCACCCGGGGATGAGCGGTTGAAGCGACTGATCTCTGAATCCGGCTGCCAGGTCGACATGCTGTCATTGACTGCTGCCAGCAAGGTTTCGAGCTCCGCCTGGATTGCGGCGGGCTCGGTCCCGCCCGCCACCGGCTGGTAGGTCACGTGCCAGGTGGTTCCCATTGTTGCTCCGGACAGTTCCACCGACAGGGACTGGCGCTGGCATCCCCCAAGCAGCAGCGCGGCCAGTGCCAGGACTGCGAGGGCGGACCTATAAAAAAGCCACCCCGAAGAGTGGCTTTGCCGTTGGGGCATAAAAGTCATCAGCCGCCGAAGTCGTCCAGCAGGATGTTTTCCGGTTCTACGCCCAGGTCGGTGAGCATGCGGATCACCGCAGCATTCATCATCGGTGGGCCACACATGTAGTACTCGCAATCCTCCGGTGCCGGATGGTTCTTCAGGTACTCCTCAAACAGCACATTGTGGATAAAGCCGGTGAGGCCATCCCAATTGTCCTCGGGCTGGGGGTCCGACAGGGCCACGTGCCATTCGAAGTTGTCGTTCTCCGCTGCCAGCCCGTCGTAGTCTTCGACATAGAACATTTCTTTCAGCGAACGCGCGCCATACCAGAACGTAATCTTGCGTTTGCTGTTCAGGCGCTTGAGCTGGTCGAAGAGATGTGAGCGCATGGGCGCCATGCCGGCACCGCCGCCAACAAAGATCATCTCCGCGTCGGTATCCTTGGCGAAGAATTCACCGAACGGCCCGTAGACCTTCACCTTGTCACCGGGCTTCAGGTTGAACACCCAGGACGACATGATGCCGGGAGGAATGCCCTCACTGCCTGGAGGTGGGGTGGCGATGCGGATATTGAACTTCACCACGCCGCGCTCCTCGGGGTAGTTGGCCATGGAGTAGGCGCGGATGGTGGTCTCCTTCACCACCGACTCCAGCTTGAAGAAGCCGAAGCGCTCCCAGTCCCCGCGGTACTCCTCCTCGATATCGAAGTCCTCGAACTTGACATGATGCGGCGGGCACTCAAGCTGCACATAGCCGCCGGCACGGAAGTCCACGTTTTCCCCCTCCGGCAGGCGCAGGGTCAGCTCCTTGATGAAGGTGGCGACATTGGGGTTGCTGTCGACTGTGCACTCCCACTGCTTGACCCCGAACACCTCCTCCGGAACCTTGATCTTCATGTCCTGCTTCACCGCGGCCTGGCAGCTCAGGCGCCATCCCTCTTTCGCATCGCGGCGGGTAAAGTGGTTTTCCTCGGTGGGCAGCATGGCTCCGCCGCCCTCGGTGATGATGCACTTGCACTGGGCGCAGGTGCCGCCACCGCCGCAGGCGGAGGGCAGGAACAGGCCAGTTTCGGACAGGGTCTGCAGCAGCTTGCCCCCGGCCGCCACATGTATGGTCTTTTCGCCGTTAATCTCGATGGACACCTGGCCACTGCTGACCAGGCGCGAGCGCGCGGCCAGAATAATCGCGACCAGCGTGAGCACCGTCACCGTGAACATGGAGACGCCAAGTATAATCGTCAGATTCATAACAACACCCGTCTAGAGGTTCATACCGCCGAAGGACATGAAGCCCAGCGACATCAGACCCACAGTGATAAAGGTTATGCCCAGCCCCTGCAAGCCGTCGGGCACATCACTGTATTTGAGTTTCTCGCGAATACCCGCCAGGGCCACGATCGCCAGCGCCCAGCCGACACCCGCGCCGGAACCAAACACGACGCTCTCGCCGAAGGTGTAGTCGCGCTCCACCATGAACAGGACGCCGCCGAGAATGGCGCAATTCACCGTGATCAGGGGCAGGAACACCCCCAGCGCGTTGTAGAGCGCCGGCACATACTTGTCGAGAAACATTTCCATGATCTGGACAATTGCCGCGATCACGCCGATGTAGGACAGCAGGCCGAGGAAGCTCAGGTCCACATCCGGCAGCCCGGCCCAGGCCAGGGCGCCGTCCGCCAGCAGGTAGTTGTAAATCAGGTTGTTCACCGGCACGGTGATGGTCAGTACCACGATCACCGCGATGCCGAGGCCGATGGCCGCCTGCACTTTCTTGGAGATCGCCAGGAAGGTACACATGCCGAGGAAAAAGGCCAGCGCCATGTTCTCGATGAAAACTGCGCGAATGAAAAGACTCAGATACCCTTCCATTATGCGCCCTCCTCAGCTGCCGTGTGCTTGGCCATGCGGAAGTCGGGTTCCTCGACCTGCTTCTTGTCATAGCTGCGCAGGATCCAGATGAATGCACCGATCAGGAAGAACGCGCTCGGGGGCAGCAGCAGCAAACCGTTGGGGTTGTACCAGCCGCCCTCGGTAACCAGCGGCAGTATTTCAAAGCCGAACAGCTTGCCGGAGCCAAACAGCTCGCGGAAGAAGGCGACGGCCAGCAATACCACGCTGTAGCCGAGCCCGTTGCCGATGCCGTCTACAAAGCTGGGCAGCGGCGGATTCTTCATGGCAAAGGCTTCCGCGCGCCCCATCACGATGCAGTTGGTAATGATCAGGCCGACAAATACGGAGAGCTGTTTGCTGATGTCGTAGGCAACCGCCTTCAGGATCTGATCCACCACGATCACCAGTGAGGCGATAATGGTCATCTGCACGATAATGCGGATGCTGCCGGGAATGTGGGCCCGTATCGTGGAGATGAACAGGCTGGCAAAGCCGGCAACCGAGGTCAGGGCAATGCACATGACCGCCGTTACCTGCAGCGAAGAGGTCACAGCCAGTGCGGAGCAGATGCCCAGGATCTGCAGGGCAATCGGATTGTCCTTGAAGATCGGGTGCACCAGCGTGTCTTTCATGCTCATCATGTCAGGCCTCCCCGGCTTTCAGATTATTGAGAAACGGCTCGTAGCCCTGTTGACCCAGCCAGAACTGCACCAGATAGGTGACACCACGGGCAGTGAGAGTGGCCCCGGACAGGCCATCGACCCGCCAGGGCGCGTCAGCGCTGTCGGGATCCACACTGCCCTTGGCCAGGGCGAGTTCAACTTCGCCGTCGCGGTAGACCTGTTTGCCTGGCCACTGGGACTTCCAGCGAGGGTTGTCTATCTCCCCGCCAAGGCCGGGGGTCTCGCCGTGCTCGTAGAAGCCGAGTCCGGCCACGGTGTTGGCGTCCGCCTCCAGGGCGATAAACCCGAGCATCGTGGACCAAAGCCCATAACCGCGCACCGGCAGGATAACCTTGTCCAGTTCCCCGCTGGCGGTTTCCACCAGGTAGACCAGAGCGTAGTCCTCGCGGCGGCCAATACCGGCAATATCCTCACCCTGGCTCAAGTTCATGGAGCGAGACGGGTCTCTCGCGGCCTTCACCGGTTCGTAGCTGGCCGGGTCGACGTCATCGGTGAAGCGGCCGTTGCGCAGATCGACGACGCGGGTCTGGATCTGGGCGAACTGCTCCTCGATGGACACGCCCTCTTCAAGCATCCCCGCCGCGGCGAGGATATTGCGCTTGCGATCCAGGGTCTTGTTGGCTTCCTGGGCTGGCTTCAGCATTACCGCCGCGGTGGATACCACCACCGAGCAGACAATGCAGAGGGCGAAGGCGACCAGCAGGGTTTTACTGATGCCGTCATTCTTGGACACGGGCAAGCCTCCGTTTGATGTTGGACTGGATCACGAAGTGGTCCATGAGCGGAGCAAACAGGTTGGCGAACAGGATCGCCAGCATGATGCCCTCGGGAAACGCCGGGTTGGCGACGCGGATCAATACGCACATCAGGCCGATAAGAATGCCATAGGCAAACTTGCCGGTATTGGTGTAGGCCGCGGACACCGGGTCGGTGGCCATAAACATCATGCCGAAGGCGAAGCCACCCACCACCAGGTGCCAGTACCAGGGCATGGCAAAAGCCGGGTTGGTGTCGGAGCCGATGATGTTGAACAGGGTCGACAGCGCCGCCATGCCCAGAAACACACCCGCGACGATGCGCCAGGACGCTATGCGGGTCACCAGCAGCAGTGCGCCGCCGATCAGGATCGCCAGAGTGGAGGTCTCTCCGATGGAGCCGGGAATGGAGCCGGTGAAGGCCTGCATCCAGGTGATCTGCTGCTGCAGGGCCGCCATGCCATCGGAGGCCACTACAGACAGCGGGGTGGCGCCAGTGTAGCCGTCCACCGCGGTCCATACCGCGTCACCGGACATTTGCGCCGGGTAGGCGAAGTAAAGAAACGCGCGGCCGGTCAGCGCCGGGTTGAGGAAGTTCTTGCCGGTGCCGCCAAACACTTCCTTGCCGATCACCACGCCAAAGCTGATGCCCAGCGCCACCTGCCACAGAGGGACATCAGGGGGACAGATCAGGGCGAACAGGATCGAGGTAACGAAGAAACCCTCATTGACCTCGTGGCCGCGTTTCATCGCAAACAGCACTTCCCAGAAGCCACCGACCACGAAAGTGACGAAGTAGATGGGCAGGAAGTAGAGGGCGCCGAAGAAGAGACAGTCCCACAGGCTGGTGGGATCGTAGCCACCGAAAGTGGCAATCAGGCTGCCGCGCCAGCCCTCGACCTGGCCGCCGCTGGCCGCAAGGATGTCGTTGGCCTGGAAGCCCAGGTTGTACATGCCGTAAAACATTGCCGGGAACGCGGCGAACCATACCGTGATCATGATGCGCTTTAGGTCGATCCCGTCGCGCACATGAGCCGTACTCCGGGTTACCGAGGCGGGCGAGTAGAAAATAGTGTCCACCGCTTCGTAGAGTGGGTACCACTTCTTGTAGCGGCCACCTTCTTCGAAATGGTGCTCGACACCGTCCAGGATCTTGCGCAGTCCCACGGTCTAACCCTCCTTCTCAATGCGTGTCAGGTTGTCCCGCAAAATGGGACCGTACTCGTACTTGCCGGGGCATACATAGGTGCACAGCGCCAGGTCCTCCTCGTCGAGGTCAAGACAGCCCAGAGATTGGGCGGTTTCGGTGTCGCCGACGATCAGTGCCCGCAACAGGTGGGTGGGCAGGTAGTCCTGCGGCACCACGGTCTCGTAGGTGCCCACCGGCACCATGGCGCGCTGGCTGCCGTTGGTGGTCGTGGTCATGGCGAGGGGCTTGAGCCCAAACAGGCTGCTCAGGTAAATGCCGAGGCTCGAGTGCTTTTCAGTCCCCAGTGACAGCCAGCCCATGAATGCGCGATCACGCCCCTCGAGCAAGGCGGTTACCTGGTTGTGATAGCGGCCCAGATAGGCAGTTGGTGCCTGCACCCGGCGGCCGCCGAGGACGGATCCGGAAATGACACGATTGTCGCCCTCCTTCAGCTCACCGGCGCATAGCGCCTGCAGGTCAGCACCCAGACGGGTGCGCAGCAGGCGTGGATTCTCCACCTGGGGCCCGGCCAGGGCGATCACCCGCGTGGTGTGGATCTGGCCGTCCAGGAACAGGCGTCCAAAGGCGATCACTTCCTGGTAGCCGATGGTCCAGACGACTTTTGTCGGGCTGACGCCGCCGAGGATAAAATGAATGTGGGTGCCCGCGAGGCCCGCGGGGTGGGGGCCGTCAAATTCCGCAAGCTCGATATTGCCGGCCTGTCCCTGCGGCAGTTCCGCGCCCGGGGCGGCACAGAGATATACTTTGCCGTTGGTGAGGCGCGCGAGCAGGTCCTGGCCCAGAGCGAAGGCCTCGGGTTCCTCGGCGGTAATGACGGTAGGGTCTGGCGCCAGCGGATGGGTATCCATCGCGGTGATAAAAATAGCCGCTGCCTCGCCATCCAGGGCGGGCACCCGGCTGTAGGGGCGCGTGCGCAGCGCAGTCCACTGGCCGCTGAGATTGAGATGGTCGCGGATTGCCTGAGGGTCCAGGCTCCGGGCTTCTTCGGCGCTCCAGGAGGGAAAGCTTTCCGAGGCGTCGCCCTCGACCTCGATCACCACCGACTGCAGGGCCCGGCGGGCACCGCGATTGATGGCCGCGACGACGCCGCCGGCGGGGGCTGTGTAGCGTACGCCCTCGGTTTTCTTGTCAGTGAACAGCAGCTGGCCGGCCTTGACCCGATCACCCTCGTCGACCTCCATGGTCGGCTTCATGCCAACGTAGTCGGGCCCGACCAAGGCAACGGCACGCGCCGCGGTGGCGTCTTCAATGGCTTGTTTCGGAGCGCCCTGGATGGGGATGTCCATGCCCCGCTTAATCTTGATCATACGATCTGCCTTCGGATTCAAAAGTAAGATTGTGACGGCCGGGACCGTGTCGGGGAGCGGCGGCATTATAGCCGAATCCGCCTCCCAAAGGCCACTGCACAGGGCAACAGCCTTTTGATTTTGAACAACTTTTATCGCGCCAGTGACTTCTTTGGATAGCGGGCGTAGTTGATGCCCGCCATTTGCTCCAGAATCCGGTACACCTGGCAGCTATAGCCAAACTCGTTGTCGTACCACAGGTACAGCACCGCCTGGGTGCCGTTGACGATCGTGGCCTGGGCATCAAATATACAGGCGTGGCGGGAACCCACAAAATCGCTGGAAACCACCTCCGGCGAGTTGGAGTAGTCGATCTGCTTGCGCATATCGGAGTGCAGCGCCATATGACGCATGAACTCGTTGACCTCGTCCTTGGTCGTAGCCTTGCCCAGGGTCAGATTAAGTATTGCCATGGACACGTTCGGTATCGGCACCCGGATCGCATTGCCGGTGAGCTTGCCGGCGAGCTGCGGCAGGACCTTGGCAACCGCCTTGGCCGCGCCGGTTTCAGTGATAACCATGTTCAGGGGCGCGCTGCGGCCGCGGCGGTCCGCATGATGGTAATTGTCGGTAAGGTTCTGGTCGTTGGTGTAGGCGTGCACGGTTTCCACGTGACCGCTGATGATGCCGAACTGGTCGTCCATGGCCTTCAGCGGGGGCACAATGGCATTGGTGGTGCAGGAGGCGGCGGAGATAATCCGGTCGCTATCCTCGATCACATTGTTGTTGATCCCGGCAACCACATTTTTCATCTCGCCCTTGCCCGGCGCGGTGAGGATAACCTTGCTGACACCTTTCGCCTGCAGGTGCTGGGAGAGGCCGGCTTCATCGCGCCAGGCACCGGTATTGTCCACCAGGATGGCGTTGTTGATGCCGTAGGCGGTGTAGTCGATGCTGGCGGGGGAGTCGGCGTAGATCACCTTGACCTCATTGCCGTTGGCGACAAACGACTGGCGCTCCTCATCGACCCGGATGGTACCGTCGAAGGCGCCGTGCACGGAATCCCGGCGCAGCAGGCTGGCGCGCTTGAGGAGGTCGTCTGAAGCCTTGCCCCTGCGCACGACTACAGCGCGCAGGCGCATGGAGTCGCCACCGTCGGTCTTGTCGATGATGATCCTGGCCATCAGGCGGCCGATACGGCCGAAACCGTAGAGGACGACGTCCACCGGGTCGGCCACGGGTTTGGTGTCGGCGCCAATCAGGTCCGCCACCTGCTGGCGGACGTAGTCCTCGACGCTCATGCCGGCGCCGTCGCCCTTGTCGTAATACTCCACAGCGAGGCGGCCGATATCAATGTGGGCGGGGCCGAGGTTGAGTTCCGACAGGGCCTTGATCACCGGGAAGGTCTCAAACTCGGACAGCTCGTTCTCCTCTACCTGGCGCACATACCGGTGGTCCTTCATGATCTGGGTCACCGCCTGGTTGACCAGCGGCTTGCCGTAGATGTAACACTTGACGTTCTTGCGGCGGGAGAGCTCTCCCACCAGCGGGATCATGCCCTCCGCCAGCGCCTCGCGCTCCTTCCAATCCCTGAAGTAGTCGTCGGGGCGCTCTCGCTTGCGTTCATTCACTCGTCTGCCACCTGTCTGCGGGGAAATCCGGGGTTCCAACGGGCGCGTATTATCCCGTTCCGCCCTGCCGAGGGCAAGGCGCAGTGGTACTTTTTGTTGGTAGCAAATAGATCTGTCCGGTTTTTATAGCACATGAGTTGTCCGCTTTTGGTTGACCCTGTGGGGCTAGGCCGCGAAGCGGGTTACGCGGCCTTCTTCTTGCCTCTCTGGGCTAAGTTTATCTCGGTGACAGCA